>NZ_BAAGPS010000039.1:0-45255 GCF_054783935.1 Streptomyces pseudoechinosporeus
CGCCGAGGGTAGGGGGCGGATGCGGCCGGGCCGTCGAGGCAGCCCGGTCGGTGTGTCCCCCGACCGGGGCCTCTGCGCCGTGTCCTGCGTCCCTGCGCCGAGATGATGCTGCAGCGGAGCCGGATGTCCAGGGCGCGGTCATGGCGCCCGCCTTCGCCGACGTACCGCGAGGCGCACCGGGCGAGGCGCAACCGGGGCGGCTAAGGGCCGCCTGCGCCGACCTGCTTCAGCCGCACAGGTCGGAGCTGGGGCCATGGGGTAGAGGGAATCGTCGGCGGGACCCCACATGGGCACCTCCACACCAGGGCGCCTGGTGTTCGCGCCGCCCGGCCCTCTCGCACCAGGGCCTGTTGACATCCTCACTCTCGAGGAATAGGACAAAAGGCGTAAAGCGCGCATAGATATGCGCTTCGGGATCCTCGCTGGCTCCCGGGCGTCCGACGCCAGACTCTTTCACTGCGCACCGCGGGAAGGAGGTGAACTCATGAACGACACCGAACAGGCACCCCAGGAACCCGAGGCGACCCCGACCGAAGGCGAACAGCCGGAAGCCGAAGCGGCGGAGGCCACGGAGCCGGAAGCCCCCGCGACCAGCGAGACCACGGAACCCGAGGCCACCCCCACCGAAGGCGAACAACCGGAAGCCGAAGCGGGGACGGAGGAAGCAGAGGCACCGACGGCCGAGGGTGAGGAGTCGTCCCAGGGTGAGTAAGGGCGGCTGAACTCCCGGCAAGTCGATCACTATCACGGACATCGACGGACGATGGCCGGAGGAGAATGCGTGAGTTCCGACATTCTCCTCCGGCCGCGTTTTTCGTTCGCCCGCGCCGCCTGCACGCGGCGGCCGCGTGCGGGAACCGTCAGCACACCGGGTCCACGTCCGCTGCGAGCGAACGTCGGCCACGGGCTTCTTCGGTGCGTTCGGTGGCGAGCCGCCCGTTGCGCTCACCGCTCGCCGGCTTCTGCACGGTGGCCGACCCCCTGTCCGACCCGGGCCGGGGGGCAGGGAGCGCCTGTCAACGGCCGTGTAGTTCAGCTCTTCCAAGATTTTCGTGAAGCCGGGTCATGCCACTGTGCGCCCGTGACGCTCCGTCACGTCAGCGTGTTGGTGCTCTGGGAGGGGCGCGGCGTGGGCCGCGCCCCGTGGTCGAGTCGTACAGGTCAGGTAGCACCAGTCTTCGGGCGGCGCTTGGGTGTGCGTTTACGGGAGCGCTGGTTCGTGGTGGGGCTGTTCTCGGCTGCAGGCTGTTCGTCGGCTTCTCCGCTGGCCTCGTCGGCGGAGCTCGGTTCCGCAGCTGTCTCGGGTTCGGTGTCCGCGTCGGGGCTTGTGGGCGGCACGCTGGTGATGCTCGGCCTTGGTTCTCGTACGGCGGCCTTGCTCTGTTCCGGGGAGATGGCATACGCGTACTTCGGCACCCACGCGCCCAAGGGCCTGATACCGCTGGACAACGGTGGAGAGTTGGCCGCGTTCTACTGCTGGGCGTTCTTGCTGCTCGTCTTCACCGGGCCAGGCGCCCTGTCCCTGGACCGGCTGTTTCTCAGCCGGCGTGCCCGTCAGAATCCGTAAACCGAGGTGCTGGCGCTCCCTTCGGCGTCGACCATCAGACCGCGGGAATCGATCGCCAGGTCGCTCAACCACCGCAGCCCTCGCAAGTTGCGCATCGCTGTCGCGCTGCCCTTCGTCGAGGCGGGCAGTAAACTCGGTGCCCTCGCATACGCTCCTGACCTGCGATGACCCCGGCCGAGCAGACGGCCGAGGACATAGCGGCCACGGGCGCCAGCACCACCACCCACCCCCGTCCGTGACCGCACGGCCGTCACCAGGGGAGTGAACGGGCAGGTTCAGTTCCGCGGACGTCGAAACCAGTCGCCGGACTCCTCATCGGCGAGGCGCCTGATCACCAGACACGCGGTGACCAGCGGAGGGATGACCAAGAACGGAGCGTAGAACCACATGGTGAGGGCGGCGACGATCCCGAGGATGCCCCAGGCGATTCCACCCCCGCGCAGACCGGGACCCCCGGAGACGAATCGGAAGGCCAGAACGATGCCAGCGGCGCTGAAGCCCACCAGGAGAAGGCCGAGCGCGGTGAACGTACCTGTGCTCACCACGAACGACGAGTCGTCAAATATTTCGAACGGCGTGTCCTCAAATGGAGTGGCGTATATGAGGCTGGTGCCGGCCAAACCCTGGTGGAGGAAGGGGCCTCCCCCGTGTCGGATCCACCGACCCACGCGGGAGCGGTCGACCGCGACGCTGCGGTGTCCTTCTTGTTGAGCGCGGGCGTTGATGCGGCGTGCGGTCTCACCGTTGCCCCAGCCGGCCGAGGCGAGGGCGAGGGCGAGCGGGTAGTTCGGTGTGCTCATGGCGCACCCGTGGAGCGCACGAGGCTGGGCTGAGGCGTGGGGTGGTGTTGCGAACGTGTTCGCAACACCCCGGGACCAGGAGGGTGATTCCTGGTTATCCGCACCGTTACTGGGTCGTTGCTGGATTCTCCTGACGGATCGTCAGTGAGAAACCGAAAGTACACGCCCCACCGCCTGCGGCACTTGGACCGCTGCCGGGATGTGATGCAGGCCGCGTTGCTCCCGGGGGTCGTGTAGCCGGGCGGAGCGTG
Organism: Streptomyces pseudoechinosporeus; assembly: GCF_054783935.1. NCBI lineage: Bacteria > Bacillati > Actinomycetota > Actinomycetes > Kitasatosporales > Streptomycetaceae > Streptomyces > Streptomyces pseudoechinosporeus. The sequence continues at coordinate 2,619 of NZ_BAAGPS010000039.1, forward strand.
CACAGGGGCGGTTGCCGGCCGGCACCTCGGCCGCCCCTGTCCCGTTACTGAAGCCGGTCTGCTCAGCCTCGACTCGGTCTCGGCGACGGATGGATCGCGGACGCCGAACTGCGGTTTCTCGCACCTCTGTTGCGTAATACGTGGCCTGTATCGTCCTCCCCTGACGGGTGACGGGCGACGGGGAGGGGGCCCGGGTGAGGACCAGGTCGGTGGGGTGGCGGAGGCGGCGGGATGCCGTTCTGCTGCTCGTGGGCGCGGTGTTGGTGGGGCTGGTCGGGCTGCTGGGCGCGGTGCTCGGGGAGCCCGGGGAACGGATCGCCCGGATGTGGGTCGGCGCCGAGATACGCGCCGACGGGACGGCCCGGATCACCGAGGTGATCGACTACGACTTCAACGGTGAGCAGCGGCACGGCATTTACCGTGACGTGCCGCGGACGGAGCCCGGAGACGTCAGCGAGGTATCCGTCACGGCGGACGGCGAGCCGGTGCCGTACAGCGTCGAGGACGGGCTGGACGCACGGATCGTGATCGGTGACCCTGACGCGACGGTGACCGGGACCCACCGGTACCGGATCGAGTACACCCTGCCGCGCCTCGGGGACGAGGAGTGGCTGGCGTGGGATGCCGTCGGCACGAATTGGGACGTGCCCGTCGGGCACGTCGACGTGCACCTGGCCGTCCCGTTCGCCCTGCAGCGGCCGAGTTGCGTGGCGGGATCGTCCGGTTCGCAGGAGGACTGTGCGACGCAGCGGCAGCCCGTACCGGGGCAGTTGGACGTGGCGCAGGACGGGCTGGAGGCGCAAGAGGGTCTGACGCTGTACGCGGAGGTCGCAGATGCCGACGGGGGCGGCGCGTCGCTGCCAACGGCGCCCGGCGGACGGGCGGCTGCCGTCGAGGCCGGGGACGGCGTCGCGGCCGGGTGGCTGTGGGCCACGGGGATCGCCCTCGCCGCGACGGCCTTGGTCGCGGAGCTGGTGCGGCTGGCGGGGCGGGAGCGGGTCCAGGGGGCGGACGGCCGGACCCGGCGGATGGACGTTCGCCGGCTGGGTGCCTCGGTCACACCGAACGGTGAGCCGCCCGCGGGTATCGCTCCCGCGCACGCCGGCATCCTGCTCACCGACCAGGTGCGCCAGGAACACCTGGCGGCGTGGCTGCTGACCGCGGCGGCGGACGGGCATCTGACCATCAGCGGCAACAAGAAGCCCGTGCTGCACCAGGCCGGCGAACGGCCCGAGGGCGGCGCCGCCGACCCGCTGACGGCGGAGGTGCTCCAGGCCGTGTTCGCCCGAAAGCCGCGCGTCCCGCTGGGCCAGTACAACACGGCGTTCGCCATCGCCTGGAACCTGCTGCGGCACCGGCTCAAGGACTGGCGGCGCACGGGTGGCGACGGGCTGTGGGAGCCGTCCGGGGAGCGGCGCCGCCGGATCGCCGTGTGGGGCGGCGCGGTGGCCGCGGCCGTCGGAACGGTCGTCGTGGGGATCACGGCGACGGACGTGGCGGATCCGGTCGCGGACTGGCGGACGCCGCTGGCAGTCGGCGCGGCACTGGCCGGCGCCGGGCTCGCGGCCCTCGTGCGGGCCTGGGAACTGCGGGCACGCACCGTGCGCGGCTCTCACCTGTGGTGTCAGGCGGAGGCCTACCGGCGCCATCTGGCCGAACCCGGGTGGCACGGCTGGGAGAAGCGTGACGAGGGCGAGATCACCGCGTGGGCCGTGGCCCTCGGCGAGGCCGAGGCCTGGACGGCGGCGGCAGCGGCCGACGAGGCGAACGCGCATGCGTCCCGCACGCGGGCACGGACGGCCATACCCGGGGACGACGCGACGCTCCGGCCCCACCTCGCCACATACCTTCCGCTGGCGGCCGTGTCCGCCGCCACCCAGCCGTCGTCCGGCGGCTCGGGTTCCTCGTCGGGTTCCTCGTCGGGCGGTTACAGCGGCGGAGGCGACAGCGGAGGGGTCGGCGGCGGAGACGGTGGCGGGGGCGGCGGCTCATGGTGACTACGACGCACCCGGCCTGACCCCCGCCACCCCGCCTCGTACAGCGTGTGCGCCGCGCGCCGCACCAGGTCGCAGCGGTGCTGGGCGGCCACGGGCTGGAGGCTGACCGGGAGGCCGTCCCCGGCCGCGCCGATGCGGACGTCGCGGCCGGCTGTTGGGTCATATCGAACGGGTAGGTGAAGGGGCCAGCCGGGCCAACGGCGGCGGCCGGCACCCTCCGCGCCCGCCTCGAACGCCGTGGTCGCATGGTCGCCGGATGCCGCCGTCTCCACCCGTAGCACCAGCTACGAACCCGCGACCAGCAAACCTCACCCAACCTCACAGGCGAAACAGGCATCAAGCCTCATAACGACTGGGGCACAGCTCCCGGCAGATCACCTCGGACACGTACACGAGCGTCCTGCCTCAGCTCATGACGGCAGAGGCGGAATCCACGATCGCGGTCGTGCCCCGGTCAGGGAAGAAGACTCCCGGACGGGACAAGCCGACCCAGCCGGAGGACCAGGCTGAGGCCCCGGCGACAGGGCCGGAAGGCGACGACGAGGGCCCAGACGAGGGGCTGTGTCCCGCCGCGTGACCTGCGTCCCGAATTTGTCCTGTCGATCATGAAAACATGATCGCAACGGGTCGCCAAGATCCCTCAAGCCACCCAACCCACCAGCAAAGTGCTGGTCAGAACGCTTCTCTGCGCGTAGCGGAGAGTGGGGCGGGTGGGACTCGAACCCACGGCCGACGGATTATGAGTCCATTCGGGATCTTGGCGGCTCTTGCCGATCAGTGCTCATCCATGACGTTTCAGCAGGTCAGGCGAGGTGAGTGGTGTCGGTGCTCGTCAACACTTGTCGGTCTGTTCCTGTCCTTGTGGCCTCAACCCGGCCTCAATGAGGCCGCAAGGGGCAAGACCGACGGCGTCGAGAGTGATCTCGCCAGCTGGATAGGACCTCTCGAACTCGCCCGCGGCGGATTCCCCTACCGACGGGCGAGGCTCCACCACATGTGCGGGCGTGGAATCTCGTGCCCGTTTCCGCGGTGCCGATGTCTAGGGCCTGTCCGGCGGATCATGCCGGAGACGCGGGGCTTGGCACGCCCGTCTGCGGCGTTGTCGTCACTCGCCGACGCTCCGCGTCGACTCCCTCCTCCGCCTTGCAGCTCGACGCACCAGGCCCCGCTCACCTGCGTAGATTGGGCGCCGCCGATTTCCTGCGACCTGATCCGCCGGACAGGCCCTAGCTTGCCTCGGTATAGAGAGCCCTGGCGCGCCGGTCGTCGGCAGCCTCTCGGCCCGCCCCGGCCACCTCCCCGTCGGATCAGACCGTGAACTCCCGGATCACCACGTTCCGGAACACCGCCTGCCCGTCGATCGTGAACAGCGCCAGTGCGGTGTCGGACGGGTCGGGGAAGGCCTCGGTCGAGTGCACGTACCGGCCGTCGCCGACGAACATCTCGACGGACGTGCGGTCGACGAGGATCCGCAGGCGGACCGTGCCGGCGGACAGGTCGAACGGCGTGCGGCTCTCCTGCCAGCGGCCGGAGGTGTCGGGGCTCACGGTGTAACCGCGGTTGACGAAGGCGTAGTCGCCGTAGACTCCCGCGTCGATGTGCCGCCCACCGTCCGACGACCGCCGCAACTGGAGGCCGGCGCCCAGCAGTTGGTCCCAGGTGATCTCACAGGTCAGCTCGTACGCGGTACCGGTGTAGTCGAGCGGTCGTGTGCCGTCGACCGCGATGTCGCCGAGGTCCACCGTGCGCGACACATGGTCGTCCAGGGCCGCCACCGGCTGGGACGCCAGGTAGTACGTACCCGACGCGTGCTTCAGTCGTACCTCGCGGACGATCGAGTCGGTGCCGTTGAAGCCGTCGCACTCGATGGTGGGCGTGGTGTTCGCGTAGTCCCAGTGGTTCATCCAGCCGATCGCATACCGGGCGTCGGGGTCCAGGACCCCGCTCGCGTCACGTTTGTCGAAGGTGACCGCCGCGTACCAGTCCCAGCCGTGGTCCAGCCACTGGGGATCGGACGCGTCGGCGGTGAAGGTCGTACCGTCGAAGGAACCCGTCCAGTACGCGAACGTGCTCGGCAGCCCGGAGCCCTTGCCGTTGGCGCTGACGCCCAGCACCCACTTCCAGGTCCCGTCGTCCGCCCTGATCCGGAACAGGTCGGGGCACTCCAGGACGCCGATGCCGCCCTTGATGAAGCCGCCGACGTACGTCCACGCCTTGAGGTCGGCGGAGTGGTAGAAGCCGACTTTGTCGTTCTCGGCGAGCAGCATCACCCACCGCCCGCGCTCCTCGTCGCGGATCACCTTGGGATCGCGGAAGTCCCGTACGCCGGGGTTGGGGAGGACCGGGGCGGTGCCGTGGTTCGTGAAGGTGCGGCCGTCGTCCGTCGAGTAGTACAGGTACTGGGCCTGGGTGACGTCGTCGGGCGCCATGGTGGCGAGGACGATCACCGAGCCCGCGCCGAAGCCCGCCGTGTTGCCGGTGTCGACCACCGCCGAGCCGGACCAGACATCGCCGTTGGGCGTCGTGTTCTTCGGCACGGCGATGCCCCGGTCGGTGAAGGAGACGAGGTCGGTGCTGGTGGCCAGGCGCCAGGCGGTGCCGGCCGTCGTGCCGCCCGTCGAGTAGTCGGGGTTGTAGAGGTAGTAGTAGTGGTACTCGCCGTCGATCCAGACCGGGCGCTGCGGGTCATTCATCCACTGGTCGGGGACCGTGAAGTGGTACTCGGCGCGGTAGCTGCCCGTGCACGCGGCCGTCGCCTCGCGGGGCACCGCCACCGCCGGTCTCACGAGGTCCGGCAGCAGAACACCGGCGGCGCCGACGGCCGAGGCCGTCAGCAGCGACCGCCTGGACAGTGTCTCCCCTGTCTCCCCTGTCTCCCCCGGGCCGAGCGAACTCCTCTTCATGCCACGCATCGTGCGGCTCCCTTCCCCGACGTCGTCGTCGGGACACGGCTCATGTTCAACGGAACCGTAGACCTAACTCGTTAAAGGTCAAGCCCTCACGCACCGGCCGTTCGCCACTTCCCATCCGTACTTCCCATCCGCGCACATCCCTTGACAGAGCCGCAGCGGGGTTCTCATCATCATGAAATCAAACTTCGGCTAACACGAGTTAGGCTCGCCGATGACCGACTCGCTCCTCTCCCGACGGGCCCTGATGCGCTACGGCGCATACGGCGCCGGAGCCGCCGCTCTCGCCGGTGTCGCGGCCGGCTGGGACCGCCTCACCGCCGCCGACATCCCCGGCCGCGACGACGGCTCGCTCGTCATCGCCACCCTGGGCTCCGCCTTCAACCCCGAGGCGCAGCGCGCCCTGCGCGACGGATTCCGCGAGGTCCACCCCGACATCAGGATCCGCATCAACCCCGTACAGGCCTACGACTGGTCGGACTTCTTCTCCAAGATCCTCACCCAGATCGCCGCGGGCACGGCACCCGACCTCGTGTACGTCGCCACCGAGGGCGTGCAGCTCTTCGCCCAGCGGCTCGGCGTACCGCTGGACAGGTGGGCGAAGCGGGACGCGGCCGAGCTGCGCACGTACTTCGCCGATGTCCATCCCTCGCTGGTCGAGTCGATGATGTACGAGGGGAGCCTCTACCAGCTGCCGGTCGAGTTCAACGCGGCCGACATGTACCTCAACAGCCGGGTCCTCGAACGCGCGGGTGCCGACCTCCCCGACGACGACTGGACCCACGACGACTTCACCACGCTGCTGCGAGCGATGAAACGCAGCAACGGCGACCGGTTCACCCCGTACTTCTGGACCAACCGGCTGTGGGGCGGAGTGGTCCCCTGGCTCTTCGCCAACGACACCAACCTCCTCACCGAGTCCAAGGCCCCCGGCGGCGACTGGCTCTGGAACTCCTTCTATCCCGAGGCACAGCGGCGCGGCCGGGGCGGCGGCTACCGGTGGACGACACCCCTGGCCGACTCCGACCGCGTCGCGGAGGTCTACGACTACCTCTCCTCCCTCGTCCAGGAGGACCTGTGCACCCGGCCGGAGGGGGGCGACGGCCGCAACCTCGTCGGCGTCTTCTCCACCGGCCGCGTCGGTGTCACGCCCGCGGGCGGCTTCTGGGCGGGCGGCCTGCATCAGGCGGGCATGAAACCGGCCGACTACGACGTGCAGTACTTCCCGCGCTGGCGTACCCGGCGTCACCAGTTCGGCGCCGCCGGGTACGCGATGCTGCGCACGTCGAAGATGCGGGACGAGGCCTGGGAGTTCATCAAGTACACCGCCCGCAAGGACGTGATGACCCAGCTCTTCGCGGCCAACCAGACCACTCCGGCCCGCCGCTCCATGGTCGACGAGGCCCGCTACCGGGAGACAGGACCGGCCCACTGGCAGGTCTTCTACGACACCCTCGACAAGATCCCCACCACCGGCCCGATTCCGGCCCCGCCGCAGGTCAACGAGGTCGAGCAGCTGCTGATCAAGCACACCGGAACCGCCCTTGCGAGCCCCGGCGCGGTGCGTCCCGCGCTGCGCCGGCTGCAGGGGGACCTGGAGAAGGCCATGGAGCGTGAAGTGTGACGAACACCGAGATCAGGCCCGTAGGACCGGAGCCCGCCCGCACCCGCAGGAGCCGCAGGAGCCGCAGGACCGATCAGACCCGTAAGGCATCCGAGTCCACGGCCGCCACCACCATCCGCACCCGGGGCACCCGCCTCCTCGCCGTACTGTTCCTCGCGCCCACCGTCGTCGGCATCGTCGTCTTCACGGTCGTACCGATCGTCGGCTCGGTCGTCCTCAGCCTCTTCCAGTGGGACGTGATCGACGACCCGCGGTGGGCCGGAGCGGCCAACTACCGGGAGATCCTGACCGATTCGACGGTCCTCGTCTCCTTCCGCAACACGCTCGTCTTCATGGTGCTCGCGGTCGCACTCCAGTTGCTGATCGCGCTCGTGCTGGCGATCGCGGTGAACGGCCGGATGCCCAAGTGGCTGCGGTCCGTGTTCCGTTCGGCGTTCTTCTTCCCGCTGGTGCTGTCCGCCGCGTCCATCTCGGTGGTGATGAAGTACCTGTTCAACCAGGACTTCGGCCCCGTGAACTGGCTCCTCGGCACAGTCGGTATCCCCTCGGTCCCCTGGCTGACCTCGGAGAACGGGGCGATGGCGGCCGTGGTCCTGGCGTACGTCTGGCAGCAGTTCGGCTTCTCGTTCCTGCTGTTCGTCGGCGGCCTGAACAACATCCCGAAAGAGGTGCACGAGGCGGCTGCGCTGGACGGCGCGAGCGGGGTGCGCAAACACCTCGCCATCACCCTGCCGCTGCTGTCGCCCACGCTGCTGGTGGCGTCCGTGGTCGGCATCATCAACGCCCTCCAGGTCTTCGAGCAGCCGTACGTCCTCACGGCGGGCGGTCCCGGCGACTCGACGCGCACGGTCGTGATGGTCATCTACGAGACGGCCTTCGAGCAGCTCCGCTTCGGCGAGGCGTCCGCCGTGGGCGTCCTGCTCTTCGCCCTGATCATGGCGGTCACCGCACTCCAGTTCCGGCTCAGCCGGCGTTACGTCCACTACCAGTGAGCCGGGTGAGTCAGATGAGTACGAGTTCCCTCTCGGGTTCGGCATCGGGTTCGGTATCGGGTTCGATGCCGGGTCCTCGCACGAGCCCCACCGCGTCACGCGTACGGCACGGCCTGGCGCCCTGGGGCCGGATCGCAGGCCTGGCGCTGTGCGCCCTGTTGACGCTCGGCCCGGTCATCTGGACGGTGTCGACGTCACTGCGCACGCCTGCGGAGTCCTTCGACCTGCCGCCGAAGATCATCCCCACGGACCCCACCGTCGACGCCTACCGCGGGGTCTTCGACCAGATCGACGTCTGGCTGTACGCACTGAACTCCACCCTGGTGACCGCGCTGATCGCGGCCGGCCAGATGATCACCGCGGGCCTGGCGGGCTATGCCTTCGCCCGCCTCGAATTCCGCTTCAAGAAGCCGCTGTTCGCGCTGGTCCTGGCCACGATGATGGTGCCGTTGCAGGTCACGATGGTCCCGGTCTTCCTGGAACTGAAGACGATGGGTCTGACCGACACCCTGCTCGGCCTCATCGTCCCGGCCTTCCCGACAGCCTTCGGCACCTTCCTGATGCGCCAGTACTTCCTGGGCATGCCGAAGGACCTGGGCGAGGCGGCGATGATCGACGGCGCGGGTCCGTGGCGCGTCTTCCGGTCGGTGTACGCCCCCTTGGCGGCCCCCGGTCTCGCCATCGTCGGCGTACTGGCCTTCAACTACCACTGGAACGAGTTCTTCCGGCCGCTGATCCTCGAAACCTCCACCGAGAACCTCACGCTGCCCCTGGGCCTGGTCTCCCTCCAGGGCAACCTCGGCACCGGCTCGATCTCCGTCGTCCTCGCCGGAGTCGTCCTCTCCATGATCCCCGCCGTCGCCGTGTTCGTCGTCGGCCAGCGCCCTCTGCGCGAGGGCATCACATCAGCAGGAGTCAATCGTTGAGTTCCGTGAGCCGGTCGACCGACGCCAACAGCCCGCGTTTCAGGGTCCGCCCGCCGGCCAACTGGATGAACGACCCGAACGGCCCGTTCCGCTGGGGCGATCGATACCACCTCTTCTACCAGCACAACCCCGACGCCCCCGTGCACACGAACGTCCACTGGGGCCACGCCTCCAGCCCCGACCTCGCCCACTGGGACGACCACGGGATCGCCCTGCGCCCCACGCCCGACGGCCCGGACGAGGCGGGCTGCTGGTCCGGCTGCGTGGTGGACGACGGTGGTGTACCGACAGCGGTGTACTCCGGGATCGACCACGACCACCAGGGTCTGAGCGCGATCTGTCTCGCCGTGGCCGAGGACGACGGCCTCCAGAAGTGGAAGCAACTGCCGGTGCCGGTGGTCGCCGGCCCACCACCCGGCCTGGACGTGACGATGTTCCGGGACCCTTTCGTCTTCCGCTTCGCCGGCCGCCGCTGGGCGCTGATGGGCGCCGGCCACGCCGACGGCACCCCGTCCGTCCTGGTGTACGACTGTGAGGACCTGCACGACTGGCGGTTCGCCGGGGTCCTGCTGGACGGCCGGGACCCGGCGGCGGTCCGCGCCTTCGGCAAGCGGGCGATCGGCTGGGAGTGCCCGCAGTTGTGGGCGACCCCCGGGGGCGACTGGGTGCTGGCGGTGGCCCTGTGGGACGGCGACCCGCTGAGCACCGCGTACGTCACGGGCCGTCTGGTGGAGCAGGCGGACGGTGGACCGAGGTTCGCGGCCGGTACGGGCGGCGGCCCGCTGGACCTCGGCCGTGACTTCTACGCCCCCTCCGTCCTCCAGGACACGGAGTCCGGCCGCGCCCTGCTCTGGGGCTGGTCCTGGGAGTCACGCCCGCCCGAGGAGGTGGACCGCGCGGGCTGGTCCGGCGTCCTCACGGCACCCCGGGTGATGGACACCCACGAGGACGGCACGTTACGGGTCGTACCGGCTCCGGAGCTCGAACTACTGCGAGCGGCCGTCCCGTTCACGGCCGCGCCAGGACCGCGCCGGCCACTCCCCCTCGCGTACGACCTGCTGGTGACCGCCCGTTCGGCGGCGACCGTGAGTCTGCTGCGGGCCGCGTCCGGGGCCGAACTGACCGTGCGACTCGATCCGGCGTCCGGCACGGTGACCCTGGACCGCACGGCCTGGCCACGCTCCCGCCCGGACGGCACGGTCCCCCTGGTCCTGCCGACCCCGCCGGGCGAGACCCTCACCGTACGAATCCTCGTGGACGGCTCCCTGCTGGAACTGTTCGCGGGTGACCGGGCGACGGCCACGGAACGGGTGTACCGACGGGACGACGACATCGCGGAGCTGATCGTTTCGGGGACGGACGTCGAGGTCACGGGCTGGGAGCTGGTCCCACCGAACCCCGTGTGACGACGGGGCACTCCAGCCGCCGGGTGGTGACCGGCGGCGCGGTCCCGCTGTCGATGGCGTCCAGGAGCAGGCGGACGGCCGTCTCTCCCATCGCGCGATGGGGCAGAGCGACCGTGGTGAGGGGCGGGCTGAGGAAAGCCGCCATGTGTTCCTGGTCGTCATAGCCGACGACGGACAGCTCGGCGGGCACGTCGAGGCCCAGGCGCGCGGCGGCGTGGAGGACGCCCGCGGCGACCCGGTCGTTGTAACAGACGATCCCCGTGGGCCGTCGGTGGGCGGGAACACCGTCCAGCAGCCGCAGCGCGCCCTGGTACCCGGCGGCGATCTCCCCTCCCGTGCGCACGACCCAGTCCTTCCCAGCCGTCAACCCCACCGTCCGCAGCGCGTCACGGAAGCCGCGCAGCCGTTCCGCGGTCGCGATGTCGTCCAGACCGCCCACCAGGGCGACACGGCGGTGGCCCGCGTCGAGAAGGACGCGCGCGGCGCTGCGGCCACCGGCCCGCTCGGCGGGGATGACGGCCGGGAGGGAGCCGTCCTCGGGGAGACAGTTGGCGAACACGGCGAACGTGCGGTGCAGTCCTTCCGGGACTCGGGCGCGGCGCAACGACAGCGCGGCGTAGATGATCCCGTCGACCCTCCGGTCGAGCAGTTCGGCGACAGCCGCGTCCTCGGCGACCGGGTCCTGCCCGGAGTCGACGGTGAGCACCAGGTGCTCACTGCTCCACGCCATGTCCATGGCCCCGCGCAGCAGCCGCCCGGCGAACGGCGAGGTGGCGATCTCGTCCGTGACCAGACCGATCACGGCGGTACGACTCCGGCGCAGGCCACGGGCGACCGCGTTCGGCCGGTAGCCGAGCTGTTCGGCCGCCTTGCGGATCTTCTCCTGCGTCTCGGCGGAGAGGTTGCCCTGGGCGCGCCCGTTGAAGACGAAGGACACGGCCGTGTGTGACACCCCGGCGAGCCGGGCGACATCCCGCGAGGTCGCCCGCTCGGCCCCGCCACCCCGCGTCTTCTCGACCCCGCCCATGCCTCGTCCCCGCCGACTTCCCCTGATCAGGCAGAGCCTACCCGCGGGAGATGTCGCGGAGCCCGCCGCCGCAGACCGAATGGAACACCGGGGTGGAACAGCCGCTGACCTCGGCACGGCGGCGTGCAGGTCGCCGTGCGACCGTGGACGTCCGGCCGCCGTCCCTCGCGGCTGTCAGCACGCCTCAACGAGACTCGGCCTCGACCGCCCCCGACAACCGTCGAGGGCTCCCTGCGAGGCCGCTTTCTCTCGGGGTCGTTTCCTCACCACTTACCGGCCATGGCCAAGACACATCCCGAGCAGTCCACAACCCAGAGGACCCCCATCGAACTCTTCGACCGCATGCTGACGCCGGACCGGCGGGCGCTCGACGTGCTGAGGGTTGAAGTGCGCACCGGAGACGGGACCGAGAAGGCACGCCCGCGCCGTCGGGGTCTACCGCCTGTGGCGCGACGACGGCTTCGCCGTCGCGCCCTCCTCGCCGGCTTCCTCGCCGACACCTACGGCATCACCACCGCGATCTGGACCGTCGCCGCCCTCACCGCCGTCTCCGGCCTGATCATCGCCGTCCGCATGTACGAGACACACCCTCCAAAGCCCTGAGCCATACCCAGACGACTCGTCGGAGCCCAGTCTCCCGGCTACTTCCCCATACCTTCGGCCTCAGAATGGCCTCAACGCCGCAGCAGAGCCGACCAGAACACGCCTCACCAGCTACGTTTCCGGGCGCATACGTGCAGGTCAGAGCAACATCAGCCGACACAGACCAACCTGGCGTCAAACTCGCGAGCAGCGGATTCAGTCCGTTGAGCGGGAGTTGACGGTCCAACACCTCACGAGGAACGTTTCCGCAGGTCATCAACCTGCACAAGTGGGGCGGGTGGGACTCGAACCCACGGCCGACGGATTATGAGTCCTTTGAGGATCTTGGCGGGCCTTGCCGATCAGTGCCGATTCACGCCGTTCTTGCAGGTCAGGCGTGTGCACTTGTGTCGGCCTTGCGCGGTCCTTGTCGGTTGGCTCCTGTCCTTGCGGTCCCTCTATGGTCCCTACCCCTCCGCGGGAGACCTGCCAAATACGGGATCCTGGATGCCCCTCCAGCTCAACTGACGCGATAGAACCTTCGCGCAGCGGATTTCCCTTCCAACGCGCAGAGGCTCTGCCCCGCAATCGGATTCCGTTGGCGAATCCTCTCCACCACCAAGTGGCCCGGGAGTCGGGGCGGAGCCTCTATGGCCATCGCTGTTCGCCAGGGGCGGCCCGCCCCGGCACGCGGGTGCGTGCGAGAGCGGGCCACTGCGACCGCGGGGGCGTGCTACTTGATGCCGATCTCGGCCAGTTGCAGGCGGAACTTGGTCCTCTCGTCGGAGGCCGGGGTGCCGAGTTTGGTTGCCGTCGGCTACAGCAGCAGGCTCCCGGTGAACCCGCCGGCCGCCGTGGGGACTCACTGCCGAGGTTTCTCGCCCCGCAGACGCCCGGGGAGTGGGCCTAGGCTGTTGTCAGGGCCCGAGAAACAGGGGAAACGGGGAAACAAGGGATCATGGCGATTGGGGACAAGCCCATGTCCAGACGGCCCCGGCCGTCGATGGCGGATGTCGCCCGTCACGCCGGTGTCGCGCCGCAGACAGTTTCGCGCGTGTCCAACGGCCACACCAACGTCGACCCGGCGACCAGGCAGCGGGTTGTCGAGTCGATGCAGGCGCTGGGCTACCGGCCGAACGGAGCCGCACGCGCGCTCAAGAGCGGGCGGTTCAACACGATCGGTGTCATCACCTTCACGCTCAAGACGTTCGGAAACACGCGCACCCTCGACGCCATAGCCAAGGAAGCCGCACGCGCCAAGTACGCCGTCACCCTCATCCCCGTGTCGGACCCGACCATGGGCAGGGTTTCCGGTGCCTACGACCGACTCAGCGAGGCAGCCGTCGACGGAGTGATCCTCGTCTTCGAGGCGCGTCTCCTGGACGATGCGGAGTTCAGCCTCCCACCAGGGGTTCCGATGGTGGTTGTCGACTCCGATACCGGCCCCGGTTACACCGTGGTGGACACCGATCAGGCACAGGGCGCTCGTCAGGCAACGGAACACCTGCTGGAACTCGGCCACCAGCAGGTATGGCACATCGCCGGACCCCCGACCTCGTTCTCCGCGGCCCATCGGGTCGAGTCCTGGCGGCGCACCCTGCAGCATGCCGGCATCGTCCCGCCCCCGGTGCTGTACGGCGACTGGACCACCCGATCCGGATATCAGCACGGGTTGACTCTGGGGCGAAGGCCGGAGGTCACAGCGATCTTCGCCGCGAACGACCATATGGCGCTCGGTGTCATGCGTGCCCTGCACGAGCTCGGCCGCCGGATTCCCGAGGACGTCAGCGTGGTGGGGTTCGACGACATGGAGGAGACCCATGCCTTCTGGCCACCGCTGACCACCGTGCGGCAGGACTTCGCCGCGGTCGGCCGGCTCAGTCTTCAGAAGCTGTTGAGCAAGATCGGCCGCACCGGGCCTGACCGGATCGACAAGACCTTGGTCCCGACCCGGCTGGTGGTCCGCGCGAGCACCGGTGCGCCGCCGCCCTCACCGGAAGGTGAAGAGCGGCGGCGCTGACCCGCACGGGCCCGGCGAGGGGACTCGAAGGGCCCGTGCGGTTCGGATCAGTGGTCGAGGGCAACAGGTGCCGGCATCAGCTTCTGGCCCACTGCTGGTTGCTGCTTCCGTTGCAGTTCCAGACATCGACCGCCGTGCCATTGCCGGTGCCTCCTCCGGCTGCGTCCAGGCAGAGCGCCGGGTTCGCGACGCTGGTCACCGTGAGGTCCGCGTTCACGTTCCACTGTTGTGCCGCCGCGCCGGTGCAGTCGGAGATGACCACGGGGTCTCCCGCCGTGGCTCCGGTGCCTCCCACCGTCATGCACTTGTTGCCGTAGACGGTGAGTTGTTTGTCCGCGTTCCAGTCCCAGATCTGGTTGCCGCCGTCGTTGCAGTCCCAGAGGTCGAGCTGGGTGCCGTTGGTCGTGCTGAAGCCGGGCACGTCGACGCAGCGGTTGGAGGCCACTCCGCGCAGGACCTCACCGGGAGGCGCGGGCGGCAGGTCGTTGACCGGCGGGGTCTTGCCGAAGCCGTAGCCCCAGCGCAGCTGCGCGACTCCGGTGGTGCTGTTGTCCACCAGGTTGCCCTCGGAGTCCAGCGACTCGATCGAGTAGGCGTCGCCGAACCTCAGCCCCGGCCAGTACACCAGTCCCATCCCCTTGCTACGGGCGGTGTTGGTGACGGCCGCGAGATACGAGGTGTAGATGTTGCCGTTCCATGCGCCGTAGTTCAGACCGGTGGTCATCGGGGCACCGGCCTCGTCGATGATGGTCCGGCCGGCGTACTTGCCGATCCGGGCTTCGAGGTCGGCGACCCAGTCCGCCTGCTGGGTGTGGCTGGCCCAGAAGCCGTAGAAGTGCAGCGACAGCAGCGTCCCCCGCAGTGCGCGTGCCGCGCCGACTCCGGTGACGTTGTCGTTGTAGCCGGTACCGCTGATCACGACACGGCCGCGTGGGACATCCTTGTGCTGGGCCAGCCAACCACTGGTGACGGATACCCACTCGTCCAGGGTGTAGCCGTGCGGCTCGTTCATGGGCTCGAAGTAGACCCGCGGGTTGTGCTTGTACTCCCGCACCACGGTGTTCCACATCTTTTTCCAGGCGGCCGTGTCGTCGACCAGGCCGTCCTTGCTGGTGTCGGCCTCCCAGTAGCTGACGATGACCTTGTCACCGTAGGCCGTGGCCGCGTCGATCGTCGCCCGGTACGACTTCCACCAGGTGGTGCCCACGCTTGCCGGGTTGATCGGCAGTCGCAGCGTGTTGGCGCCCAGGTTCTTCTTGAAGCCGCGCACCATGTGACCCGTGGTGCGGTACACGGTGCGGTAGTCGTCGGTCACCGACAGCCCGCTGGGCACCACGGCGTCACTGGCGTAATTGTCCCGCGGGTCTGCCCAGTTCACCCCGCGGAAGTCACTGGTACCGCCCTTCGACGCAGGCTTCACCGGCGCGTGCGAGGCGGCTGACGTCTCGGCGGCTGACTGGGCGAGGGCGGGGGCGGGGGCGGTCAGGAACATGAGTGTCGCGCCGAAGCCGGCCATGAGCACACTGGCCAGTCTTCTCGACCTCGTCGGGGTCTTGGTCATGTCGTCTCCAGTGACGGGAATCGCGGAGGGCGGAGTGCGGGTTCGTCACCTGAACCGAGGCAGTGATGAACCAGGTCCGGATACAGACACTCGGACCCGCGTAAACCGGCCATGGTTACGTAACCATGGCCGGACACTGGCACGACGCCCGCACTGATGACAAGACCCGTGACAGTTCCGAAATACGACAGACCCTTTCACTGGACCCGGAGCGGTCAATTGCCCGGCGATGTCGAGGACGGCCGTTCGGCAGACCGTCGGCGGGCAGGGCGGTGACATGCTTCGGGCTGCCGCCACCGGTCGGCAGCTTCCCCACACCGGAGCTCGTGGCGCCGGACCCTCGATCAGGCGCAGCCCACCCGCTTTCTCCCCCGGAAGCGTGGACGGCAGGGGGTGGACGGCGGTGAAGCGGCCGGTGCCGCTGTCGTGGTCGCGGGTACGTAGGTCGTACAGACCGGTGACGGTGTCGAGGTACTGGCCCTGGAAGTGCAGCGGGTTGCCGGTCGCGTAGCTGCCACTGGTGCTGCCCTGCTCGCCGAAGGCGTCGAAGGTCGCGGTGCCGGTGACCGCCGAGGAGGTGGCGGTGTCCTCGACAGTGCCGTTCGGGTCGTCCAGCAGCCAGGTGAAGGTGCCGACGGTGTCGGCGACCGCGGTGCCCAGCGAGTCGGTCGGGGCGGACCACCACTGGTCTCGGTGCTTCCGCCGCTGTCGTTCTCGGCGACGCGGGTGGACGGTTGGTCCCGTGATGTCCCAGGTCCAGGTCGCGTCGACAGCTCGCTGATGAGTTCGCGCAGGGCCCGGTCCCGACCGCCGCGTACTCTGCCGCGCTCGGGCCGCTTCGGCCACGCGGGACCGGACACGACCCGGGCGGATCGCCACCGCCCCTGGGGAGTTTCTGTTGGCCGCTGTCACCAACCGCAGGGCTCCGCGCAAGACGGTCGAGCAACCCATCGGGGCCGTTTCCTCTTCGGGCCGTTCCCTAGATCTATCGGCGATCGCCAGGACGCTCTCTCAGCAGCCACCTGACGCCTCGGAACACAATCGGAACACAAGGTGCGCCATCGGCACGCAGGCTGCCGACACCCCTGGACGACATCACGGATCGAGCGACACAAAGGCGACAGTGACTCCACAGCACGATGAACACCCGACGACGCCCTACCCGCGCCCACGCACCCGCCGTGCCGGTATCTGCACTGCCTCCGCTGCCGGCCCGGTACTCGACCGCCGCGCTGGGGACAGCAGCCCGTGCCGCGCAACCCGCAAATGGGACAACGAATCGCCCCGGAGACACCGTCGGCCTGGACACGCCTGCGCCGTCCCGGTCCCTGTTCCGGTCCCTGGATCATGGCGTCGAGCCTCAGGGCAGTCGCCCGGACGGCGAGCGACGACCTCGATCACCTACTTCGCCGCAGGTCAGAGGGTTGGAGCTTCCCCGAGCGCCGCCGGACTCCAAACTCGCGAGCAGCGGATTCAGTCCGTTCAGGCAAAGTTGACGCTCCGACACCCAAAAAAGAACGTTTCCGCAGGTCAGAGGCCTGCGCAGGTGGGGCGGGTGGGACTCGAACCCACGGCCGACGGATTATGAGTCTATTGGGGATCTTGGCGGCCTTTGCGTTTCTACGCTGATCCGTGGCGATTTTGCAGGTCAGATGGGGTGGGCTGTGTCGGCGATCCCCCGCCTTTGCTCGTCTGTTCCTATCCTTGTGTCCCCAATGCGTCCCCAACTCCGTCGCACAGCAAAAACGGTCCGGGGCTGCGCGGCGATCGCGCCAGCTCAGAGGGGGATCTCGAACCTGCCCGCAGCGGATTTCCCTTCCAACGCATAGAGGCTCCGCCCCTGGTGTCGGGGCAGAGCCTCTGCGGCTGTTGTTGCAGGCCAGACGTTGTTCCGTCAGCTTATCCGCTGCGTCTCCGCCGCCGGGGGCGGCTCCAGGCTCGTGCCGGTCGAAGGGCGGTTTCGCGTACAGCCGGAGAGGTCCGCCGGCGTCGAACCATCCCCTCGGCCTACGTCGACTTCACGCGGAGCCACCAGGTTCCGAGGTGGAGGGAGCGATCTTGCAGTCGTGCATGGTCAGCACGCGGCAGATCGGCTCGGCACCGCCGAAGCGGTGCCGGTGCTCGTCGATGAACGATACGAGCGCAGGTATGGCCGGTCGAGCTCGGCCGCGAAGAAACTCGCCGCGGCCTTCGAAATCTCGTTGGCCCGCTTGAGTTCGGCGGTCTCCTTCTTCATCGCCTTGCGGCGGACTCGGTCGGGTAGTCACCGCGGACTTCGGCAACCATGCACAACGCGCGCTTTTGCAGCTCAGGCGGGTAGGAGGAGGGACCTGCCATGACTCTGATCTTCACACGGAATCCGGTACAGGCCGGAGTCTCTATCCGAACCGGGGCGGTTCACTATTCAGTGACCGGAATGCACAGGTCAAGGCTGTACTCGGCCGTACATTTCGTCACGCTGGGCACGCCTCCGATTCCTCGCACGAGCTGGAAAAGGCTCACCAGCGCGAGCAGAGCCAGCAGCAGCGCCGTGTTCTTGTTCAGCGAGGAACTGAATCGCACCGTGCTGTACATCCTGATAAGGCACGCGATTCCGACGAGCCCCGCGAGGAGAGCCGACACGCTGAAGTAGGTGTAGGACGTTATCTCCCCGTTCACCGAAGTCACCGATTTGGAGTCGAATCTGACGACCAGTGGAATGATGGCGACGCCCAGCGTCGTGTAGATCATCTTCTTCGCGTTGGTCATTGCTCCCTCTCCCATTCAAGCCCCCGTCAATGACCACACATACGCAGGTCTGGGCACTACATCGTTCCGTGGCGAACATCGTGGGCATCGGCTCTTGGATCGGACTGGACGCGGGTTCCCAGCCGTCTCCCAGACGGCTCCGAGCCGTCTCGAGCATCGTGCGGCCAACTCCCGGCCCGGGCTCCTGGGTTGTGGTCTGAGCCAACAGCGCTCAGAGATGAGGGAGGCGGCCGGGTTCCGGATCCGTGGGACGGAGGTCCCGGGCTTGCACAACGGGCGCCATCGGCGATGACGTGTCGTTTGCGTGGGAGCCGTTCCGGTCTGGCGTCAACGAATCCGCGGTTCCGGCATGCGAGCCAGGTCTGTGAGACCCCGGGCGCAGTCCCCAGGGCCCGGCGCCGCCCTTGTCCATGTGCCTGTCTGATTCAGTCCTGGAATCCGCTGAGCCAGAGCAGCAGCAGCCCTGCCGCCAGGAACGCCACACTCACCGGTCCGGGCCACCGCGGCGGCCACCCGCGCCCGGAGCCCGCGAAGCGGGCGCCTGCCAGGCTCAGTGGTGCCGGGACCAGGGCCATCAGGGCGCAACCGGCGAGGACCAGACGCATGGCCACCCCTGCGCCGTCCGGCAGCGCCGCCCCGACGAGGAGACCCACCCCGAGCAGCAGGAAGAGCACACCCCCCAGACCGAGGACGGTGCGTACGACGGTTCGGAGTACGGGACTTCGCTGCAGTGCCGTCGCCGTGGGAGGTGCGGAGGGTCCGGGCGGAGCGACTCGGTGTGTACCGCGCATGGCGGCCGCGGCGTCCTGTGTCTCCCACTCCCGTCGAAGGGGGTGCTTCTTGGGCAGGTCGCGGAAGTCCAGCAGACCGGCGCGGATCGCCAGCGCGTCGTGCTCCGGGGGCGCCGCCTTGGCCTCCCCCTTCAGGCCGCGCCGCGTACGGGCGCGCAGCAGGACCGGCTGCCCGCCGCCAGGGGGTGACAGCACACCCCCGAAGCGCAGGTCACCGGCGAACCATGCCTGGACGGCGTCCGCGGAGGCAGCCGCTGTGACCAGCACTCGCGGATGGCACAGCGCCCTGACCGACGAATCGTCCCGATCCGGATCCGGCACACTATGCGTCCAGGTCCGCCCAGGGGCCGCCGCATCCGTCAGGCGGAAGGAGGGCCTGTCCCGCTCCGTGGCCCTGTACGGCTCGGGCACGGCTTCCATGAGGCAGAGATGCCACGAGTAGTGCTCCAGGATCAGCCGTGCGCGCCGGGGGTTGGCGGAGGCGTGGCGGCAGTTCCACCAGTGGCTGGGTACCACAATGAGCACCGTGGCGATGGCCAACCCCAGGGTGAGTGCCCAGACCCCGGTCACCGCCTGCGTCAGCGCGAGGACCACCACCAGCAGGACGTACGGTCCGAGGTGGCGCCCATAGTGCAGAGACCGGGAGCGCATCCAGGCGCGGCGGGTGAGCGGGTGCGAGAACGCCGCTGCCGTAGCGTGCGGCAGCCCGGCGCTGTCGTGGCCATCACCGTGACTGGTCATCAATTCCATTCGCTCCCCCTGTTTTCGCCGCGTGCTTTCTTTCGGCCCTCGTCGGCGAGCCGCCGTGCGGGACGGCCCCGTGCTGTGCGCGTCGCTACAAGTCGGCCGGCGACGAGCCGTCCCTGCGGGGCCACCGGCCCCCGCCTGTGGTGCCGTGGTCGCCGTGCGCGATCGCCAGTCGGGACAGCAGTCCGTTCACCTCGGCGGGTGACATGTTTCCTCCCTGTTCCAGGCAGCGGGCGACTTCGTGTGGCGACAGCGCGGCACGGACCTGGGCGTTCTGCCGGGCGCCGTCGACGGGGTCCATGACCGTGGGTGAGAAGCCCACCCGGGCACCGCGCTGTTCCACGACACCCAGGAGTCATGTCAGGCAAGCGCGCCAGAGCAGTCGTATCCGCCGGAAACGGCGTCGCTGTGCGGACACGCATAGCGGTGGGTTGCGGTTCCCCCAGTTCAGGCGCGTAGTGACGAGAGCGTCGAGGCCCGGCGGGTCCTGTCGGCCGGGCATGGGCTGGGAATCGGCTGGGAAGGGGATTCTCCGTTTCCGAATCGCTTCCCAGCGTTCTCCCAGAGCTGGCGGAAACCCTTGGGGCATGGCACGCGACGCCTCGCCCCGGGCCCGTGGGGGGACGCTCGGGGCGGGTCGCCGCTGTGCCGGACGGCTTCTCGGCGCCGTGTGGGGGGCGGCGCCGAGAAGTACCTCCTACTTCTCCAGGTCGGCGCGCATCGAGACGAAAAGTCTGGAGGCTTTGGGCAGTGTGCTGTTCGGGAAGTGGGCGACTGCGGCGGTGGTGGCGTCGGCCCAGCCGCAGATGACGTCACCGTCCTCGGCGAGGGAGGCCAGCATGCATTCCACCGAGCCGCCCAGGGGGCCTGCGTCGTAGGCCGGCTGGGCGTCGGGCCGGCCCAGCACGTCGTAGTCCCACTGGAGGTGCTCCAGCATGCCCCGCCACAGGTGTTCGCGGCGCTTGGTGGTCGGTTCCGGCACATGGTCGACCGCGACGACGAGGACGGGAGTGTCGGACCACTCCCCGTTGGGGGGTTCGTAGTTGTTCACCACCAGGTTCATGCCGTCCCGCATCTCCCCCGGGTCGATGACCGTATCGCTCGCCGCGCCCTCGCCGGTCACCTTGGACAGGCCACCCGCCGTCACCGCGTCGACCACCCGCTGTCCGCCCACGGTGGCGGACGGCCTGACGCCCTCGGCCGCCTCCGCGGGTGTTGGGCCGGCGGTCGAATCCGCGTCGGCCGAGGCACCGGACGGGGCGGCGGGAGCGACCTCGACGTCGTCAATCCGGCAACCGGCCAGGAAAACAAGGCCGAGTACGGCCGCGGTAAGGGCAGGAAAACGCTGGACGCGCATGAACGGCTCCCCCTTGAGGACCGGCGGCCTTCCCGCCGGTCGGATCGATACCGGCCAAACGACGGCACTCGGCGAGAGGCTCGCCCCCAGAAGTGAGGCCATCAATCACGTGCGGCATCGACCGTCTTCACCTTGGACAGTGCCGCCGTTGGCTGGAAGCCCTCTGGGAACCTGCTGGGACGCTCGTTCCCAGTTCCCCGCCAGAACCGATGCCCAGTATGTGGGGGCGATCCGCCATGACTACGTTCTGGCCAGGACGGCTTGATGCCGTGAGAAAAGAGGGGGATTTCATGGAGACGTGGGTTCGTAGAGGCCGCATGCGGCGGCAGGTGGCGACAGCCTCCGCCGGTCTTCTGGTCGCTTTGACCGGCTGTACGACGCAGAAGCCGCCCGCGGCCGCACTGAGATGCAGCGGTGCCGCCGCGGTGGATGTGGCCGGCGCCCGCACCGGTCTGCCCGCGCAGGCTGCACCGGGACTGCGTACGCGGCCACGGTCGGTCACCACGCTGCCGGGCGGGCCGTCACTGGTGCTCGCCACCGGCGGCGGGGCGCCCGGCGTTTACCGGGTGGACTCCGAGGGGGACCTCCTGGCCGACCGGATGGAGGGCGAAGGCGTCACCCAGCGGTGGCGCACCCCTCTCGGGGAGGCGTTCCGTCCCGAATCGGCGCTCGTCAGCCTTGCCGCGCCGGCGGGCGACGACGGGCCGCTGATCGCGAGCGCCCACCACCAGCACGGCGAGGCACGCCGCTCGGAGTTCCGGCTGCTGTCCGCCAAGGGCAAGGTGCTCCTGAGTTGCACCTGGCGTCCCTATGACCGGGACGAGCACGTCGAGTTGTCGCCGGACGGCAGTGTGCTCGTCGCCACCCGCACCAGGAAGAGGCCGCGTATGAGCGGCTCGTCGACCGTCGCGGACCGCCACGTCGAGATCTACTCCACGGCAACTGGGGAGCGGCTGGCCCGTGCGCGTACCACCGACTACGCACAGGACGGCGCCCGCGTCTACGGGCGGATGGGGTCGGAAGTCTTCGCTCATGAGGCGGGCAGCGGCCGGGAGGTGTGGCGCACGGACACCGGAGCCCGCCTGGGAGACCCTCGGAAGACGGTGTCCGACCCGGTCTTCCTGGCAGGGGACCGGGTCGTCGTCCAGGCGTCGGCGGACCATGTCGTGACGGCATTGGACGCTGCCACCGGCACGAAGGTCTGGAGGGGCAGCCTTCCCGGCCGGGTGCAGTCGGTCCACCCCTTGGGCAAAGACCGCATGCTCGTCCATTACCGCGGGGGGCTGGCGTTCACCGGCCCGCGCGGCATCGAAAGGACCCAGCCGGTCCCGGCAGCCCCGGACGGAGCACGCCAGAAGCTCGAACACATCGTGCGCGCCGACAACGGCGTCATGGCCGCCGTTCTGGACCAGGGCGACCGGTCCGCCCGCGCCCTGACGGTTTGGGGCGACACTCCCGCACTCGCCGAAGCGCCGCTGCGGATCCCTCTTCCCGCCCCTCACGTCCAGGCCGTGCTCACCGACACCGTCGCCTACGTCCTGCCGTGGGTGCCGGACGGCGAGCAGGCCTCGCTGTACGCGTACGACCTCACCGCCGAGGGACGCCTGCTGTGGCGGCTTGACGTCCCCGACCGGCTCCACATCGAGGACTCGTCCGGCCCGGACTCCACTCTCCATCCGTTCACGGGAGGCCTCTTCGGACTCGACCGCGCCACGGGATGGATGCTGCGCCCGGCGCCCTGAACCCCCGTGTCACAGGTGCCGGAGAGCTCCGGCACCTGGTCAGTCACCGCCCCCGCCACCGCCACCGTCTCCCCCGCCGCTGTCGCTCCACCCTTCGTTGCCGGAGCTGGGGCTGGTCCACTCGCCGGGGTTCCCCTCGCCGCTGCCACCGCGGGCCCTGTCGGCCTTGATGACTTTGCGGGTGGCGTCGGCGATCGGTGTGGAGCAAGTGAGGTCCTCCAGCAGGGTCCGGATGCCCAGGCGCCTCCACCTCGCGTTCAGGCGGCGGTCCAGCCGGCTCGTCCCGGCCAGGGCCGCCAAGTGCAGGCCGCGGATGTCCGGCGGTCCGGGCACCGGTTCATGTGCCTTGGGCCGTACAGCGCGATCGATACGGGCGACCAGATGCTCGTGCCAGCCCGGCTCCACGGCGCTCCAGGTCGTCGACGAGAAGAGGCCCATGATGGTGCGGGTCCGGCGGTCCACCAGTCCCCGGTCGACGAGTGTGTCCAGATAGACCAGGTCGACCGGGTCGGATGACGCCTTGCGCACCCATCGCTCGAGCTGCATGGAATCGGAGTTCTTCTTGGTCCGCAGAAGCCGGTTCAGCACCCGGTTGGCCAACGGGTCGGCCGGCCGAACCTTGCGTACAACGGTGATCCGGGTGTCGTCCACGCTGATCGCGCCGGACAGCAGCAGTTCGGTGAGGACCGCTCCGCCCAGGACCCGGCGAAGATGCTGAGGCTGTTTCAGCAACCTGGTGCGCGGATGGGCGAGCAGCAGAAGCAGGGCCTCGGGGAGGGCGGTGGGCGGTCTGTCGTACATGTCCATCTCCTGGCCCGGTGGGGTGAGGATTCCAGAATCGGAGCAGACTCTGGCGATGTCCTGGGAACCTGCTGGAAGGCTCTCTGGGAAACGCAACAGCGGAGTCGGGCCGTGAGTGCCTCCGCCCTCCGCGTCGCCTCATGGCAGAACTCCCCCACCTCGTCCGGGTCGTGGAGGAACTGTTGCCGCGCCGCCGAAGAGGCGCTCTACCGCGGTACCGAGCGCGGCGCGGGGCGGCGGCGGAGGGTCGGCGGCGTATTCGGCGACGGCCTCGCTGAGCTCGGGCTGGGTGGCCCAGATGAAGGCGGAAGTGAGCCTGAGCGGCGCCGGGCGTGGTCGTCGGTCGGTCGTCCCGCGCCCAGTGGCTTCCCAGCCGATCCCCAGCGCCGTCCTTCATCAATGGGCGGTGAGGCGGTTCGCCTCGACGCAGTCGCCCGGCGCACGCCGGGTTCAACGCAGAATGGGGTAACGGGGGATGACAGAGATGAAGGGCAACCCATGGGTGGGAGAAGCGGGAAGAGCACGGGAGATCCGGCGCGGTCTCGTGGTGACGGCCGTCATCGGCGGCATGCTGCTCGCTGCCGGGTGCCGGTCGGACGATGCCAAGGCGGAACAGGGCGGCGAGGGCGTGTCGGCGGGGGCCTCCACGAAGGAGACCGGCTCGGCGGTCAAGGATGACGCGACGAAGGATTCGGCGGACGACAGCGGCCTGAGGGTGACGGGGGTCGCCCTCGCCGTGGTACCCACCTCGCTCTCCGCGGTGAAGTGCAAGACGGCCGTACCCGAGAGCTATATGGCGGTCATCTCCCTCTCCAAGGGCCACAAGGGAGGCGAGATCACCTTCCGCTACGGCGCGGCCAGTGGCGCGATGAAGACGGAGACGATGACGGTCCCGGCGGGCAAGACGTCGGTGACGAAGAGCTTCGTCCACTCGGAGTACGTCATCAGCAACTCGCTGGCCGCCGCGCAGGTGAACGTGGTCAAGCCCAACTTCGTGGCGTCCTCGACCGTTCGCCCCACCGGAACGTGCAACGAGAGCGGGTTCTGGGACTCGAGCACGACCACCGGTGTCACCGGCGGGTACTGACGGCCCTTCCACGGGCCGGAACCGGCCGTGGGACGGCCTCGGCCGCGTCCGCCGCGCCGGGGTCTCAACCCGGCTGCCCCCACTGGCCGGTGAGCAGCCCGGTCGCCGTGCCCCGCACATTGGGTGGCCCGACGGACCCTTCCGGTTTCCCGCTCGTCAGCGGGGACCGGAAGGGTCCTGCTCGTACGGCCACCGCCGACCCATGTCGCACGCGAGGGTGCGCGTGACGCCGGCCGCGCGTCCACGCAGCACCGGCCGGATCGACGCCTGGGTCGACGACACGGCTGTCGACGCCTTCGGCCGCCACGAGGTCGTGCCGCTGGAGCACTCCCGGAGAGACCCAGTCCGGGCCGCCCTGCGCTTCGCGGGCTTGCCCGGCCCTGGTCCGCAGAAGTTCGCTTCTCCCCTGCCTGAAGGCCGGGGGTATCCACGGAGGAGTCCCGATGAACAAGGGGTAGCCACGTGCGCACGTGACGCCCGACGACTACAACCGCTCGCACCGCCCCGTCTGCCGCCCGTAGCCGCACCAGGGAGCCGTCTGGCACGATATCCGGCAGATCAGTGAGAAAAGGCGGGATCGGTGGATATACAGGTCGGTGTGCTCGGACCGATGACGGCCACGGTCGCAGGGCGGAAAACCGGCCTGGGGGGCCTGCGGCAGCGCGCCGTCCTCGCCGTCCTGGTGGCCGCACGGGGGCGGATGATCCCGGAGGACAGGGTTCTCGCCGACGCCTGGGGCGAGACACGCGCCGCTTCCATGGCCACTCTCCACTCCTACGTCGGCGAGTTGCGCAAGGCCCTGGAACCGGAGCGCGCGGCCCGGCAGCCCGCCCAGGTACTGGTGCGTGAAGGCACCGGCTACGCGCTGCGGCTTGGCGTGGAGGGGGTGGACGCCGAGCGGTTCACGGCGTTGACCGGACGCGGAGAGCAACTGCTCCGGTGCGGCGATCCGGAAGGGGCGGTGGCGGCGCTGCGGGAAGCCCTGGCGCTGTGGCGGGGCCCGGCCTACGCCGAGTTCGCCGACACCGCCTTCGCACTTCCGGAGGTCGCCCGCCTCGACGGTCTGCGCCTGGCCGCGTTCGAGGATCTGTATGCCGCCGAACTGGCACTGGGCCGGCATGCCGCGACAGTCGGCGACCTGGAGAAGCACACCGTCCAAAACCCGTTGAGCGAGCGGGGCTGGGAGCTGCTGGCGCTGGCCCTGTACCGGTCCGGGCGCCAGGGCGACGCCCTGGGCGCCCTGCGCACCGCACGCAGCACACTCGCCGAGGAACTGGGCATCGACCCCGGCCCCGCGCTGCGCCGACTGGAGACCGCTGTGCTCGCGCAGAACGACACCATCGCCGCACCGACCCCGCCCGCCTCCTCTGCCCCGTCCGGGTTTCGGTTCTCGTCCCCCGTGCCGTCCGCGTCCGACGAGCCGCGAAGGGATCGGGGCCCCAACGGGCCTGCGGTGGGCGTGCCACAGGACGCCGATGCGGCCGGGCTTGAGGACGCTCGTGACGCGGAGCCGCACATGCCATCGGAACCGGCCGAGCCGGCTCAGGACGACCGGACCTGGCCACCCGCACTCGGCCGCAGGCCGAAGGACCTGTCCGACGGCGGCAGTCGGACCGCGCCGGCGGACGGTGGTGCTTCCGCGTGGTCATTGCACATGCCCGTCACGCCACTGGTCGGTCGCGGGCAGGACGTCGCCGATGTCGCCGCGTTGCTGCGGCGGCCGGAGCACCGGCTGCTGACACTCACCGGGACAGGTGGGGTCGGCAAGACACGGCTGAGCGTCGCGGTCAGCCGGCACATGGCGGACGAGTTCCCCGAGGGGATCGTCTTCGTGGCGCTGGCCTCGGTGCGCGACGCCGCGCTGGTGCTGCCCGCCATCGGGCATGCCGTCGCCCCCGGCGCACCGGAGGGCATGGACGTCGAGGCACTGGTCGTGGAGCAGTTGCGGGAGCGGCTGATGCTGCTCGTGCTCGACAACTTCGAGCAGGTAACCGCCGCCGCGGCGACGGTGGCCCGACTCGTCGCCTCCTGCCCGCAGCTGACGGTGCTGGTCACGAGCCGGGCGGCGCTCCGGGTCCGCGACGAGACCACCTACCCGGTTCACCCCCTGGCGCTGCCCTCCAGCACGAAGGTGGCCTTCGAAGCCGTTGCCTCCGCTGCCGCGGTGCGCCTCTTCGCCGAGCGCGCTCACTCGGTGGCGCCCGGATTCCGGCTCTCTTCCGACAACGCACCCACCATCGCCGCCATCTGCAAGCGGCTCGCAGGCATCCCGCTGGCCCTGGAGATCGCCGCGGCCAAGGTCCGTTTTCTGGACCCGCGGCTGTTGCTCGCCCGGCTCGACGAGGCGATGACCGCCGACGGTGCACGGGACCTCCCGGACCGCCAGCGAACCATGCGCGCGACCCTCGACTGGAGCTACGGCCTGCTCGGCGGGCCCGAGCAGCGGCTCTTGCGACGTCTGGCAGTCTTCTCCGACAGCTTCACCCTGGAAGCGGCGGAGGCCGTCGGTTCCGGTTCCGCCGGCGTCGACCCCGTACTCGGCCCGCTGGAAGAACTGGTGGCGCAGTCGATGATCGTCGCGACCACCGATGCGGATGGCCGGTCCCGCTACCGCATGCTCGAACCGATCGCCCAGTACGCCCGGACCCACCTCGCTCGCGACACCGTGGAGGCCCGGGCTGCGGGCCGCGCCCACGCCGTCCACTTTCTGGAGCTGGCCGAGCGGGCCGCGCCGGAATACCAGCGAGCCGATCAAGTGCACTGGCTGGCCCGCACGGACACCGAGCACGGCAACATGACCCGGGCGATCAGCTGGGCCCTCGCCGACGGCTCGCCGGAAACCGCGGGACGGCTCGGCTGGGCGCTGTGGCTCTACTGGTGGCTGCGCGGAGATCTGCTTCTCGGCCGGCGCGCGCTGGAGGCGACGCTGGAGCATCCTCTGCCGGTCGGACTGCGCTCGCGTGTGCGGTCTGCAGCCGCCGCGATGGCCTTCGCACAGGGCGACTACGCGGCGGCCGGGCGCGGGTGGCAGCAGGCGAACGAGGAGGCGGAGGCCGCGGAGGATGTGTACGCGCAGGCTCACGCGCTGCCCGGCATCGGGCTGGTCGCGCTCGCCGAGGGCGATCCGGGGAAGGCCGCGGTCATGTTCCAGGATTCGATCCCGCTGGCGGAGGGCGCCGGTGACCTGGGCGCCTGGGTGTGGTCGTTGATCCATGTGTGGCTCGGCACCGCGGTCATGATGGAGACGGGGCCCGCGGCCGCCATTCCGTACATCGAGCTCGGGCTCGCCTCAGCGAGGAATCGCGGCGACCGGCTCGCGATCTACGTCGCCCTGTTCAATCTCTCCCAGGCCAGGATCGGTCAGGGCGACCACGAGCGGGCCCGGGATCATCTGGAGGAAGGCGTACGCCTCTCCGAGCAGACCCGCGACCTGGCCAATCTCGCCTACTTCCTCGAGGCGCTGGCTGTCGTGGAGGATGCCGCCGGGGACACCGTGCGCGTGGCGACCCTGCTGGGCGCGGCGCAGGCCTTGCGCGAATCGGTGGGCTCCCAGGTCTACGGCTACTACCAGCCTGACGAGTCCCTGCGCGCCGACGCGGAGTCCCATGCCCGGACCGTGCTGGGGGCGCAGGCGTACGACGACGCAGTGGCCGTGGGCCGCTCGTTCGGGCTGGCCGAGACCGTCGCCTACGCCGTGCGTGGCCCGTCGAGCTGATCCGGCCCAGTGCCCGGGCAGCCGCGTCAGGTCGGCGTCGACGGCGCGGGCCCCCCGATCCGCTCTGTCGACGGCGGACGGATCGCTCAACCCGATCCGAGACCTCGGTTCCCTCCCCCGGCCATTCGTCCGTCGTCGCCCGGCCCGCACCGTCGGCGTCCGTTCCACAGTCCCGCAGGGCACCGGGATCCGGCTGGGACACCGCTGGGAGGGCCGCGCGCGCAGCGGTGTGTTCGTCGATCACACCAGTGGGGAAGCCCGTCGGCGTCTCTGTCTGCTTCCCGTCGTGCCCCTCCGCGCTCTCCCCCACCCGTCCCGTCTTCCAGTGGCTTCCTCGTGGCCTCCCAGTGCGGCAGGCAAGTATCCACTCGTCCGGCACCACATGGCAGACGGTCCGCGCCTGCGGACCTCGGGCCGGCCGGGCACCAGCCGGGACACCGGGCCGGGAAACGCCCCCGGGGGCGTTTCCCGGCGCGCGAGGGCAGTTTCCGCGCCGACGGCCCGGCACGCACGTCACCACACGGGGGATGATTTCGATGAACGAGAAGGCGAACCAGGACGACAGCACGAGCGGACGCAGGCGGCCGCGCGGCAGAGCCGCTGTCGCGATCGGGGCTGTCGTCCTCGCGCTCAGCACGACGCTCGCCGCCTGCGGCCCGACGAGCGGTGGCTCCTCGTCCAAGAGCAGGACGTCCCACGGCAAGGGAAAGGGCACCGCGAAGACGAAGTCTCCGCGGCACGGCCGCGGCGGTTCGGACGGCTCCAGGCCGAGCAGCCGCGGCACTCTCGAGGCGGGGGTGGTCAAAGGCCGGGTGACCGATGAGGCCGGCCGACCGCTCAGAGGCGCCAAGGTGGTTGTGCAGAGTCAGGTGTACGACGACACCGATCTCGTGCTGGTCACCGACGGCCAGGGCTCCTACAGAGCGGAGATGCCGAAGGCCTCGGGGACGTTCGCGGCGACCGCCACCATCACGCGGACTCGCCAGGGCACGTCGTACACCTTCGATCTCGCGCCCGACACGGCCGATCCCTTCACACGCCAGCACGGGGCCGTCCGGGACTTCACCTGGCGCACCAGCGGCAGACAAGGGTCCGGTGAGAGGTGGTACGGCGGCTCAGTGACGTACAACGTGCGGCTCGGCGATGCCCCCGCGGACAAAAGGCTATCCCCGGAGAACGTGCATCTCACCCTCACCCCGGTCGGTCCGCTGATCGATGGCAGTACCGGCGGGACCATCGCGCGTCGCGAGCCGCGGTTCACCGGCCAGGGCTGGGCGGTGGTGGACGTTCCCGTGGGCCGCTACCGCATCACCGCCGAGTACGCCGCTCCGGGCGGAAAGCCCCGGCCTCTGCTCGTCAGGTCGACCGGCACCGAGGCGTTCTCCGACGAGGTCACGGCCGACTTCAAGCAGGACAAGGACAACCGGCAGACCCTCAGCGTCGAGACGAGACCTTGATGTGTTCTCCCGGCCGCAGCCGGGAGGTCGAGGGGTGGGTGCGCAGAAACCCTGCTCGGGAGGGGACGAGGGCCGGCCGTGAGCAAACCCCTTGGAACTCGTGACACGATCTCGTCGCAGTGCCCTGGTCGGGCGTGACCGTTGGGGTGATTCGGCCGTTCGGGAAGGTGCGAGTACTCGGCCGCGGATCGTGGACGACGAATTGTGGGCACCTCTCGAACCGCGGTTGCCGCCCTGGCCGGAGTGGTCGCCTGGGCCTCGGCCGGTGCCGGACCGGTTGTGCCTGCAGGGCATTCTGTACGTTCTGCACAACGACATCGCCTGGCAACTGCTGCTGCTGGAGCTGGGGTTCGGATCCGGGCAGACCTGCTGGCGCAGGCTGGAGCGGTGGCAGCAGGCTGGTGTCTTCGACCAGTTGCACCGGATCCTCCTCGCCGAGCTCAACTCGGCGGGTGAGCTCGACTGGTCCAGGGCGTGTGTGGACGGCTCCCAGATCCGCGCGAAAAAGGGGGCACCGACACTGGTCCGTCACCGGTCGACCGGCGGAAGGCGGGCAGCAAAAAACACCACCTGATCTGCGACGGACGCGGCACCCCGCTCAAGGTCATCACTACTGCGGCGAACGTCAACGACGTCACCCATACCCTCGCCCTGGTCGACGGCATCCCGCCCGTCGCCGGCCGACCCGGCCGGCCCCGCAGACGCCCCGAGGCCCTGCTCGGCGACAAGGGTTACGACTCCAACCCCCACCGCGACGAACTCCGCAAGCGCCGGATCCTGCCGGTCATCTCCCGCAAGGGCGCACCGAACATCCAGGGCATGGGCAAGCTCCGCTACGTCGTCGAGCAGACCTTCGCCCTGCTCCACCAGTTCAAACGGCTCGCCGTGCGATGGGAACGCCGCACCGAACTCCACGACGCGTTTGTATCCCTCGCCTGCAGCCTCATCTGCTGGAGGCGACTCAAGAAGCAGCGATCATGATCGTGTTACGAGCTCTCAGCAGCCACCTGCCGCCACGGAACACCAGGTGCGCCATCGGCACGCAGGCCGCCGACACCCCTGAACGACATCACGGATCGAGCGACACAAAGGCGACAGTGTCTCCACAGCACGATGAACAGCCGACGTCGGCCCTACCCGCGCCCACGCACCCGTCGTGCCGGTATCTGCACTGCCTCCGCTGCCGGCCCGGTACTCGACTGCCGCGCTGGGGACAGCAGCCCGTGCCGCGCAACCCGCAAATGGGACAACGAATCGGCCTGGAGACACCGTCGGCCTGGACACGGCCGCGTCGTCCCGGTCCCTGTTCCGGTCCCTGGATCTTGGCATCGAGCCTCAGGGCAGTCGCCCGGACGGCGAGCGACGACCTCGATCACCTACTTCGTCGCAGGTCAGAGGGGTTGGAGCTCTCCCGCGCGCCGCCGGACTCCAAACTCGCGAGCAGCGGATTTAGTCCGTTCAGGCAAAGTTGACGCTCGAACACCCAAAAATGAACGTTTCCGCAGGTCAGAAGCCTATGCAGGTGGGGCGGGTGGGACTCGAACCCACGGCCGACGGATTATGAGTCCTCTAAGGATCTTGGCGACCCTTGCCGATCAACGCTCATCTATGACGTTTTCGCAGGTCAGGACAGGTAAATCTTGTCCGTGCTTCTCGGCCGTTGTGAGTCTGTTCCTGTCCTTGCGGCCCCAACGCGGCCTCAATCCGTCGCAGAGCAGAAATGGTCCGGGGCTACACGGCGATCGCGCCAGCTCAGAGGGGGATCTCGAACCCGCCCGCAGCGGATTCCCCTTCCAACGCGCGGAGGCTCCGCCCGTATTCGGGGGCGGAGCCTCTCTGGAGCGAGCAACTGAGTGCCTTACCGGCGAGATGGGCACAGCCCGCCTCGCCCGTGGGTGGAACCGCGCGGCTTCTTCGCAGGTCAGCCACCGCCCGGAGTGGATCAGATCGCCAGAGACCGTCTCGGCGACGGCCGAACACGGACCCTCTTCAGCCGCCGAACAGACCGGGGCGGCGCTACAGCGAGCCTGCCGATGCCCGGGAAGTATTCACGGCAAAGTGGGCACCACTCTTGGCGCAGTGAACTCTCACGCCCTGAAAGGGCGCCGACATCGCGCGCCGCGTCACGAATGTCCTACGACCAGAACTCGTCGTACATCTTTGGGTCGGCCGTCAGCACCCAACCCTCGGTGATCTTGTCGTCCCAGATGTGGAAGACGAGGGCGTAGTCCATATCGAGCTCCTTGCCCTCACGTGACGCCGTGACGTGCAGGAGCGCGACTGTGTGGTCATCGTTGGCGAGCACATCGTGGAGCTGTGGACGGTACGTGCCGCCTGTCAGCTGGAACTCCCGCTCGAACGCCGCGAAGGTGTCCTCACGTCCTCGTTACTCTCCCGCCAGTGGGTTGCTGCCTCCGATATGCCACACCATCTCGGGGTGAAAGACCTTCGCCAGGGCATCCATGTCGCCGGCCGCGAAGGCAGCCATGGCGCGCTGGAACACAGCGATGTTCGGGTGATCGGTCATCAGCGCCTCTCTCGGCCCCCTGGGGAGCGTACGTCGCGCGACACACCGTGGCTCTGCGGCGTTAGGCCATCAGGCTGAGCGGCACACAATCGAGCTGCGCGGCCGCGGTGACGCTCCGCCCTCGGCCAGCGTCCACCGGCACGGCACGCTGCCGGGAAAGGCGGTCCTCTGAATCTCACGGGGGGGGTCGGCGCTGCCCCGGCGCAGGTACCCGGATGGCGGCCTTCGGCTGGCTCTCCGGTGGGGACACATGGGGGCACCGAGGAGGGAGCGGTCCCATGGCGAAGAACGCGCATGTGCGTCATAGCGGTGATGGCAAGGCATTCTGGGCTTGTACGAGGTCAAGGCGTCGAGCGACGAGACCAACGGCGCGATGACCGTCATGGAGATGACCATTCCGGAAGTGACGGCTTGACGTTGCTCACCAACAGCCGTCCCCGTAGGCGCGTCTTGGCACGGCGAAAGGAGCGGCCATGACCAGCCATACAGTGCAGGATCGGCTGTTCATTGGCGGGGACATGGTCACGCCTGCCTCGGAAGACGTGATCGAGGTCATCTCCCCCTTCTCGGAGGAGCGGATCGGTACCGCTCCCTCATCGAGGCCTGCCGATATCGACCGAGCAGTACGCGCGGCGCGCGCCGCCTTCGATGATGGCCCCTGGCCCCGCATGTCTCCACAGGAGCGCGCGGACGCGCTGGGTCCGTTCGGCGAGTACCTGCGCGCACGTGTCCCCGAGATCGCGCAGCTCATCACCACAGAGATGGGCTCACCGATCAGCTTCTCAAACCAGCTCCAGGCACCGGTTCCCGTGATGCTTTTGGACTACTACCGGGAACTTGCCGCGACGTTCCCCTTCGAACAGGATCGAGCAGGTCTCAGCGGTCCCGCGCGGATCCTTCGGGAGCCTGTGGGTGTCGTGGGGCAGATCGTGCCGTGGAACGCGCCGCTCATCCTGACGATGGTGAATCTTGCTCCCGCCCTGATCGCCGGCTGCACCGTCGTGCTGAAGCCCGCGCCGGAGACCCCGCTGGACGCGTACCTGCTCGCCGACGCTGCCATGGAGGCCGGTCTGCCCCCGGGTGTCCTCAACATCGTGCCCGCCGGCCGGGAGAACAGTGAGGCGCTCGTGCGGCACCCGCTGGTTGACAAGATCAGCTTCACGGGCAGCTCCGCCGTAGGGCGGCGGATCGGCGCGCTGTGCGGCGAGCAGTTCAAGCGCGTCACCCTCGAGTGCGGCGGGAAGTCGCCCGCCATCGTCCTCGAGGACGCCGACATCGACAGCGTCGTACCTGCCCTCATGCCGTACGCGATCATGATGTCCGGCCAGCACTGCCTGGCACAGACCCGGATCCTCGCTCATCGCAGTCGCTACCAGCAGGTTGTGGATGCGATCTCGCAATCAGCTGCTGCGCTGCGGATCGGCGATCCGGATGACCCCTCGACCGAGGTCGGCCCTCTGGTGGCCGAGCGCCAGCGGCGGCGGGTCGAGGACTACATCGCCGGCGGGCGCAAGGACGGCGCGACGATCACGGTCGGCGGCGGCCGGCCCGCGCGCCAGTCGAAGGGCTGGTACGTCGAACCGACGATCTTCGCAGACGTCGACAGTTCCATGCGCATCGCGCAGGAGGAGATCTTCGGCCCCGTGCTCGTCGTGATCCCCTTCGACGACGACAACGACGCGGTCCGTATCGCGAACGACTCGAAGTACGGCCTGTCGGGAAGCATCTGGACTAACGACCTGGACCGGGCCATGCGCATCGCTCGCCAGGTGCGCACGGGAAGCTTGACGCTGAACGGGTACCGGATCGAGTTCGCCGCCCCCTTCGGCGGATACAAGGAATCCGGGATCGGCCGAGAGTTCGGGCCCGAGGGCCTCAGCTCGTTCCTGGAGTACAAGACCATCAATTTGCCAGGCGATCTAGGCATCTAACGGCTCGCCAGGCGGCCTTCGCCGAGTAATCGACCTGCTGCTCGTTGGACAGCAGACTGTCTCCAAGACCTGATCTTGGAGGTGGTCGTGGGACGCCGACCGAGTGTGTTCGTCCGGCCGGTAAGCATGGAGGAGGGCCGTCGGCTGCGGCAGATCAGCCGGACCGCGAAGACCCGGCGGGATCAAGCCCCAGCCGTACGTGGCCATCGCGGCCACCTCGCGGATGTCGGTCGGACTCCTCGTCTCGCACGGGGGCGGAGGAGTACGGCGACGGTCCGCGCCATTCGATCACCCGGCCGGTGAGGAGGAGCTCCACGAGGTCAGTCCCGTTCCTCGAGGACGGCCAGGTCGCGCTCGGCGTACATGCGGTGCCACCACTCCTCGTTGAGGACGATCAGCAGGCACTCGCGGATGGGGAAGGTCTCGCCCTCGTCCGGCCAGCCAGGACCCACGAGCGGCTCTGTCCGGCTGTCGAGCTGCTCGTGGGTCAGTCCGTCGGCCACCCGCCGCATCATCGCCATCGCTGCCCGCCGCAAGGTGAGCGCCTCGTCGAGGGACGGGCGCGCGTCACGGTCGTGCGGTACTCCTGGTCGGGGGTCCATCTGATCCCACGGCAGGGACAGCGGGTGCCACGGCATGGGATCGCCCAGGATGCAGCGGCCGACCCACGACTCGGTCGCGAACGCGAGGTGGCGCAGGGTTTGAATGAACGACCACTCGCCGTCGACCGACTCGTGCAGCATGTCGGGGGGCAGCCTGCGCGCCCGAGCGACGGTCGACTTCCACAGCCGCTCGTTGAGGTCCCAGGCCTCCCGGAACCCCTCGGGAGTGGTCGGCCGGAACTTGGGGCGGTCAGGGTGCCGACGGTCCAACTCCGCCTCCACCAACGGCGCGACGTCGACCCCGTTGATGACCAGGTTCTGGATCTCGCCGTCGATGGTGGTGTCGACCATCTCGACGCCGCGCATCACGACCTGGTTCAGCTCACAGGCCCAGAACGTCGCCCCGTTCAGGTTCACCGTGGTGAACCGTGCCCCCGTCATGTCCGCGCGCTCCAACGCCTTGCCGCGCAGGCCCGTTGAGTCACCGTCGCTCATGGCGGTCAGACTAGGGCCTGTGAGGCGAACCCGCCCCTCTGGTTGAGCCCGCAACCAAGCGGTGAAGAAGAGCGGGACTGGGGATTTTCAAGGCTCTGGCCGCAGTTCCGTGAAGATGGAGTGCCTGTCCCTGTTGAGCCGTCGACGCCTCGAACCCGACTCGTTCGGCGTTCGTCTGACCTGATCCAGCATGTGATCGCAGCGATGCTGGGGCTCCTGCGCAGTCGAGACCGGACGCCTCGGAGGCTGGCTACCGCTCGGTGGGCGACTCCGATGCTTGACCGGGCCAGCGGTCGGGCGGCAGGAAGAGCCGGATCCAGGCGTCGCGGAGTCTGGCGCCGAAGTGCTCGGGGCTCCACCCTCGCTCGTGGACCAGCAGCACCCAGTACTCCGCGGCGTTCATGCTCCACACCGTGTCGGCGACCTCGTCGTCGGTCAGATCCGGGCGCAGTTCCCCGGTGGCGCGCAGGTCTGCGGCGAACTCGCGCATGTTGCGCGCTCGGCGCTCGGCGATCTGCAGCCACAGGGTGGCACAGTCGGCATCGGTCACCGCAGCGTCACGAAGGGCCAGGAACACTGGTGCGAGCCGCTGCTGGAGCTCTGTGACCGCCGCGGCATAGATCGCGATCTTTTCGGCAGCGGTGCGCGCGGCCCGGATGCGCAGGACGTAGTCGCGTTGGGCGGCCGCGACCGGGTGGTCGGTGCCGGACAGCGAGGTCTCCACCAACTCGCGCAGCAAGGCCGGTTTGCGTCCGACAGCAGCGTAGACCGTGTCCACGGCGCAGTCGGCCCGCCGGGCGATCTGGGCGACCGTGGTCGCGGCGTAGCCCTGCCGCACGAACAGTTCGCGTGCGGCGTCCAGCACGGCGCGGCGGGTGGCGGCGGCCTGTTCGGCTCGGCGTGGAGCGTGGTAGCCGCGTTTGCCGCCCTTGACCTGATCGCTCATGGACCGTACGTTACCAATATTCGCCCGAAGTGCATTCGGGTCAATTTATGCGGGAGGCTGCCATGGTCTACGCCTACATCCAGGACGTTCCGATCGGCGAGGAGCTCTACCAGCGGATCATCGACGCGCTGGGGCCCGAGCCGTTGGACGGCTCGCTGCTCCACCTGTGCGTGCGCCGCCCGGACGGTGGGCTGCGCTACATCGACGTGTGGGAATCCAAGGAACAGTGCGGCCGCGCGTTCGATGAGCGGATCCACCCCGCGGTGGACGCGGCCTTCGGCGACTCCCGCCCGGACGGCGAGCCCGAGGTGCACCATCTGGACGTCGTCCATGCAAGCGGCGCACTGCTCACCGACGACCTGATCACCTGACGCGGCGCCAGGCCGCGGCGCGTGCCATGCCGGCGACCTGGCAAAGCCCACACACGCCGGGGGCCGATTGCGACGCGCTGAGCGCACCCGGGCTCTGGCCGCAGTTCCGTGAATCCCCAGGTCGGCGAGGGGAACGAGGGATCGTTTCGGCAGGGTGTTTCCTGCCGTGGCAAGCAACGCGGTTGAAGATGTGCTGTTTCCCGGGATCGGTGTGCGAGTGGAGCGTGTCAGCGACTCCTCTGGCGCCCTGGTGGTGGAGGTGGTGTCCATCGGTCGGCCGGGCCGGTGCCCGGGTTGTCGGAAGCGGGCGAGTCGGGTGCACAGCTCGTACCAACGGACGCTGGACGAGCGGCCGTTGGGTGACCGGCGGGTCATGGTCCGGCTCCGGGTACGGCGGTTCTTCTGCGACCGCGGGAGTTGTGCCCGCAGGACGTTCGTGGAGCAGGTCGGCGGGCTGACCGAGCGGTACCGCCGGTCGAGCATCGGGCTGACGGGGTGGCTGCGGTCGGTCGCGGTGGAGCTGGGCGGCCGTCCGGCCGCGCGGCTGTGCCGGAGGTTACGGCTGGCCGCGGGCCGGATCCTGCTGCTCAGGCTCCTCAAGGCGCCGACAGTGCCGGACCGGGCTCCGCGGGTGCTGGGGGTGGACGAGTTCGCCTTCGCAAGGGCTGCACCTACGGCACCGTGCTGGTCGACGTCGAGGCCGGCCGGGTCGTGGACGTGCTGCCCGACCGCACCTCGGAAACGTTCGCGGCCTGGCTCAAGGACCATCCCGGCGCAGAGATCATCTGCCGCGACCGGGCCACCGCCTACACCAAGGCGATCAAGGAAGCCGCACCCGATGCCCTGGAAGTCGCTGACCGGTGGCACCTGCTGCAGAACCTGTCCGCCGCAGTGGAGAAGACCTGCCATCAGCACCGCGACTGCCTGCGCAAACACGCCGAACCGGCGGTTCCGGAACCGGTCCCGATGCAGATGCCGGTGCCGGAACTGCCCCGCACGCAGATCATCGAGCGGACCCGCCACCGCTATGAGGACATCCATCGTCTCGTGGAGAAGGGCTGGACGATCAGCGCGATCGCCCGACGGCTGAACCTCGACCGCAAGACCGTGCGCCGCTTCCGTGATACTGCCCTCGATCAATTGCTGGTCTCCGCCCGCGACCGTCGCCCCAACGGCGTGCTGGAGC
The DNA here is from genome assembly GCF_054783935.1 of Streptomyces pseudoechinosporeus. Taxonomy (NCBI): domain Bacteria; kingdom Bacillati; phylum Actinomycetota; class Actinomycetes; order Kitasatosporales; family Streptomycetaceae; genus Streptomyces; species Streptomyces pseudoechinosporeus. Next base: position 40,166 of record NZ_BAAGPS010000039.1, read on the forward strand.
CGTTCAAGGCATACCTCAACGCGCGCTTCACCGAGACCCAGGGCCAGGTCAGCGGCACCCGCCTCTTCCTGGAAATCCAGGCGCGCGGCTACCAGGGCAGCCGCCAGGTCGTCCGCAAACATCTCGCCGCCCTGCGGGCGGGCACCGCCGAGCCGGTCCGGGCCGACATCCCCAGCCCGCGCAAGATCACCTCATTGATCATGCAACCCCGCGAGACCCTGACGGAGAGCCAGGATCAGCGGCTCCTGGAGGTCCGGCTCGCCTGCCCGGACATCACCCGGGCCTGCGACCTCGCCCGCGCCTTCGCCGATCTCGTCCGTCACCGGCGCGGACACCTGCTGCTGGAGTGGATCCGCCAGGCCGAACAGGACGCTCCGAAACCGATACAAGGCTTCGCCGGCTTCCTCCGCCAGGATCTCGACGCCGTCACCGCCGGCCTCACCCTGCCGTGGAGCTCCGGCGTCGTCGAAGGGCACGTGAACCGGGTGAAAACGCTCAAGCGGGCCATGTATGGCCGGGCCTCGTTCGAACTCCTCCGGACCCGCATCCTCACCCAGCCATGAGCGTCACGGAACTGCGGCCAGAGCCATTTTCAAGAATCCCCATCACCGGGGCGGTTCAGGACTGGACGCTCCGACACCTCTTCGCGTGTCCCGAGAATCATCGGACACATGACCGGCCTGTCAACCGCTCAGGTCGGCTTTGCCGAACAGGACGGCGTAGCCGGACGGCAGCTGACTGATGACGTCGTTGAGCTCGCCGGGAGAAACGGCATCGGCGACGGTGGTCAGGACGGCGCTGGCGTCCCACAGGGCCGTACGAGGCCTGGCTCCGATGCGTTCGGCCACCCGCCGGTAGAACTCCTCGATACCGAAGGATTCCGTGACGCGAGCGCCGGCGGCGGCCACGACCTCACCTAGAGGCCCCGGCAGCTGGGCAGCCAGGTCCTTGCTCTCGCCGAGGGTGATCCGCTGGGCGAGAACCTGTAGAACGGCCATGGTGATCTCGACAGCCTCGTCCTGGCTGTGGTACTCACCGCGCTCACGCACACGGCCCAGAAACTCGTCGTACCTCACCGTTCACCCTCCTCCGCCTCCTCGGCAATGCTCCTGGAGCGGCGCCGTCCGTCCGAAGCCGCCCGGCTCGCCGGGCGCGCTCACCGGTTGGGTTCGGCGGCGCTGATGCCACCCATCGGCGAGTCAGGCCAGCGTTCGACACCCAGGTCACCGAAACGATGCCTACCGGCCGGTTCCCCTCGACGACCGCAGTCGGCGCACCGCTCGCTCCCGCATCAGCTCAACTGCCCGGTCGACCTCGTCATCGGGTGAGACTGCGACCACATCGGCACTGCATATCTCCTCGATGGGCATTCGGCGGACATCGTCGCCCTCGGCGAGCACCCGCACGACGAGGTCTCGGTCGGTGACCACACCGCGCAGCTGATCGTTCAGCTACCGGGGTCTGCGGCGCAGCGGTGAGAGGGTTGCTCGTCATGGCCTCTCGAATCCGCTGAGCCATCGGATCCTCCTTGGATAGGACGAAGCTGAACGCCCCGCTGCCCATCGCGGACACGGTCCCGAAGTACCCGAGAAACCACTCTCTTCATCTGTAGATTTGACTGGGCGCCGTTCGCTCGGCCGCCGAGCCGCCGAGCCGCCGATCCCGCAGCAGTCGGTCGGTGCGAGGCGTACGAGGCCGGGTGGAAGGTCCGCCGCCCGCAGCTCTCCGACGAGATCGAGGTCTGCTATGCCGACGGGCGCGTGTACCGGCTCGCCCCGGACGGCGTGCGCACGGTCGTGGAGGCGGCTCGATGAGGCGCGAGACTGTCGGGTTTATCAACTTCGGCCGGTGGACGGCCGGCACCTGGACCACGAAGACCACCGGCATCTGGTTAGCGATCGGCTATACCTACAGCCGCACCGTGAAGCCGTACGGCATCGGCGGGCCCGCCATCACGTCCGGCCGCCGCACCTGGGCCGAAAGATCTATCCAGCTGAAGATCAACCCGACACGGTTACACCACTACGGGGACATGACCCGGCCCATGCTCCCTCCGCCAGGGGCTGACCTGCCGATACGGGCGCAACGCCCCGCCTGTCGGGCGAGCGAGGAACGGGCCGCTGGGGACGCACCCGGTCGCGCTGAAAAATTTACCCAAAACCTCTTGACTCGTGACATATCTTGCGCAAAGTAGTTACTAGACCACAACACCGAAAGAGCCACAAAGTCGGTGAGGACGTCTAGTCGGCGGAGTGACTTGGACAGGATGTGGTTCAGGCCCCCGGCAAGCCGGCGCGACACCGAGGCAACAGTGACGACTGAAGCTTCAGGACACGCGCAGCACTACCGGGGACTGTTTTTGCCCTCGGAGCCTTCGCGCGGGCCTGACCGCGGTGCGAAGGCTTCGTCACGCCTGCTCTCCACGGAACCGAGCGGAACCGAAGAGCACCAAGCCCGTCCCCCGCGGCCGGAGCGGTCACTCTGCATCGATGTCGGGCTGGATCTCCACGGTGAAGGCCGCGTCCTCGGGGCCGTCGCCTTCCTCGTCCTTCCAGACGATCACGCGCACGTGCCTCTGCCCGGTGCCGCGCACCTCCCACTCGGTCATCAGGTCAGTGACGACGAGGGCGGCGACGTACTCGGCGGCCTCTTTCGGATCGTCGGTGATGATGGTCCCCCGCCACCGCTCGGGATGGCCGCCGTAGCGGCGCCAGCCCTGCGAGCCGTGCGGCTCGTCGACCCGGTACACCCAGCCCTTCTCGGCGCCCATGGCACCGATCCTTCCACTCAAGGAGCACACGGCATCGAGCTGGAGGACACGGGGGACTTCCTCGTGACGCGGGCAACTCGCTAGGGGTGGCCGCGACCGGGATGCGCGCCATGTGCTGTGGGATGACGATGGATGCATGAAGGCCATGTGGTCCGGGATGATCCGGTTCGGCTTGGTCGGCAGCGTTATCTAGTGTGATGCGCCAGAAATCCTGAGGTTTAGTCGGTACCTTCTTTTCATGGCGCATCACACTAGATGCCGCGCCTATCTACCCAGGTCAGATGAGTGTGACTGGCTCAGAAGCTGTGTTGGGTCCTGACATGACAAGTGGAATGGGTTTCCGGTACAGGTCAGGTCCCTATGCCCGTGATGCCCGGACCCTCGAACGACAGGCTCAGTCCGCGGCCGCCCGCTCCCCAGCCGGGCGCCTGCGCCACGCGAGCTCGGTGAGCGACGGCGGCTGCCAGACACCGTCGGCCCGATAGAGATCGGTGCCAGGCGCCGCGATCTCGTCGATACGGTCGAGCACCGCGTCGTCGAGCAGCAGGTCAGCTCCCTTGAGCAGCGAGGTGAGCTGGTCCATGGTGCGCGGACCGATGATCACCGACGTGACGGCCGGGTGCACCAACGGAAAGGCGACGGCCAGTTCCGGCAGGGTGCAGCCCACCTCCTCAGCGAGAGCGACGAGTTGCTCGACGGCCGCGAGCTTCGCGGCGTTGCCCGGGACGGCGGGGTCGAAGCGGTGCGGAGTGAGCTTGGCGCGACCGGTGGTGAGGTCGACGGGCCGGCCCTCGCGGTAGGCGCCGGACAGAAATCCCGAGGCGAGCGGTGACCAGGTCAGCACTCCCATGCCCAGGCGCTGCGCGGTGGGCAGCACGGACCGCTCGATGCCGCGCGCGAGAATCGAGTACGGCGGCTGCTCGGTGCGCAGTCGCGTCAGTCCGCGCCGCTCCGCCACATGGTGAGCCTCGACGAGGTCCTCGGCGGGGAACGTGGAGCAGCCGAACGTCCGGATCTTGCCTGCCCTCACCAGGTCGCTGAGGACGGACAGCGTCTCCTCGATGTCGGTGGTGTGGTCAGGGCGGTGCACCTGGTAGAGGTCGATCCAGTCCGTGTCCAGGCGCCGCAGACTGTCCTCGACGGCCTTGAGGATCCAGCGGCGCGAATTGCCGCTGCGGTTGCGTCCCTCCCCCAGCGGAAAGTGCACCTTCGTGGCGAGCACCACGTCGTCGCGTCTGCCCTTGAGCGCCTTGCCGACGATCTCCTCGCATTCGCCGGCCGAGTACATGTCGGCGGTGTCCACGAAGTTGATGCCGGCGTCGAGCGCAGCGTGGATGATGCGTGCGCTGTCCTCGTGGTCGGGGTTGCCGACGGCACCGAACATCATCGTGCCGAGGCAGTGGGTGCTGACCTCGATGCCGGTCTTGCCGAGGACTCGATAGCGCATGCCGGTGCTCCGTCGCAGGCGGGGGCGGGTTGGGAGCGTCAGCCTAGGACTTGGAGTGCACTTGACGGCAAGGGCACGGGGAGGTTCCGTCGGGCCGCGTTGTCAGTGGCGCCCGAGGCGGTCACCACCCTCGCAACAGCCGCCGGAAGATCCTTACCCTGCCGTTCGGTTGACCGTCCATCGACGTTCAACCGAACGGCAAACCGGATCATCGAAACCGATCACGCCCGTGACCTGCACAAAGAGATGTGACACAGCTTCTAAGGGACGTAAGGTCAGTCTCGTCAACGGAGGCGGTCAACCGAGAGCTGGCGGCAGGGCGTGAAGCGGCCCCGAGGCAGCAGCCGCCCGCCGAGCAGCACCGCGCAGGCCCCGATGGTCAGCAGCCCGCCGGCGAGGAAGGTGTCCCGCACGTTTGCGAGCGGCAGGACCAGTCCCCCGAGCGCGGCGCCCGCCGCGATACGAGCGTTGTAAGCACTGGAGTTCGCCGCGAGTGCGATATCCGTGCGGCCTGGTGCGCAATGCAGCATCGCGTTCTGGGTGGTCATGAATACCGGCCCGAGTGCACCGCCCATCAGCACCAGGAACACCACCGCTGCCACCGGATCGGTGCCCGCCGCGTACAGGCCGAGCATGCCCACCGCCTGCGTGGCGACGGCAGCGGTCAGCGCGGAATGCGGAAAGCGGTCCAGCAACGCCCCGGTGATGCTCACCCCGGCCAGACACGCCACGCTATGTCAATAGCCGCATAAGCCATGTCCAAGATTCAGGATAAAGCCCCACCCTCTCAGGCGACTTGACAAGACGCAGAGGCCACCCCGAGATGCGGTGGGAGGTGACAGCGGGTCAGGTGGTCTCTTGATGACCCCGCAT
>NZ_BAAGPS010000040.1:0-1518 GCF_054783935.1 Streptomyces pseudoechinosporeus
GATGGCGGATCGTACTCGCATCATCCAGGCCATGATCCGCCATGCGCCCAGGCTGCTCCGGCAGATCCGAACACAACTGCTATGGCTGCATACGTATAGGGATTGCGCTTCATCAGCGTGCCTTTGTCCGGGCCGCGCGAGATCACTGAGCGGCCCTGTCGTCTCAAACGACCAGGAGCATCACGTGTCATCTCATTCTTCCCTGTCCGGTACGGATCTGATCGACGAGCAGGGACAAGCACACCCCGATCAGTGTTCTCCCAGCTCACCGTTCCCTTCAGATGAATGCCCGTGATGATCAAGCCTCGCGGTGTTGTCGCGGGAGGTAGGGACTGAAGTGGTCGGCGACAATCTCCGCGATCGCAGCGGCATCGCGGGAACCGTCGACTTCGATCACGCGGATGCCGAGCTGGTGGGCTGTGCGGACGGCATCCTCGGCGACGAGGCGGTCCCGGGTGAGGCGGTTGGCCTGGGCTCGGACCGGATCGCTGACGCGGTGCCCAAGCGAGGCGGCGCGGGGTAGCTCGCTGAGCTGGTATTGGCGGAACCCTGGCGTGGGCACCATGACGACCATCCGGCGCGGTGAGTCGATGATGGGTGCGACAAGTTCGGGACGGAGTCCCCAGCCCTCGGCGATGATCGGGTGGCCCGAGACGAGCGCGCGCAGATCGTCCAGGGCCCACTCAAACCGGTCCGGGAAGCCGGCCAGGGTCTCGGTGGCCATCTCTTGCGGGGTGGAGCGGACCCACACCTTGTCCAGGTCGGGCTCGGTGGCGGGCTCGCCGAGGCCGACGCGACGGGCGATCCGGCGATCGTTGTGACCGCGAGCGTCGTGGTAGTCGTAGTGATAGACGGTGACGCCGTATTGGACGGCCAGGAGCCGGGCCACGGTCGACTTTCCGGCCCATTGGCCGCCGCCGATCCACAATGCCTGGTGCAACGTGCCGAAGGGGTCCCAGACTTCGCTGTCCGGCAGGGAGTTTCGGCTGGTCATCTGCTGTCCTCCTGCGTTGAAGTGCGGTGGCTGACTTCGGCGGCGTAGGTGGCTCAGTCGCCTGCAGACAGACGCTGCCAAGCGACGGCGACGTCAGTGTGGATGCCCAGGGTGCGGGCGAGGATCACGGCGGGGATCTCGGTGGCGAGTTGGAAGAGAGCGGTGCTGCGGGCCTGGTCGGGTCGGATCCTGAGCTGGTTCAGCCGCTGGGTCAGCTGTGTGGTGCTGATCGGTGTCCGGGCTGGCCGCCGGGGAAGAGCCATGGAGACGGGGCGAGGGCCCCCGATGGTCGCGTGTCCCTTGCGGTTCGCGGCGCCGGCCGCGACCGGCTCGATATCGAGGGCCTCGGCCACACCCGCGTCGTCCAGCTCGGCGAGACCGGCCTGGTGGCCGATCTCGCCGACCTGTTCACCCTCACCCGCGACCAGCTGCTGGGACTGGAGCGGATGGGTGCCACCAGCACCGACAACCTCCTCGCCGCGATCGGCACGGCCAAGGACCAGCCGCTGTCGCGGGTGCTGTGC
>NZ_BAAGPS010000041.1:0-36010 GCF_054783935.1 Streptomyces pseudoechinosporeus
GATGGCGGATCGTACTCGCATCATCCAGGCCATGATCCGCCATGCGCCCAGGCTGCTCCGGCGGATCTGCGGGCACGATCCGCTGATGTCTTGAGGCCGAGCTGTCAACAATGTCCCGAGACCTCCCAGGAGTGAATCCCTCTCCACCGATCGGGTGACGCAGCACGAGCAGCGCACGTGGCGGGTGCAGGGTGTGGGACGAAGATCCCGCGGAGAGAGACGGACCCAGCTGATGACCCTGTTCGGAGTCGAGGAAGTGCTTCCCTGCGGTAACGAGGCGGAACTGGCCGGGACCGAACTGCGGGAGCAAGTGACCAAGGCGGTCGACGCGCTGTCCGTGACCGTCGGAGAGGACCCGCAGGCCCTGCGGCGCCGTCTCCTCAAGCTGGTGAACCTGCCCCGACTGTCCGACACCGACGATCACGACCTGCGGGAAGTCCTCCGGGAGCTCCGCGTGTGCGAACAGGAGGGCCGGGGCGCCTACCGCGCGCGCCTGCGGCGTGTCACTCGGGTGAACCGGCCGGAAGGCATCGGCCAGCTGCCCCGGCCCCGGTCGGTCAAGCCGGCCAGTGCTGCGGGTGCCTGCGGGCTGTGCGGCGGCGGGTACGGCATCGGTGACCTGATCGGCCGAACGCCGTGGGCGAAGGAGCTTCCCTACGTGCCGATGGGCTGGCTGTGCTGGCACTGCCTGGTTGAGCGGCGCCAGCAGCCGCGCCGCCGCGACGTGCTGTTGCGCGTCTTCCACGCCCTGTTCGCCGGTGACGGGGTCGGGTTGAACGGGCAGGAGTGCGGTGTGCTGCTGGACTGGCTGACCGAGGAGCCGGCGCTCGCCAACAGCAAGCCATGGATGGCCGATCCGCTGGAGAACACCCTGGTGCGGCTGCGGACCAGCGTCGCCGAAGGGAAGCCGACGACCTGGCTCAGCGCACAGACCGCGCACACCATCGTCGCGGTGCTGCAGGAGGCTCCCGCCTCGCCGGCCACGACGGCGCAGGATAGCGAGATGCTCTCTGCCCTGGTCCAGCACCTGGCGGAATGGGCGACCAACCCGGCAGACGTGCCACGCTCGCGGTACGGGACGGGTTGGCGCTTCCGTCAGCAGGCGCTCGCGCTCACCGAGCAGCCCACCGTACTGTCCCAGCGCGGCGGCCCATTCTTCCTCTACCAGTGCAAGATCACGTCCACCGGGCAGCTCGTGGAACCCTCGTAGCCCTCAACCGATCCGCCGATGAGCTGCCGTGAGGAGCCTCCGCGTTACAGGGATGGGGACCCACGCGTCGGGCTGGCGCATGCCCACCGGCACGACGGTAGAGCCTCGTGCGGACCGGCTTGGGGCCCGCGATGCCCGGCCTCGGTGCCGGGCGGGCGTCACGTCAGATGTCCCCCTGGAAGTCCCCCCGCTCGATCGCGGGCTCAGCCACCTTCTTGATCCTGGACAAGGTCGGGCTGAGCTTGTCGCTCGCCTTGAGTAGATCCTCGAGCGATGCGCTGAAGGCCCGTGCCCGGTCCTCCTCGGTCTTGAACCTGTCGTTGCCCGGGGTCATCGCGTCACGGCAGGTACGGCTGTGGCGGGAAACTGCGGCCAGCGACGTGGACCACTCCTTTTGGATGTTCTGGTCGGGTACGGGGAAGTAGGCCAGCGCGTCGTCGGCCCGCCGGGCCATCGTGCCGCAGATGTGGCGGAACTTCTTCTCCTCCAGTTTGATTTTTCCGTCGTTGTCGGGCTGCTTTGCGGCAGCCGTGAGCGCCTCGCCGAGTTCGGTGAGCGAGTCGCCGATCCCTTCGTAGTGCTTGGTCCCGCCGTGCGCCATCCAGGCGGCCGCCTGCGCCGAGCGGATCCTCGCCGACCGGGCCCTCGGAGCGGCCTCCACGAGATCGGTGACCGTGTCGCCGGGGGCGCCCGACGCGCCGGCCTTCCCGGCTGGCGACTTCTTGGTGTCGGTCGTCTGTGCGGCCAAGATAAGCAGCATGGGCACGGCCAGGACGAGGACCGCGCCCGTCGGCGCCAGGCGCCGCCACCGGGAACCCGGCCCCGCCGTGACCGTCGCACGACCGGCTGCTCGGGTGGTACGCCGGCTGACCAGCCGTCGTACCACCCAGCCCGCGCCCGCACCGCCCACCGCCGCGCACGCGGCGAGAAGCATCGTGGGGGCCAGGGTCATCTGGGCGATCACCCTGACGATGAGCCACCCGGCGTCCGGCAGCCAGACGCATCGGTCCTGCACGGTCCTGAACGGGCCGAGACAGCCGCCGACCGACATCGTCACCAACAGCGTGCCGTAACCAAGAAGTTGGGTGACCACCACAGCCAGCAGGGCGCGCGGCATCCAGTAGCGCCGGGACAGCGCGGCGACGACCGCCGCAGTGAGCAGGCAGGCGACGAGGAAACCGGCCATCAGCAGCCACACTTGGACGGAGAAGTACGGCCCGGAGCGCTCCGCCCAGGTGAGCGGACGCCGCCCGTGCTGAAACCGGTACACCGCGAACAGCGTCGCCGAACACACCAGCCCGCCCGCCACGCCTGCCAGCAGGGTCCTGCCGAGCCGTAGCCCGGAAGCCACCGTCGACGCGCGCAGCACCAGAGGGAAGAGCCACAGAGCGATGGCGGCCCCCGGCAGCAGGACGCCGACGTTCAGCGTCCCGAACGTCGACATGGCTTCCGCGATGGCCGACAGCTCGCGGGAGTAGGGCTGCCAATCGCCGCTCGGGCTCGTCTGCCGCGCCACCTCGCGGTACCACTCGGTCTGGCTGTGCACGCCCATCGACTGGTACCAGCCCGTCAGATACCACCAGTGCAGCCCGCCCCACAGCACCACAGCGGTGACCAGCAGGTTCACCAGGCCTGCCGCTCGCCGCTGCCATGTCCTCGCCAGGTCCAGCGTCAGGCGCGAGCACTGTGCCGACCACGCCGCCGCGACAGCGGCCGTGAGAAGGAGCCCAAGCAGGAACCCCGGTTCGGGGCCGAACCATTCGTTGCCGTGACTGCCGCCCACGAACTCGCCCAGGACCAGACCGCAACCGAGCCACAGGCCGGAGCGGAACCCGGACTCCATGCGCCCCGAGGCCTGCGCGGTCGTCGCCGAACGGGCCAGCGAAACATACAGCACCGGCGCGAGGAACGCCGTCGTGAGCAAGGCGCCGCCCTTGCTCGTCGACAGCTGGGGGACCACCACCCCTACTGCGTTGACTAGCAGCGTTCCGCTCACCCCGACGAGCAGCATCGCCAGCGCACCCACACCCGAGAGCCGCCCGGGCTCGGCCAGCGCGCTGCGCCGCTCCGCCCAGCTCGGATGCGTTCGCAGGAGCGCGGTGACCCGGCGGATCAAGGTGGTTACGGCACCGTCGCGATCCCGGTGTGCCCACGCCGACGGCAGCGCCCCGCAGCTCACGGCCCGGGCGTCGGCGTGCAGTTCGCGACGGCGCAGCAGGTCGGCGCGGGCCAGGTGCACCAGACAGACCAGCAGGAGTCCCGACACGACGGAGTAGGCGATGCTGGACGCCAGCCCGGGCCAGAACGGTGAGGTGGTCCGGCCGGTCAGCCCATCGAGGAGCAGCCAGCCCTCGGACCACAGGTACGGCAGCAGGGCCAGCACGACGAAGACTCGCCACAGGGCCGTACTGGCCGAGGCGTACACCACGTCGCGGTTACGGATGTGGGCGAGCTCGTGCAGAACGACCGCGCGGAACCCCTCGGGATCCGTCGCGCGCCGCACCAGCAGCCCCGCGTGCAGACACACGGTGTACTCCCCGAGCCGCCCGTACACCACAGCTCCGGAAGTCGTCCGCGTCCGATCCACCCGGAACCGCACCCCCGACGTGACCCCGGCGAGTTCGCACAGCTCGCGAAGCGCGGTGGCCAGGGAACCGTCGAGGTCCAGCGTCTCGGCCGGCACAGTGGGCCGCCACCGCTCGCGCAGGCGCGGCTGCCACCAGTACACCAGCGCGGCGACCACCAGCAGGACGACCGTCGCCACCATGCCCTTCCAGTGCTCCAGCGTCGGCACCCCGGACATGCACTGCGCCAGCGCCTCCGGATGGCGCAGGGTGATCAGCAGATTGTCCAGATTCCGCCCGTCGGGATCCATCCCGGCCGCCATCAGACAGCCCAGCGCGTCGCCCGGGGTGTCGTTGGGCTCGGGAGCCAGGACCGTGTTGAGCATGCTCACGCTGGACGCGGTGACGACGGTCATCAGCAGGGCGAAACGCGGACCGGTGTCGGTGAGCCCGTACCCCCGTAGGCGAGGACCCTGCGTGGCCTGGACCGGGACGGGCGTACTCATGTATCGGCCCCGGACGCCGCGGAGTTGTCGCCGCGCGAGGAATCGGAAGGGTCGGAGGCGGCGGAAGCCTCGCCGTCCTCGGGGTCCGTCGTGGCGAGCCGCGCCACGACGGCGTCCGCGAGCTCCTTCGCCTCCGAACCGTCGATGCCGCGCTCGGCCGCGCTCTGAAGGATCTGCGTCCGTACGGCGGTGAGCCCTGCCCGGTCCCACTCTGGCAGGGCCCGCGGCGGTTCGGCGGGGCCGTGGCGCAGCAGCCGACGCAGGCCGCCCCGGCCCCGAGCGACCACGCCGTCGACCGCTGAGTCAACCGCCCGCCGGGCCGCCTGGTCCAGCACCAGCCACACCACGGCGGTGACCAACCCGGCGATCTCGGCCACACCGAATCCGAGCGGTTCCCTGCGCTCACCCTGCCCGGCGAGGATCCGGACGGCCTGCTCGTCGTCCAGCGGCCAGAGCGCTTCCAGGAGCGGCAGCTCATGCGGTGCCCGTTCGGTCACCACAGCACGCACGACCTCCCGTACGGTTGCCGCACCGGTCGGCTCGATCACTGTGAACTCCCTTGACCACACAAGACATTGGGATCCGATGCGAGCACAGTGACCGTGCGCTTCGCCACCTGCGTCACCCTTTCGGGGAGCTCTGTGGGTTTCACCCCCCCGGGCGAGGCTGCTTCGTGATGGCTTGTCGCATGCACGGGTCAGGCTGCAGCGAGGGCTGGCGGTCCCCTGTTGTGACCCGCGGCACCCGGTCCCACCGACCGGTGCCAGCCATAGAACGTCCGTCCGAGTTCACATCGCCAGCGGATACCGCCTCATTCTTCGAAGCTCTGCGGTGACCGACGGCGGAACGCCCGCACGGAGCGGCCGGAGTTGTCTCCGCCGCTGTCAGCCGGTCGTCTTCTTCACGGCGAACTGCAGTGCGTGGTCGACCATGGAGGGTGTGCCGTGGAGAATGACAGCCACCCGCCCCAGGACGACGGCTACCACCTTGGTGGTGTTCGAACCGCTGGGAAGATCCCCTTCCTGGCTCTTCGTCTCCAGGTAGCCATAGCGCAGGCCGGTCGAACCCGGCACCTCAGCCTTCCGCCCCGTCACCTTGAACTCCCCCATACCCTGGACTCTGTCGGGGATCTTGGGGACGAGGTCAACTGCCGAGGGTTCGCCAGGACTTCGGCCGGGGGATCTCGTTCTGATCCAGGAAGGTCTGAAAGGCAGTCGGTTGTCTCGGTGAAAAGGTTTCCCCGGTCACTGACCGGCCGCTGAGGCGCTCGATGTTCACGGCGATCGCCGTCAGGACGTGTTGCAGGTGGGCTTTCGGCCGTCCTCGGTAGCGGCAGTGGCGCATGCCGTGTCCGTGGGCGAACTCGTTGATGGTGCCCTCCACTCCGGAGCGGACCGCGTAGCGGGCCTTCCACTCGGGTGTCTGCTGCTCGCCGCGGACACGGACTTGCAGGTCGCGGAGTTCTCGTGGGGGAAAGCCCACGTTGCGGGCCTGTTCGCGGGAGTTGGTGCACCGGGGGCGGTCCGGACACGGCCGGCACTGGCCCTTGGTGAATCGGGCCACGATCAGCGGGGCGGCGGTGGGCGAGGAGGTCGGGTAGGGGCCGTGCCAGCCCCGGCTGGCCTGGCCTCGGGGGCAGGTGACCTGGCGTCGGTCGAAGTCGATGTGGAAGTCGTCCCGGTCGAAGCCTTCGTTCTTGCGGTGCTGGCGGGTGGGGTTGCCCGGCAGCGGCCCGCTGACGGTGATCTGGTGTTCGCGGGCGGCTCGTTCCAGGTGGACCAGCGAGGTGTAGCCGCCGTCGACCAGGTGCTCGGCGGGCAGCAGCCCGCGGCGCGCCAGGCGGGTGTGGATGCCGGGCAGGGCCTGGCCGTCGTTGGTGGTGGCCGAGGTGGTGGCCACGTCCGTGATCACGTTGGCGCTGTCGGAGGCACACGTCTCGGTGACATGCGCGGCGAATCCCTTCCAGCGGATGATGTGCCCATGGCGGACGTAGCGCGCCGTGACGTCGTAGGGAGAGACGATCGCCGGGGAGGAGGGCGGCAGCCCGCCGCCGTCCTCCTCGGCGGTGCGCCGGCGCAGGCGGCCCGCAGCGTCGCGGTAGTAGTTCTGCACGACGATCTGCCGCAGCGCCTCCACCTGCGGGCCGGGTCGGTAGCCCGGTTGGTGCCGGTGGAGGCGTTCCAGCAGCCGGTGGGCGTCGTCGTCGGCGGCGAGGATCCTGGTCTTGGGCCGGGTGGGGTTTTTGCCCAGGCGGACCGGACGGCCGTAGCGGCGCCCCCACTCCTCGTCCACCAAGCCGACCAGAAGGTGCCCGGCCGTGCGGGCGGCTTCTTCCAGCGCGGCACGGACGGCCTCGGTGACCAGTTCCAGCCGGGTCAGGTCGCGTACCGCGGCCAGGACGTGGGTGGAGTCGGTGCGCTGGGTGGTGCGCTCGCGCACCAGGCCGGCCTCCTTCAGGCGCGCGAGCGCGAGGTCGAGGAGACGGTCGGCGCGGTCGTCCCGGGCGAGGCGCTCGCGGAAGTCGGCCGGCACGCTGTGGTGGAAGCCGGGATCGTCCAGCTCCATGGCCAGGGCGTATTTGAAGTCGATGCGACAGCGGACCGCTTCCGCTGCCTGCCGGTCCGACAGACCGAGCAGGAACTGCAGTACGCAGACGGTGGCCAGCTGGGCGGGCGAAAGACCGGGACGGCCGTCGCGCGGGTACCAATCGGCGAAGTCCTCGTCGTGCCACAGCCCGTCCAACCGGTCCCGCACCCATATCGCCGTCGTACCGTCCGGGTTGCTCGCCCGCGCGATCTGCGCGGTCAGAGGAGGGACTTGCTCACCGGAACGGGGACGGAGGGACAACGGACACCCCACAACTACATCGGCCTGCGGAACAGCCCCGAGCATGCCCGTTGATCATGCCGTCGCACCGGGAAACTCCAAGATCCCCGACAGAGTCAAGAGCCAATGAGCCTTTTCCAACCTCAGTTGAGCAGGTCATGTGGCAGGACGGCTGCCGGAGAGTATGACGCTACCTCGCTGGACTCTATTGTCAGTGGCGAGTGCTTGAATCACGGACGTGGACGACGAACAGCTTCTGACCGCCGTGGCCGAGATCCTGTGGCCGGATCTCCGTGACCTAGCCTGCCGTGAGTGCGGGCATGCACCAGGTCATGTCTGCCTTCCCGTCTCCGGTCGTGCTGACCTGGGCAACCTCGTCGAGACGCTTTCTGGCCGGTATGGCGAGCCATCCGCCGGCGCCGACCGACTGCCGCCACTGCCCTTGTCGGGGCAGGTCGACTGGAGGTATGCCTGGCCGTTCAGTAACCGGTGGGTCGCCTTCGGCCGGACCGGTCAAGGCGAGGATGCTGGACCCGCGCTGATGATTGCCCTGCGCAGCACGCCGGTCGCGGAGCAGTTGCCCGCGGAGGCGTCCTGGCTGGAAAGGCTAGTCGCCGTGACCGGCTGGGCGCCGAGGACTGTGGGCCAGGTCGACTGGGCGGCAGCCGAGTCCCGCCTGGGCACGCCCCTGCCGAACGACTACAAGGCGCTCGTCGAGACGTTCGGCGATGGCATGTTCGACGGTTTCCACTGCGTGTTCATGCCGGACGACGTGATCAAGAGCGCCGAGTTGGCGGCGAGGCTGGGCCAGGCGCCCTGGGAGCCGCATCCGCCGTTCCCGGCCTCGGGCGGGTTGGTGCCCTGGATGGGCAACGAGCACGAGCAGTCGTTCCACTGGATCACCGAGGGCCCCGACCCCGACCGATGGCCCGTCTACGTCACCGGAGCCGAACCGGAGGCAGGGGACCGGTTCGACTGCACGGCCACGGAGTACCTGTTCTGTCACCTCACCGACCCGCAGCACCCGATCCCGATGCCGGTGAACTTCCGCGCCCACTGGTTCATGGACTGCTCCAGCAACGTGGAGTTGGACGCGGCAATGGAATAGCGCACGCAGCACCGTGCCCTTGATTGAAGGTCGATTCGGTCGGCGAGCGCGATCCGGGGCGCAGCCTGGAGCCACGTCCTTCGGCTGCCGAGTGTGTCGGAGGTGTGCCCGAACTGTGAGAGACAACGAGAGTAGGGGGGAGTCAGTGAGCCCTTTCCCTCCTCAGTCTGAGCTGGCCAGATGCAGGGTGAGGGTGGCCTGGACGAGGCTCGTGATGCGGATGGTCGAGCAGCGGAGCTTGCGGAGGAGCCGCCAGGACTTGAGGGTGGCGATGGCCTGTTCCACGAGGGCTCTGATCTTTGCGTGAGAACGGTTGACCGCCCGCTGACCTGCGGAGAGAGTCTCCCACCGGCCCCAGTAGGGGGTTCGCACAGTGCCCCCGGCACCCCGGTATCCCTTGTCCGCCCAGCAGTTGATGCCAGCCTCGGTGAGAGCATCGATAATGCCGTTCTCTCGGGCCGCCCTGACGTCGTGGACGGCCCCGGGCAGGGCCGCTGATGCCCACAGCAGACGGCCCTTGGGGTCGGCAATGATCTGAACGTTCATGCCGTGCTTCTTGTGTTTGCCGGAGTAGAAGGGCCGATCGGCGGCGATGCGGTCGATCGGCAGCAGCGTCCCGTCCAGGATCACAAATGCCTTCATGGACGCGGCCTTGACGGTTTCTGCGAGCGTGGGCGCGAGAGCGGCCAGGAGCTCGACGGCCTCGGTGACGTATCGGTAGACGGTGGTGGTACCGACGCCGAAGTCGGCTGCGAGCTGGGCGTAGGTGTGTCCACCGCGGAGGTGAGCGAGGGCGAGCAGTGCCTGTCGGCCCGCGCTCAGGCGTCGCCATCGGGTGCCGAGGACGCGGCGGTGTTCCCTCAGACGGGCGGAGAGGAATCGGAGGGCAGAGCTGGACACGTTGACGCCGCACGGGTAGACAAGCACACGAAGCCTCTGGTGGAGACAGTTCTCTTGGTCGAAAACCCATCTACCAGGGGCTTCACCTGTCTGTCAGGCCTACTGATGGGCTCGCACGGCAAGTTGGAAAAGGCTCAATGAATGTCGCCCGGATTCTCGCGCCTCGGGCGCAACCGGCGGTCTTCGGGGGAACGGTGATCGTCGGTGGCGTTCGGCTTATCAGGCGCGGTCGTGGAGAGTGACTTGGTAGCCGTCGGGGTCGGCGAAGGTGAATGTCCGGCCGAAGGGGCCGTCGATCGGTGCGGAGACGATGGTGTGACCGTCGGCGACGAGAGCATCGTGGATGGCCTGGACGTCGGTGGCGTGGAGCCAGATCGCGGCACCAATGCCGGGCTGAGCAACGGATGCGAGATCGGTGCCGGGAACGACGTCGCGGAGTGCGAACGTGATCGGCTTCGTCTCGAAGACGACGGCGTGCGGAGGTCCGGCCTGCGAGCGGACGAGGCCGAGGTACTGCTCGTAGAACGCCTGCGAAGCGTCGAGGTCGCGCGCCTGGAGCGAGATGAAGTCGGGGCCGGTGGCGGGCATGATGATGCTCCTTCTCTTTGTGTCAGATTACTGACACAGGCCAATGTATGTCAGAATTCTGACATGAGTCAAAACGGTGTCGGCGTCGACCTGGACAAATCACTGGGCTACCTGCTGAAAGAGGCTTCGAGCGCCCTGCGCGCAGCCATGGAGGAGGTGCTGCGGCCACTCGGGATGAGCGTGACGCACTACTCCTGCCTCGAGCTGCTGGCTCAACGGCCGGGCTTGTCGAACTCCGAGCTCGCGCGTGGCGCGTTCGTGACACGGCAGACGATGAACGTGCTGCTCCAGGCCCTGGAACGAGAGGGCTACGTGACCAGGCCTGCGGAGGCGCCCGTCGGGAAGGTTCTTCCCGCGCGGCTCACGCCTCGCGGCCGACGGAGCCTGGAGAAGGCGACCGTAGCGGTCCGGTCCGTCGAGGTCAGAATGCTGGCCGGCATGACCGAGACCGAGCAGTCAGGCGCGTTCCGGATCCTGCAGAGCATGATTCATTCCCTGCGCGATGGCAACGACGGTGCATAGCTCGTTCCTCGGCGCACGTCTCGCCGCGCCCGGACAGGAGTGCAGCCGAGCGTGGAAATCCGTGCAGGCGACCTCGAAAACCGACAGACCCCGACTACAC
The DNA here is from genome assembly GCF_054783935.1 of Streptomyces pseudoechinosporeus. Classification (NCBI taxonomy): domain Bacteria; kingdom Bacillati; phylum Actinomycetota; class Actinomycetes; order Kitasatosporales; family Streptomycetaceae; genus Streptomyces; species Streptomyces pseudoechinosporeus. Next base: position 10,325 of record NZ_BAAGPS010000041.1, read on the forward strand.
CCTCCTCTGCGATGAGCCCACATACCTCATGTGACTCGCACGTCCGTAGCCGCCGCACCAGGTACAAAGCTTGACAGCACTAGATAACCAACGACCTTGACGCGGAACGGAGCCTGGTGGCGGTCATTGCGAAGAGCAACAGGTCCAAAGGCGACAAGGACCCCGCCACTTGGCTCCCCCCGGCTGGTGCCGCGCAGTGCACCTACGCCGCAGACTGGACGGCCACGAAACTCCGCTGGGGCCTGACCGCCGACAAGGCGGAACTGACCGCGCTGAACAAACTCGCCACCAACTGCCCCGACACCACCGTCACCTACGAGCCGGCTTCCTGACACCACGTCCAGACACTGCCCGCAGGACCTCGGCAATGTGTGGGGTATGGCCCCTGCTGCCCTTGATCGTTTTCCGACAAGGCGATCCTGGCGTTCAGCGGTGTTGTCAGGCTTGCACGGTGGGCCGGACGACGATCTCGTTGACGTCGACGCCGGCGGGCTGCTCGATCGCGTAGCCGATGGCGGAGGGCGGCATTGCGATCTCGTCGCGCATCTGAGTCATCGCGGCGGACGCCTCGGGGGTGGCTCCCTTGCCGACACCCTCGGTGTGGGTGAAGCCGGGCGATACGACAGTCACGCTCAGGTCAGGACCCGATTCCTGGCGCAGGCCCTCGGAGATCACGTTAACCGCCGTCTTGGTGGCCGCATAGACGGCTTGGGGAGATTTGACGACGTAGGCCGCGGTGGAGCTGACATTGACGAAGTGGCCGGAGCCCTGTCGGCGGAAGACGGGGAGGGCCGCTCCGATGCCGTTGAGCAGGCCGGTGATGTGCGTGGAGACCATGGCGTCCCAGTCGTCCTGGCGCAGTTCGTCGAACGGGGAGACAGCCATGGTGCCCGCGTTGGAGATGAGAACGTCGAGGCGGCCGTACTGCTCGATGGCGGTATCGGTAAGGCGGTGGAGGTCTTCGCGGCGTGTGACGTCGACGATGATGCCGGTGGCGGTTCCGCCCTTGGCCGTGATGCCGTCCACCACAGCGCTCAGTCGGTCCTCTCGCCGGGCCCCGAGCGCGAGCCGGGCTCCCTTTTCGGCAAGGAAGTTTGCGGTCGCCTCACCGATGCCGCTGCTGGCACCCGTGATCGCGATGACCTTGCCCTGGATGTCGGCGTCAGCGCGCTCGCGGACGCGTACCACCCCAACACCACGGGCCACCAGGCGTACTTCTCGCGCCTCGGCTTCGCCGTCGGCGCCTAATGGGAGCCGCCTCACCGGGACCGGCCTGACGCTCGCATCCGGCTGATCTCGCACGACATCACGAATTCAAGCTCGGTAGGACTTCGCCCGCGCCGCGAGGCGCAGCGCGATCTCCGGTGCCGGTCCGCAGTTCGTTGCCGTGGACGCGGCCCTCGAACCGCAGCGAGGGCGACAGTGCCCCGGCTTCTGGCTGCCCATCAACCACGCTTCCCGCGGCCTGCGTCAGAATGTGAGATGGACCAGGGGGAAGGGGTGCGCGGGCTCTGGACGTCCCCTGTTGAAACGCGGCCGGTACGGCCGGCCGCCGATCCGGCCCCGCTGATGAAAGGACCACGGGCATGCCCACCGTGCGCAGGCTGGACTTCCTGATAGTCAGCGGCGAAGTTCCCGGGAGGTGCCTTGTTCGACGTTCCCGCGATCTTGTGGATCGGGGCCGTCGATTCCCCCATCTCTGTGTCAGGGGCCGTTCACGAGACCAGGTGTGAACGGTTGACGAGATCCCGCCGATCTTCGTGATCGGTCGGGATCTTTGTCGTTTCCGGGGCTTGTTCGAGGTGGTGTCCGGCGGCACAACCGCGCCATATTTTGTGACCTGCGCCACAGCTGATCATGGGGGCACGGGGTGTCTCGTCTGTTGTTGGTGAGCAGCGACGAACGGAGACGTTATGAAGATCTTCATTGCCGGAGCGTCCGGCGCGATCGGCGGCCACCTCGTTACCCAACTCGTGGCACGCGGGCACGAGGTGGTGGGCACGACTCGCTCGGCGGCCAAGACCGGCGCGCTACGCGCGCTCGGCGCCGAGCCGGTGGTCGTCGACGCGCTCGACCCGGACTCGGTGGCCGACGCGGTGGCCAAGGCAGAGCCTGAGGTGATCGTCCATCAGCTCACTGCGATAGGCGGGCCGATGAAGATGCGTAACATGAGGCGGATGGTGGCTGCCACCAACCGGCTGCGCACCGAGGGCACCGACCACCTGCTGGCCGCCGGCCGCGCCGTAGGCGTCCGCAAGTTCGTGGCGCAGAGCAACGCGATGTGGATGGAGCGCACCAGCGGGCCGGTCGTCGGCGAGGACGGCCGGATCGAGCCGAACCCACCTGCCGACATGCAGGAGACGGTGGCCGCGTTGCGCCACGTGGAGGACGCGATGACCGGCATGACCTGGGCCGACGGCATCGCGATTCGCTACGGTGGCTTCTATGGGCCGGGCACTGGTATCGAGGCCGCACCGGACGCCGTCATGACCCAGATGATCCGCAAGCGAAGGTTCCCGATCGTCGGTGGCGGCGCCGGGGTGTGGTCGATGGTGCATATCGCCGATGCGGCGTCGGTCACGGTCGCGGCGATCGAACGCGGCAAGCCCGGGATCTACCACGCCGCCGACGACGACCCGACAGCGGTGCACGTCTGGCTGCCGGAGCTGGCCCGCGCGCTCGGCGCCAAACCGCCGCGCCGCGTACCGGCCTGGCTCGCCGGCCTGCTGGGCGGCAAGGGCCCGGTGGACATGATGACGCGGGCTCCCGGTATCTCCACCGAGAAGACCAAGCGCGAACTGGGCTGGACGCCGCGGTACCCGAGCTGGCGCACCGGTTTCACCGACGGAATGAGTTGACGCGACATGTCCACCTCGGATCTGTATGGCGAGCTGCGGCCGCGGGCGTTTGCCATCGCCTACCACATGCTCGGAAGCGTCGGCGAAGCCGAGGACGTGGTGCAGGAGGCGTTCCTGCGGGTGCACCAGACCTTGCGGAAGGACGAGCCGATCGCCTCGCCGCGGGCGTACATCGCCACGCTCGTCACCCGGCTGGCCATCGACCAGCTTCGCTCGGCACGGGTGCGGCGGGAGCGGTATGTCGGCGAGTGGCTGCCAGAACCGCTGGTCACCGATCCCACGCCGGCCGAGCACGCCGAGACCGCCGACTCGCTGTCGCTGGCGTTCCTGGTGCTGCTGGAGAGCCTGTCGCCACGACAGCGGGCCGCGTTCCTGCTGCGCGAGGTGTTCGAGTATCCGTATGCGGAGGTCGCCGAGATCATCGGCACCGATGTGGACAGCACACGGCACCTGGTCGCGCGGGCCCGCGGCCACGTGCGGGAGCACCGACCGCGCTACTACGCCTCTCGGCGGCAGCGAGAAGAGCTGGCTCAGCGCTTCTTCGCCGCCGCCGAGCAGGGCGACCTGCGGGCGCTGGAGGCGCTGCTGGCGCAGGATGTGGTGGCGCACGGCGACGGCGGCGGCAAGGTGCCCGCACTGGGCCGTCCGGTCAATGGCCGGGAACGCGTGGCGAAGATCGTGCTGACCGGGTTGTCCGTGCTGGCGCGCGCGGGCGGGCGCATTCAGGTCACCGAGGTCAACGGCCAGCCCGGCGCCACGGTGTTCGACGCGCAGCACCAGCTGGTCGCGGTCATGGGGCTCGACATCACCCAGGGAGGGATCCAGACGATCCACTCCATCGTCAACCCCGACAAGCTGCGGCACTTCGACCAGGTCGGTGACCTCGCCGCCCTGGTGCGCGCAGCCCGCCGATCCGGCCACGACGGCTGAACCACTGGTGCGGTTCCCGCTGTGGGTGGGGTCGATGACCGCCCGCGGCGGCCCGCTGTCGGCCATGAAACTGAGCGCAAGGCCGTCGCACGAGGGTTGGGCCGGTGTCCGTTCTCAACGAAGAAAGTCGGCTGCGAGCTGCCGACCAGGGCAGAGTAAGTTCGTTGAGACGGCCGCTTACCGAGCAGCCAGCTGTCCTGACCTGGTCCGACTGGGGTGATGTCAGCGACGTGCGGTATCCGCCGACGCGCGTATCAACCTTCGAACACCGGCTAACGGGGATGTTGGTGGAGGATGGATGCATGATCGGTGACCGTTGGGGTGTGAGCGATAGCGAGATCCGGCGGTCCTACCCGTGCGACGGCTTCGTCACCTCACCCGCGCTGCAGGCGTGGCGGGGCGTGGGTGTCGAGGCGCCTGCCGATGCGGTGTGGCCGTGGGTCGCACAAGTGAGGCTTGCGCCATACTCGTACGACTGGATCGACAACCTTGGCCGCCGCTCGCCTCGCGAGCTGGTAGACCTTCCCGAGCCTCAAGTAGGAGAAAAGTTCACTATCGCTGGCGGGCGTGAGCTGGGTCGGATCGTCTCGGTCGAACCGGGGAACCAGCTGACGGGCACCATCATGGGCGCCTTCATGTCCTACGTCCTCGTGCCCCAGGATCACGACACGACGCGCCTGCTACTCAAGGTCGTCATGCAAACCAGCCGCTGGGCGGCCATCGGCCTGTCGGTCGGCGATCTGATCATGGCTCGACGGCAGTTGCTGAACCTGAAGCTGCTCGCCGAGCGGCACCAGCATTGAGCTGCGGACGCGGGTTGAGGGGCTTGACTGAGCCGGGATCGAGGCGCTGTGCACGACCTCCCGCGCCTTCTACGGCGTCGACAACCGCGGGGAAGAGCGGCGCAAGGAGGCCTTCGCCAACGCGCTGCCCGCCCTCCTGCCCCGCGCGACCGACCCCGCGCTGCGCCGACAACTCCTGGAGCAGGCCGACGACAAGCAGCTCGCCGACCTCGCAGACCAGGGCATAGTCACGGCCGCCGACCTGCCCGCGATCCTGCGCACCCACCGCCCAACCCCGGCTGGCCCGGCACCCCGGCCAAGTCAACGACGCGATCGGCCTGCTCCCCCGCCTGCACCACACCGACCTCGAGCACGTCGTCAGCGACTGGAACCCGAACCGCTACCGCCCGGATGCCGAGCCGTTCCCGCCCGTACCGCCCGCCCTCTTCGACACGGTGCTGGAGTACGCCCTCACCCCGCTCGCCCTCCTCCTCGCGGAGGTTGCGGGCGAAGGCGCGGATCATCGGAAGCTCGGCGTTTTCGGCTCTGCCGATCCAGCCAGGCAATCGCCGCACGCCGTCCAGCTGGTCCATGATCTTGGCGAACTCCCGGACGTGAGCGACGGTGTCGGCCAACTCCTGGCAGTGATCGAGGAGTTGCTTGAGGCGGAGGTCTTCCTCGCTGGTCAGGCCGTCGGAGTGGTGGGTGAACCAGGCGGTGGCCTGGCGCACGGTCGGAGCTTCGGGAAGGCCGCTCAGCGGCGAGTCGGTTCCGCGCAGGGGCTCCAGCCAGCGGCGCACGCTGCGGGCGCTGCCAAGGTCCGCCTGGACCCGCCGAACGAGCCCCGGCCCGCTCCGGTCGAAGCCGCCAGGCCGGACCTGAAAAGACCCGCTTGATTCGTCTCGGCTTTACGCATTCCGATATGGGCATATGATGGCGGCCATGGCACGAGCAGCGACGACGTCGGACGTCTTCAACGCGATCGCCGAGCCGCAGCGCCGGGAAATCTTGGTACTGCTGCGGGCGGGTGAGCGGCCGGTGACCGAGTTGGCCCAGGAGCTGGGGATGACCCAGCCGGGGGCGTCCAAACACCTGCGGGTGCTCCGGGAGGTCGGGCTGGTGCGGGACCGCAAGGCAGGCAAACAGCGCCTGTACGGCCTTGACGCCCGTGGGCTGCGACCGGTTCACGAGTGGACCGGCGGGTTCGAGCGGTTCTGGAACGAGAGCTTCGACCGGCTGGACGCGTACGTGCAGGACCTCAAGCAGGCAAGGCAGGAGGAGTGACCGATGGCAGCGACAGGACGGGACGCGCCGGCGCAGTCAGCGACGGCCGACCGCGAGATCGTGATCTCCCGGGTCATCGACGCCCCGCGGGAGCTGGTGTTCGAGGCGTTCACCGAAGTCCGGCACCTGTCGCGATGGTGGGGACCGGAGGGGTTCACCACCACCACGCGGGCGTTCGAGTTCCGCGTCGGCGGGGAGTGGGACTTCGTGATGCACGGACCGGACGGGACGGACTACCAGGAGTGGATCTCCTGGATCGAGATCGCCCCGCCGGAGCGGATCGCGCTGCTGCACGGCGAGTCCCGCGACGACCCGAACGCCTTCGAGTCGGTCCTGACGTTCGAGCCCGACGGTGCGGCGACCCGGATCGTGATGCGCACGGTGTTCCGCACCAAGGAGCTGCGCGACGAGGCGGTCGAGAAGTACCACGCGATCGAGGGCGGCCGGCAGACCCTGGGCAACCTGGCTACGTACGTCACCGAGACCGTTCGGAAGGGAGCGGAGGGCTGATGGCCGGGAAGGTGTTCTTCAGCGTGTCGATGTCGCTGGACGGTTTCATCGCGCCCGAGTCCCCCGAGGAATTGATGGGGCAGCAGTGGATGGAGCTGCAGCAGTGGATATTCCCGCAGCGGTTCTTCCGGGAGAACCTGAAGCTCGGCGAGGGCGGCGAGGAGGGGCGCGACAACGACATCGTGCGGGAGACGTTCGAGCGCACCGGCGCGAGCGTGATGGGCAAGCGCATGTTCGACGCCGGCGAGCAGGCGTGGCCGGAGGAGGCGCCGTTCCACACCCCGGTCTTCGTCGTGACGCACGAGAAGCGTGACCCCTGGGAGCGGCCCGGCGGGACCACCTTCCACTTCGTCAACGACGGCATCGAGACCGCGCTCGACCAGGCCCGCGAGGCCGCCGGCGACCGCGACGTCCGCATCGCGGGCGGCGGCGCAACGATCCTGGAGTACGTGAACGCCGGCCTCGTCGACGAGTTCTCGATCGCGCTCTCACCCGTGCTGTTCGGCTCCGGAATCCGCCTGTTCGACGGCGTGGACGCGGGCCGCGTGGCCCTGGAGCCGGTCCGCGCGGAACCCTCCCCAAGGGTGACGCACCTGACCTACACCGTCCGGGAGCGGTAACTGTCCCGAACTCAGCGCTCCCCCGCCGAAGTCAGCTGCCCGCGGACAGCCCGGCCCGCTGCCCGCGGCGAAGTGATCGCGATTCCGGTGACGGGCAGCGCCTCGCGGACCTCGGTCACGATGACATGGTTGCGCAAGACCGAAGCACGGCCGAGTGTGGCGGCGTTCCTCTCGACAGCCCGCCCGGCCTTCGAGAACCTCGTTCCGGGCAGCCCCAAGATCCTCGACGTGCCCGACCAGGTCGCCTGACGGCGATCATGCACATGGTTCTCAGTTCGCGTCCCGCCGACGCAGCAGATTCATCGCGGTGAGCGTGAGCACGGTGTCGCCGCGCTGGTTGAGGACCTCGATGTCGGTGTGGACCAGGCCGCGATCCGGCTTCGAACGCGAAAGGCGGGCCGCGCGGACCGTCGTACGGATGGAGAGGCTGTCGCCGGGACGCACCGGCTGGGTCCAGCGCAGCTCGTCGACACCGGGCGAGGCCAGACTGGCGACCTTGCTGATGTAGTGATCGGCGTACAGCCGCATCATCACGGACGCGGTGTGCCAACCGCTGGCGATGAGCCCCTGGAACGGGCCTTCTGCTGCCGCGTCCGGGTCGGAATGGATGCTCTGCGGGTCGAACTCGTCGGCGAACCTGAGGATGTCCTCCTCGGTCAAGGTGACACTGCCATAGGTGTACGTGGAACCTGGCGTGTAGTCCTCGAAGTAGCGTTCCTGGACTGGCGTGTCGAAATCAAGGCCGAGGGCGGAGGTCGATGGCGTTATCATCGGCGACACGTTAGTGGGTGCGATTCCACGACCTCGATCCGTCCCGGAACCTGGCCCTCGGATGCACCTTGACTGTGCGAACCGCCTTGGCCGGTCTCCTCGTAGAGCTCCCGCACCGCGGTATCGGTGATCGGCTCACCGGGTCCCTCTTACCGCCAGCGACGAAGATTCCGTCGTATGCACAACTGCGCGAGGCCGATAGCTACGGATCCCACGGGCGCGGTCTACGTCAACACGCTGAACTTGACAGGGAACAGACCCGGTCGGTGTACAACTTCGTGGTCAACTGACTGCCACAGCCCCCGAGCAGCAGCCCACACCAGAACGAATCAGCCTGGTGACGCCGGCGAAACCCGTCCAGCTCGATCGCCTCCAGCGGCAGCATCAGCGGCTCCTCCGAATCCGCACCGCCCAGCACCGCCGTCTGAATCTGCCGCCTGTCACCCCGCAAAGGAACCCCGCCTTTCACCCCAACTCATCGTGCCACCAGACAAGTTGACCCTCCAGACCTGCTCACGTCCCCACACTCGCCCCGCCACACTGGGCGGCGGAGGAGCCACCCAAAAGGTCGCTCCTCACGCGTACGGCCCGGACCAGCGGTGCTCGCTCCGGAACGCCCGAAGGATCTCCTGCTGCACTCACCAACCCCACTCAACTCCGCCTCGAAACAGCTTCATTGAGGACTGTAGAGGCCACCACTGACAATCGATCCTGGCCTGCGCGCTCATGCCGTACGACGGATCGCCGGAGCCCGCCGCGCATCGGCCGTGTCGGCCCGCTGCGCGCGTTCGGCCTGGGCTGGCGTAGCGCCATGGCGTGTACGGCGGCGTCGTGCCGGCCGTGTTCGACGGGTCGTTGGCGAAGGCGGCCTCGCGCTGATGGCACCGGGCGCGGTTCTGCGGTCAGCTGTCCGGGATGGAGTCCACGCGGTTGGGATCTCTCGACGACCCAGCGGCGGGGCAGGACGACGAAGCCGGAGACGTCCTTGGGCCGGCTGACCGGCTTGAGCGTGACGACCCACGAACACGGCCTCTCAGGTCCCGTTGCCCAGTTCGAACCGTGTCCAGTGGACACCGTCGGTGGACAGGCGCCAGCTCCCGGCGCCGAAGCTGTCGCCCCACAGATAGCCGAGCGCGGTCGTGGTCACCCAGCCCGACATCCCTCCGGAGTTTCCGTGGCGTGCGAAGGAACGGCCGCCGTCCGTACTACGCCAGACGCCGTCCTCACCGTGGATCGTCAGGCTGCCGTCGGCGGCGGCGATCGGCGGGCCGAGCAGGGAGCGCGGATCCACGCCCTTGCGGTGCTCCCACACCCGCTCCCAGGTGCCGCCGCCGTCCGTGCTGCGATGGAGGGCGAGCAGGCCGTTCTTCACGTTCTCCTCGTCGGGCAGCTCGCCCGGCTCTGCCGCGTAGAGCACTTTTCCGGTGCCGGTCACGCGCAGGGCCCAGACCGACTCTCCGGTTCCCGTCGGCCGGGACAACCGCCAGCTGCGTCCCCCGTCCTCGCTGACGGCGAGTGCGACACGGCCGGAGCGCGGGTCACGACCGGAGGCGAAGACCAGGTCCTTAATCTGCCCGGCCGGGATGACCGGGGGCTTCAGTGGGGGCTGAGTGGCCAGGGCCCGGAACTCGCCCGTGGTGGGCAGGACCGTGAGGACGCGGGCGTGCTCGCAGTTGTTGCCCTCCTGGTCCATCCGTGTGCAGTCCTCGAACAAGGTGACGCCCTCGGGCAGCGCCGGGGTCGTGCCCGAGGGCCTGGCGGAGCCCTGCCGCCAGTGACGTCCCCCGTCACTCGTGAACCAGGTCCGGTCCGGCGGCGGCCACACGCCCTCCGTGATCAGCGCGCGACCGGGTTCCAGCACCCTGAGTGTCGCCGTGATGCCGTGCTCCACGGTGACGTCCGCCAGCGGGGAACGCCCGAGCCGCCAGGCGTCGGCGCCCTTGTCGAGCACGGCGACTCGCTGCCGGCAACGTGTCTCCCCACACTCCGCGAGCAGCGCGAACCCACTGCCGTCCCTCGCGAAGTCGACCGCGACCGAGCTGCCGGGCAGGTCCGTCCCCGACGGGATCCGGGGGGATGCCGCCGCCTCTGAGGAGGGGGCGCGCTCACCCGCCTGCGCGCCCCGGACCCTGTCCTTGCCCCTGTCCGTGTCCACCTCGACGCATGCCGACACCAGGGCCAGCACTGCCAGCGCGGCGGCGACCAAGATGCCCCAGCTGCCCCTGCACTTACCCCCGCCCCACCTCATGGGAAGCCCCCGATCCGACCGGCATGCCCGGCCCGCGATGCACCGTCATCTCTGGTACACCGCTCGCCGCGCTCGGGTTCCCACTCCGCCACCGAACTCTGTGAGGCCTTGTGCCCGACGAGGACGAGGGATCATCCCCGCGGGCACGGAGAGCACTGCGCCGGCCGCACCGGAACCGGCCTCCCCTCCGGTCTACCTCCGCTCGAGCGGAGGTGAACCGTATCCAGCGGTGATCAAGCTGTGGTCCGACGCCTGGGCGGAGTTCGTACCCTTCCTCTCCTTCGACGTCGAGATCCGCAGCCGCGAGTGGCCGTAGCCGGCGTCGAGAGCCCGCTGGGGTGCCGGACAGCCCTTGGACGGTCCGCGATCGCCCAAGGGCTGTCCGGCCCAGCTCCGGGTCTCGGCACCGGTGTCAGCGCCAGTGGCCGATTTCGACGTTCTCCAGGACGCCGAGGGCGTCCGGCACCAGGACTGCCGCCGAATAGTAGGCCGTGACCAGGTACGAGATGATCGCCTGCTCGCTGATGCCCATAAAGCGAACGGACAGGCTCGGCTCGATCTCGTCCGGGATGCCGCTCTGCCTGAGCCCGATGACGCCCGCTTCCGACTCGCCCGTACGCATGCAGATGATCGATGTCGTACGGGCGTCGGAGATCGGGATCTTGTTGCAGGGGAAGATCGGCACACCGCGCCAGGCGGGCACCTGGTGGCCGTGCATGTCCACCGTGTCCGGGTAGAGACCCCGCTTGCTGCATTCCCGTCCGAACGCGGCGATCGCCCTGGGGTGGGCGAGGAACAGCTTGGATCCGCGGCGCCTGCTGAGCAGTTCGTCCATGTCGTCGGGGCTGGGAACGCCATTGTGCGGCTGCAGACGCTGGTCGTACTCGCAGTTGTGAAGCAGGCCGAACTCGCGGTTGTTGACGAGTTCGTGCTCCTGGCGTTCCTTGAGCGCCTCCACGGTGAGCCGCAACTGCTGCTCCGTCTGGTTCATCGGCTGGTTGTAGAGATCGGCGACCCTGCTGTGGATCCGCAGCACCGTCTGCGCGACGCTCAGTTCGTACTCGCGCGGGGCCGACTCATAGTCCACGAATGTGTGCGGCAGCAGGGCCTCTCCGACGTGGCCGGCCGACAGGTCGATCGCGGCCTCCCCGTATTTGTTGGTGCGCTGCCCGGGAACGGACCGCACCTGCTCCAGGTGGGCGTGGAGCGATACGGAACGGTCCGCCAGTGTCAGGACATCCTGCCGGGTGAGAGCTAGAACGGTGCAATGGGTCAGGGCACGTGCCGTGAACTCCCAGATGCCGTCGGAGGCGGTGAGGCATTGGTCGCCGAAGTAGGCCCCGTCGGCCAGTACACCGAGTACCGCGTCATCTCCGTAGGGCCCGGAGCCCACCTTCTCGACCTTGCCGTGCGCCAGCAGGAACACCGTGTCCGCCTGGCTGCCGAAGGAGGCGAGGACCGCCCCGGGCTCGTACTCCTGCTGCCGACAGCGCCGCGCCAGTTCGCCGAGCACCTCGAGGTCGCCGTAGTCCCGCAGAACCGGAAGTTCCCCCAGCTCGGCCGGGATCACCTCCACCTGGTCCCCCGTCTTCACGAAGGTCACGCGCCCGTCCCCGACCGCATAGTTCAGCCGGCGGTTCACCCGGTAGGTTCCACCTTCCACCTGGACCCAGGGCAGCATCCGCAGCAGCCACCTGGAGGTGATCTCCTGCATCTGCGGGACGGACTTGGTGGTGGTGGCCAGGTTGCGCGCGGCCGACGTCGCCAGGCTCTGCTGGCGCCGGTCTTGCTCCGTGCGGTTCTCGCTACCCGCCTCGACCGACATGTATTTCCCCCAAGCGTTTGTGATGGAGAATCAGTTTTTCGACTCGCTGAAAAAGCGTGACATTTGAAACTGGCGCCTTGCCATAACCCAAACGAGTGGGAATGAACTGCCACCGAACGGGCACCACCGAGGCTTCCCCAGAGGGGCGCTTCCGCTTTGACGGGCTCTTTTGGGCATGAAATTGCACCCAAATGACACCCCAATGGCGAAAGCGGAATTCACGCAGTGCGGCCGAGCCACCGGAGTGGCTCGATTGCGGATCACAATTCAGCGGATTTGAGGGTACGACAAGGCCGGGTGCGTCGACGGCGCGGACGGGGCAACCGCCCGGTGAGACCGTCGCGCACCTGCTGCAGGGGCACCTCAGGCGCGACCCCGTCCGCGGGACGGCGGCGTGCCGGCGGCAGGAGTGCAAAGGCGTGCGGAGGCCGGGATACGAGCCGCTGATGTACCGAGACCGGTGGGACGGGTGGGCGGGCTGGTCCACCTACCCACCGGGCGGCGCAACTCGGCCTCCTCGTATCGGTGGCACTGCCGGTGCCAGATGAGGATTCCGGCGAGCCAGTGCTTGAGCTCCTGTGCGTACCCGGTGAGCGTGGCCCGTGTGTCGGAGTCGAGATCCAGCTGGTCGAACATCTCCGGCAGCTCGGTGGACACCACGCGTTCGAACTCCCGCATCCGTGAGGTCATCAGATCGGCAACGATGCCGAGCGCTTCGGTGAGGCCGCAGTCGAAGAAGTCCTGGACGACGAGGACGGCGTTGTGGATCTCACCCTCGAACTCGATCTCCTTCTGGTACGAGTACAGGTCGTTGATCAGGGCCGCGTAGTCCGCCGCCGAGTTCTGCATCGCCTGGACGGGACGGCTCCGGTACGCCTCCGGCGGTACCGTGCGCCGGTGGGACAGGCGGCACAGACTCATCGTGAGGTCCGCCCCGAAGGTCTTGCGCCGCATCTCGATGTAGTCGACCGGGTCGGGGATGCGGTTCTCCGCCGCGTTGCACAGTTCCCACACCCAGCTGCCGGTCATGTCCTCGATGGTGCCGCGGAACGCGCGGCGTGCGGCGGTCGTCATCGGGCCGGCCGTACGGGACCACAGATCCGCGAGCCCGCGTTCCAGCGCGTTCGCCGGGGTGGGAACCGCCGTGGAGTCCACCGGCATGAACGCGGACAGCCGCTCGTTGCACAGCCTTGCGCCGTTGATGTCGGACCTGGGGCCGAACACGGCGGGGTAGTAGTCGTCTGCGTACGTTCCCCAGGTGAGCCAGTGCGTCGTCAGATCCAGCTCTTCGGGGGAGGCGTCCGGATGGATGCCCGCCGCGCACAGGGCCAAGTCGAAGGCCCGGAGCTTGTGTTCGTCCCAGATGCCGGGACCGGGCACGCCGGGCAGCGGCTCCAGCATGCCCATCGTGTGGGCCCAGTCGACGACGTGCTCGCGTGAGTCGTCCAGATGAGGACTCAGCTCTGTGGTGAACGGCATGTACAGCTCGGGGACGGGGACCGGCCCAACCCGCTGGAACGGCACATGCGCGTGGCTGCGCAGCCGCTTCGGCATCGTTGCCGCCACCGAGGCCGTGATGCGGGCCGCGGAGGTGCCCAGACCGGTCGGGCCGTGCCGGACACCCGCCAGACCGCCCGGGATGGCTGACGCGCTCGCCGTGACCGGTGAGCCTGCGGCCGTTGAGCCCCCGGCCGCGCCGTTCATATAGCGGCTGGAGCGCATGTGCCATTCGTGGCCGCCCGCCTGCCAGTCCTGGAGTCCCTTGACGTAGGCCAAGACGTCGGCGCAGGACTGCGGGGGCAGGCCGTGCTCGGCGAACAGCGGTGCCAGCTCGGTCAGCGCGGTGTGCTCGAACTGCTGCAGCCGAGAGGTGAGCAGTTCGTTGACGGCGTCGGCGGCCTGCTGGGTGTCGCAGCCCAGGAACCGTTCGAAGACCAGCACGCCGTTGGAGAGTTCGCCCTCGTCCTCGATCTCCCGCTGGTAGGAGAACAGGTCGTTCCGCAGGTGCACCGCGTCGGAGAAGGTGTCCCGGAGCACGAGCATGGGACGGCAGGCCGCGATCGGCTCCGGCACCTCGGCGCCCGCGGCGTACTCGACGAGACCCGCGGACCAGGGGGCACCGCCCACCTTGCGCCGCATCTCGATGTACTCCAGCGGATTGGCGACACGGCCGTCGGAGATGTTGCGCAGCTCCCACAGGGATTCCTCGAGCAGGGCTTTCGTGCTCGTCGCGAACCGGCGGCGCCAGTCCTGTGACATGGCCGGCACGGTGCGGGCCCACAGGTCGGCCAGGCCGCGCTCGACCGCGCTTGCCGACTCCGCGGGCGCACCCCCGGGCTCCATCGGCATGAAGGCCGGCAACCGGTCGAGGTAGGCGCGGGCTCCGGAAAGGTCCTGGCTGCGCTTGAAACGCCGCAGGAAGTCGTCGTCGAAGAAGAACACCCACACGTACCACTCGGTGACCAAGGACAGCTCGGCGGCCGGGGCATCGGGATGGGTGTACGAGCACAGCAAGGCGTAGTCGTGGGAGTCGAAGTCGCGGCTGTCCCAGACCTGCGATCCCTCGATCATCCCCATCCTGCGGGCCCAGGTCTTGGAGTCCTTCCGCACCGTCTCCAGGTGGGGGCTGAGCCGTGCCGGGTACGGCTCGTAGAACTCCGGAAGCTTGAAGGGCTGTGACATGGTCTGCCTCTCATTCCTCTCTGTGGAGGTGCTGTTTTCCGGATGCGTCGCTCTTTCGGACGACGGGCTGTCCGGGACGGCGTCGCCGCCGACGGCGGTCAGGGTGCGGTTGAGTCGACGGCGGGGAAGAGGTCGAGGAAGGGGCCGACCGCCGTGCCGGCGTCCCGGCTGAAGGGGGAGTCAAATTCCCAGATCAAGAAGAGCAGGAAGGCGATCAGGGCGCTGAACAGTCCAGCGAGCAGCAATTCCGGTGCAGAGGTGCGGATCTGCAGGGTGAAGATCATGCCGATCGTCACCAGCGCGCCCGCGATGAGACCGAACCAGACCACGCCCGGCATCGCCCCACCCGCGCTGTCGCCCCTAGAACCCCGGGCGTCATCGGCAACGGCGACCTGGTCGACCATCGGCTGGTAGGCCCGGTCCTCCTGGTCGGTCCGCGGTTCGTAGCCGGCGACGTCCTTGCGTACCCGCGAGAACAGTTCGGTTCCCCGGTCGGACAGTTCGCCGTGATCGGCCATGACCTGCCACTCCTCGTCGACCACGTAGTGCACGTAGGCGTCGATGTCCTTCTTGATGCGGTCCCGTACGGCCGCCGGGTACGCCTGAGCACGCTCGTTGACCTCGTGCAGGGCCTGGGCCTCGGCGCGTACGTTGTCATGCGCGGCACTGCGCGCCTCCCAGCCACCGGCGATGGCGAGTCCGAGCACGATCGCGTAGACAACACCGATCATCATGGTCATGTACTCGATGACGTCGGGGGTCTCGGTGGGATCGTCGTCGTCACCGATACGCCGGTGCCTGAGCAGGGTGATGGCCAGAACCACCACGCAGGCCGAGGCCATCACCAGGGCCAGGACCAGCCATTGCGACATGGAGCCTCCGTAGAGCGGCAGGGTCGGTGGGGCTTGCAGTGGGGGCCTGGTCCGGTCGCTGCGTCTCAACCTGTGGCTGTGGTGAGGGGGCGCGACCCGGGTGGCCGCCTAACGGCCGCGCCCGCCGCCCCGGGACGAGGAACGCGTGCGCAGGGCCGCCGCGGCCAGTACCGCCGGAGCCATGAGCAGCAGGGCCAGGGTCATCAACGGGATCCCGTCGCGTGTCGTTCTGCGCGGCGGGGCCTGGTACGTCCGGTGCGCGACGGGCCGCGGGGTCGGCGCCGCCCGCTCCGGGTGTTTCGGCTTCTGGCTCGGCGTGCCGGCCGCCTTCGAGGGGTGCGGCCGGGCCGGCACGGGAAGCGCGGTCTGCGGAGCTGTGACCCTCGGTGGGGAGGGCGTGGGGGACGGGGAGGCAGGGGTGGGTGACGGGGAGGTAGGGGTGGGTGACGGGGCGCTCGGAGGCGAGGGCTCAGGACGCGGAGTAGGTGGGGGCGGCGTGGCGGGCGGCCTCTCGCACGGTCGCTTCCACACGAGGCCCAACTGCAGCTGGGGCGCCGTGCGCGCTGTCACGGCCACGTACGAGTGCGGGCAGGCGTCACATTCCACGGTCACGAGGGAGTGGCTGCCCTCGGTGTCAACGACGATCCCACGGCATCCAGGCGCGGGCCACGCCGTCGCTTCGACACGTACACCGTGGGGCGGCGGGCTGTCCGTATCGGCCGTCTCCGCCCGCACCGCACCACCCGCGAGTGCAACCGAGCCCAGCACGACAACGGCGGCGACGCTCACTCGCGCCAGTCCCCTGCGGGCCGACCTGATCCCCCACTCCGTCATGTCTTCAAGGCTGTGCAGGCAGACCTGCGGGCAATCGGGATACGTCGCGCTTCCCTCGGACGAGGCATGCCACGACCCGGTGTTCGAATGGACAGGAGTCCGGGGATCCCGCAGCAGGCCGGGCCGGCCTCCGCCGACTCGCAGTAGCCGGCTGTCCGCCGGCGCGATCTGCCCAGCCCATGATCGCCACCTCGCTGAAGCTTTTCAGCTCGCTGGGCATGCGCACCTGAACGTGCCTCCGGAGCACCGCACCACCATCCTCGGCGCCCGCGCAAGGAATGTGATCGATACGGTGCCTGAGCGGATGCGAACGGGACGTCCAGCCCGGGAACTGCACGAGATCCTGGCTCTTCCCGTCGGCCAGAGGTGACAGCGGCACCCTCGATCGTTCAGCCTTGCCCCGTGAGTGCACCGATCCACGGCGGTTTCACCGACATCCAGATGCGTGAACTCCTTGAACCAGAAGCGCGCCTTCGGTGTCGTCTGGGTGGCTGCGGTCCGGTCTCCCGATGCCCTTTGGCGGGTACGCTGATCATGGTCCGGTAGGTGGCGGCGTCCTCGGGCTCGCCGACCCGTCAGCCGTCGGCTTCCACCCAGGCGCGTGCGGCGAATGGAGGGGTGCGCACTCCCGAGCACCATGTGGGCCAGTTGCCGTTCATCCGGCACAGCAGGGTGGTGGCCAGTGAGCGCTGGAGGCAGTAGCGGCCGGCGCACAGTGTGCTGACGGCCGTCACGTCCTGACGGGCCTGGAGGGCCTGGGTGTAGTTGGCCGGCGTGGCTCCTCGGCGTGCGGCGTTCAGGACGGCGCGGATGCGGCGGGGTGGCAGGTGGGCGATGAGCCGCGCGGCGGTGACGGCGGTGCGGGCGGCGATACGGCGGGGCAGCGGAGGCCGGATTGCGCTGGTGTCCAGGACCTGGCTCATGAGGCCGTGACCAGGTTCGCCCGGGTGAGCTGGTCGACCAGTGCCGCGACATCGGCTGCGGCGCGTTCCCGGCTCACCGGCCCGGTCCGGGCGAGCCGGTCGGCCACGTGCTCCGATGTGGCGCCCTCGAGCAGGGCCTGGACGACGCGGGCGCCGGCGCCGTTGAGCTGCCAGTAGCGTCCGCTGCGCTCGTCCAGCAGGACCATGCCGTCGTCGGTGGGGCAGGCTGTGACATCAGCGCGCAGTGGGCTCAACAGGATGCTCCTTCGTGTTCGTGCCCGGGCTGCCGCCCGCGCTCGGACCGCGCCGGATCGGGCCGGCTCAGGTACGCGGGGGTTGGATGGGCCGCCAGGTCGCGCAGCCATGCTTCGGCACCGAGGGTGGCCTCCAGCTCTCCCGCGCCGTCGGCGAGCAGGCCCGGGGAGATCAGCGCACGCCGCAGCGGCTCTTCGTCGGCGACGCCTGCGGCCACCAGGTGGGAGTCCTCGGCCCACGCGGCCAGAATCCGCCGGTGCAGTTTCAGCCCGGCGTGCCACTCCTGGCCGCAGTGGTCCTTGGTGGTACGGCGCAGGATGCGGGCAGGCACCAGGCCGTCCGTCGCGGCGGCGAGCAACGGTTTGTACGACCACGGGGCCGCCGCCTCCTGCGGCCGGGCCACCAGGCAGGCGCTGATCACGGCGTCGTCGCAGAACGGGCTGTGCGCGGGCAGCCCGGCGGCTGCCGTCTCGTGCGCGAGGTGCCCGGCGATCCGCCCGGCCTGCTGTGCCTGTTGGGTCCAGGCGTGACGACCGCGGTCCGGGGCCAGCGGCACGGCGTCGAGGGCGGCCGCGCGCAGCAGCTCGCCGAGCAGCTCGACGGCCTGCTCGCTCGTCCACGGCGGAAGCTGCGGCCGTGGTCTCCAGCCCTCCGGCAGCCCGAAGACGGCACCGCGCGCGGGCGTCTGTCGCAGCTGCCCCGCGGTACCGGCCAGCCAGGAACCGTAGCCGCGCCCGTCGAGCAGCATGCGCAACGTGGCGCCCAGCGGCCACCGGCGGTGCACCCGAAGACCGTTGACGTGCCGCAGGCCCAGCAGCGGGGAGCGGCGCAGCAGGCCATGCATATACGCGTCGCAGGGCTGGACCACGTGGTCACCGCCGTGTCCCATCAGGCGGCGCAGCGCCCCGTGGCTGCGCATCGCTGCGGCGAGTTGATGCTGCTGGGCCCGGTCGCGCAGTGCGGCTGAGGGCTCGTCCGCCGGATCCCGGCGCTCGTTGAGCCCGGTGAAGTGGGCGGGCAGCTCGGCGGAGGCAAAGACCATGCGCTCGATACCGGGCAGGTGCTCCGCCGCGTGCCGGGCGTAGGTGTGGTCCTCGTTGCCGGGCGCGTTCCAGTGCAGGGTGGCGGTGACCAGGCGCGCCCCGGCCTCGGCGGCCAGAAAGCACAGGGAGGTGGAGTCCATGCCCCCCCGACAGGTCGGCGCTCAGTACCTCGCCCGGGCGGACCCGCAGCGCCACGGCATCCCGCATTGCCTGTCGCAGGGCGGGCGCCGCCTCGGCCAGCGGCAGCTCGGCTGTCGGCGCCTGCCACCAGGCGGCCGTCCGCCACTGACCGCCGGGCTCCAGATACAGGCCATGGCCGGGAGGGACGCTGTGGGTCCCGCGCCACAGCGCACCACTGGCGAGCGGGTGCGGGACGGTGGAGCCAGCCAGGCGTGCGGCCAGTTGCGCGGTGTCCAGCTCGGCGCCGGTGAGCCAGGCCAGCGTACGGGCGCGGTCGGCACCCACGGTCCCGCCCCCGGCCGCCGTCCGGCCGGATCGGTACCCGGCGGGGCGGACATGGGGCCCTGTCAGCTCACCAGTCGGGGCAGGCCCAGGCCATGCCAATCCATGCGCCAGCCTTGGCGCCGATATCTCCGCTGGTCCACATGGCGTGGCCCCCAAGCCGGACAGGATCGGGAAGAAGTTCGTCGGGACCACCGCACCCGTGCTGGCCGACCGTTCCGTCACCGAGGAGATCGAGGGGACCATCGGGCCGCTGGTGCAGGCGGTGGTTCCGGTCAAGGCGCCCGACGGATCGGTTGTGGGCCTGGTGTCGGCCGGTATCACGACCGCCAATGTGAGTGATGTCGCGCATCGGCAGTTGCCGATCTTCCTCGCGGCGGCGGCACTCGGTCTGTCGACGGCGGGGACAGCGCTCGTGAGCAGACGGCTGCTGCGCCAGACCCGTGGTCTGGGCCCGTATGAGATGACCTGGATGTACGAGCACCATGATGCCGTGCTGCACGCCGTCCGGGAGGCAGTGATCATTGTCGGCGGTTCGGGGCGGCTGCTGCTTGTCAATGACGAGGCCCAACAACTGCTGGGTCTGCCCGCCGACGCCGAGAGGCGGCACGTTCTCGAACTCGGTTTGGAGGCGGACACCGCCGGGCTGCCGGCCTCGGGACGAGTGGCCACGTCTGCGCGCCTTGTCCGGGCGGGCCGAGATGGCACGTGAACGCCTCAGGCTGCTGTACGACGCCGGGGTGGGCATCGGCACGGGTCTGGACGTCGCACGGACCGCCAGGGAACTGACGGAGGTGGCCGTGCCACGGTTCGCGGACTTCGTCACCGTGGATCTGGCCGATGCCGTGCTGAACGGGGAGGAGCCGAGCAAGGTCACCGAACTGCGCCGCACAGCGTTCAGCAGCAGCGCCTCACCCCACCTGCGCTACGCGGCCACCACCGACGAGAGCGGACGCGGCCTGTTCCTCGTCGCGCAGCTCACCGAACGCTGGGGAACCCGCTACACCCCACGGGCAAGATCATCTGGGCCGAACAGCCCCTCCCCTGAGAGCCGAGCGCAGCGTGTCCGGGGCCGGTTCGCTCGTGATCAGGGTCAACTCGGGTGCAGGACTCCGCAGTTGGTCCCCGACATGGCTGTCCGCCCTTCCGGGCGGGGCCTTCGAGCTGTCAGACTCCGGAGGTGCCCGACTTCGACATACTCGTCATCGGATCCGGTCCGGGCGGCCAGAAGGCCGCCATCGCCGCTGCCAAGCTCGGCCGCCGGGTCGCTGTCATCGACCGCCCCGACATGGTCGGCGGGGTCTCCATCCACACCGGGACCATCCCTTCCAAGACACTGCGTGAGGCGGTCCTGTATCTGACCGGCCTCACCCAGCGTGATCTGTACGGCCAGAGCTACCGTCTCAAGGAGGACATCACCGTCGCCGACCTGACCGCACGCACCCAGCATGTGGTGGGCCGTGAGGTCGACGTCGTCCGCAGCCAGCTCTCCCGCAACCACGTCTCCCTTTTCGCCGGCACCGGCCGTTTCGTCGACGACCACACCGTCGCGTTGCGTGAAGTGACGGGCCACGAGCGGCTGTTGAGCGCCGGGCACATCGTCATCGCCACGGGCACCCGTCCCGCCCGGCCCGCGAGTGTCGAGTTCGACGAGCGGACGATCATCGATTCGGACAACGTACTCAATCTGGAGCGGGTGCCGCGTTCCATGGTCATCGTGGGCGCCGGGGTGATCGGCATGGAGTACGCCTCCATGTTCGCCGCTCTCGGCAGCAAGGTCACCGTGGTCGAGCAGCGGCCCGGGATGCTCGACATCTGCGATGTCGAGGTGATCGAGTCGCTGAAGTACCAGCTGCGGGATCTGGCCGTCACCTTCCGGTTCGGGGAGACCGTCGCCGCGGTCGAACGTCACCCGCGGGGCACGCTCACCGTCCTGGAGAGCGGCAAGAAGATACCCGCGGACGCCGTGATGTACTCCGCGGGCCGCCAGGGCCTCACCGACGACCTCGAACTCGACAAGGCCGGGCTGTCCGCCGACCGGCGCGGCCGGATCAAGGTCGACGAGCACTACCGCACCGAAGTGCCGCACATCTATGCCGTCGGCGACGTCATCGGTTTCCCGGCGCTGGCCGCGACCTCGATGGAGCAGGGGCGTACGGCCGCGTATCACGCCTGTGGCGAGCCGGTGAACCAAATGGACGGCCTTCAGCCGATCGGCATCTACACCATCCCGGAGATCAGCTTCATCGGGCGGACCGAGGACCAGCTCACCGAGGATTCCGTGCCGTACGAGGTCGGCATCTCCCGCTATCGCGAGCTGGCCCGGGGGCAGATCATCGGCGACTCGCACGGCATGCTCAAACTGCTCGTCTCGCCGGAGGACCGCAGGCTCCTCGGCGTGCACTGTTTCGGCACCGGGGCCACCGAGCTGATCCATATCGGGCAGTCCGTGATGGGCTGCGGCGGCACGGTGGACTACCTGGTCGACGCGGTGTTCAACTACCCCACCCTTGCGGAGTCCTACAAAGTCGCCGCCCTGGACGCGACGAACAAGATCCGGCAGATCGACCGGCTCAGAGACTGATTCAGGGACTGATGAGGAGGAGATCGCGTCGATGACGGCGTCCGAATCAAGTCACTTACGCTCGTGGGGTCCTGTCCGCGCGGCCGTACCCGCGGGCCGCGTATGCGGGAGTCTTGTCGTAGCCCTCCTGCTGGCCTGTGCCCTGCTGCCGGCGGGCCCCGCGACCGCCTCCGGCCCCCGTGACTCCGGCCCGGTCGGCTGGGCTTCCGTCAACGGCGGCACCACCGGGGGCGCGGGCGCCGGGCCGGAGTCGGTGTGGAGGGTGTCGACGCGTGCGGAGCTGAAGGAGGCGCTGGCCAACCGGGGCGAGCCGACCGCGCCAAAGGTCATCCGGGTCGAGGGAGACATCAGCGGCCATGAGGCCGGCGACGGCACGCTGCTCGGTGAGCAGGACTACGCCCCCGGCTACGACCTGGCGAAGTACATGTCGTGCTTCGGCGAGGACGGCGCCGAGTGGTCCGACACCCGCTACGACTACTGCAAGCAGCAGCGGATCCTGCGGCAGACCGGTTCGAACCAGGAGAAGCAGCAGATCCAGCTGACCGTGCCGAGCAACACCACGCTCATCGGCACGGGAGGCGACGCCCGCCTGCTCGGAGTCTTCCTGAGTATCAACACCGGCACCAACATCGTGATCCGCGACCTGACCCTCGAAGCGCCCGTCGACCACTTCACCACCTGGTCGCCGGACGACGGGGAACAGGGCAGCTGGAACGCCCGCTTCGACGCCCTGGCGGTGATCACCGGCAGGAACATCTGGATCGACCACTGCACTTTCACCGACGGCCGCTATCCGGACCGCACGGCACCGCCCGGCTTCCACGGCGAGCGGGTCCAGCGGCACGACGGGCTGCTGGACATCGAGGACGGTTCGGACTTCATCACGGTGTCGGACAGCCGGTTCACCGACCACGACAAGGCGGTCCTCATCGGGTCCGGCGACGGGCGGGGCGACCGCGACCGCGGGCATCTGAAGGTCACCTTCGTCCGCAACCTGTTCACCGACATCGCACAGCGCGCTCCGCGCGTCCGCTTCGGGCAGGTGCACGTGGTCAACAACGTCTACCGGGGCCGGGCCGAGGACACCGGGTACGCGCTCGGCATCGGGGTGGAGTCCGCGACGGTCTCCGAGAGGAACGTATTCCTGTACGAGGGCCCAGACGCGAGCCCCGCCCTGGTGGTCGCGCTCTACGGGGGCACGCGCTTCAGGGACACGGGTTCCTGGCTGAACGGCCGCCCGGCCGGACTCGACGCCGCGGCGGCGGCCGAGGCGGCCGAGGGGTTCACGACGGACACCGGCTGGGCGCCGGCCGATGTCTACCCGTACCGTCCGCTGAGGTCGCCGGCCGCGGTGTGGTGGCACGTCCTGAACCACTCCGGCCCCCGCCACCACTGAACGGAGCGCCACCACGCCGCTACCTGTGCACGTACGACCTCACGGCTTTCGGGCGACACCGCCCAAGGCGATCACCTCGCCGGCAGTGCCGGCGGTCGTGGGGTCGGGGCGCCAGTCGGTGATGGGGACGACGCCGGGCTCCAGCAGTTCCAGGCCGTCGAAGAAGCCCGCCAGCTGCTGCGGGCTGCGCAGGTAGTACGGGGCCGCGCCGCTCTCGTTGTAGAGGCGGGTGGCTTCGGCGTTGGACTGGTTGGTGTCCACGCTGTCGTTGAACGCGAAGTAGCTGCCGGAGGGCAGTGTCCCCATGAGTGCGCTGACGATGGACCGCGCTTCTTCGTAGTCGGCGATGTGCCCGCTGACCTGCATCAATGTGAGTGCGACCGGTTGTGTGAGGTCGAGGGTACGGGCTGCTTCCCGCAGCACGGCGCTCGGGTCGTGCAGGTCCGCGTGGATGTAGTCGGTCGCTCCCTCACGGGTGCTGGTCAGCAGTGCTTGGGCATGGGCCAGGACCAGGGGGTCGTTGTCGACGTAGACGATGCGGGCGTCGGGGGCCACCCGCTGGGCGATCTCGTGGGTGTTGTTCGCTGTGGGCAGGCCGGTGCCGATGTCGAGGAACTGGCGGATCCCGGCCTCACCGGCCAGGTGGCGCACTGCGCGGCCGAGGAAGGCCCGGGAGTCGCGGGCGAGGTCGGTGATGCCGGGGAAGATCTCGCGGAAGGCGTCGCCTGCTTCCTCGTCGACGGGGTAGTTGTCCTTGCCGCCGAGCCAGTAGTTCCAGATCCGGGCCGAATGCGGCACCGCCGAGTCGATCTTCGCTGACGCCGCGGTGTCGGGGGCGGACGAGTCCTGCGTCACCGTTCAGCCTCCTTCTGGGAAACATCGTTGGCCTTAGGCATCCAACGTAGAGTCAACTGCCCTCGTTCCACCGACACTTTGCCGGGTTCGAGAGGCGTGAGTACCAGGACACCCGTCGCCGTATCGAGCGCGTCACCCGCATGGCCGCCTCCTGCCGGCGAGGCAGGAGGCGGCCCGTTGTCGGCGTCCGTCGGGGATGGCATCTGCTGACAGAAGTTTCATCACCTATCAACTCTCATATACAATGATCGCGTGAGGCTGTCAGAATGGGCGGCACGCAACGGCGTGCACTACCAGACCGCGTGGCGGTGGGCGAGGGACGGGAAACTCCCCGTTCCCGCGACCCGGACCGCGACCGGCGTGTGGCTGGTGCACGAGGCCGAACAGTCGCCCGAGGGGCGCACGGTGGCGTACTGCCGCGTCTCGTCGGCCGACCAGAAGCCGGACCTTGACCGGCAGGTGGCCCGTGTCGTCACCGGCGCCACCCAACTGGGCCTGCCGGTGTCAGAGGTGGTAACCGAAGTCGGCTCGGGGCTGAATGAGCGGCGGCGCAAACTGCACCGGCTGCTGGCCGATCCGGACGCGACCGTGATCGTGGTGGAGCACCGTGACCGGCTCGCCCGCTTCGGCGTCGAGCACCTCGAAGCAGCCCTGTCGGCGTCCGGGCGGCGTCTGGTGGTCCTCGATCCGCAGGAGACCACGGACGACCTGGTGCGGGACATCACCGAGGTGCTGACCTCGATGTGCGCCCGCTTGTACGGGCGCAGGGCCGCGAAGAACCGCGCCGCGCGCGCCGCGGCTGTGATGACCAGCGAGGCTGCCCGGTGAAGAAATTCCAGCCACAGCCTGGTTTCGTGGTGCAGGCGTACCGGTTCGCCCTCGATCCGAACGCCGCTGAGGAACAGGCGCTCAGGTCGCACTGCGGTGCGGCGCGCGCGGCATACAACTGGGCGGTGTCGTGGGTGCGGGCGTCGTGGGCGCAGCGGGCGGCCGAGGCGACCTACGGGATCGGCGAGGCGGAGTTGACGCAGTGGCGGCCGTGGTCGCTGCCCGCGCTGCGGAAGGCGTTCAACGAGGCCAAACGCACCGACCCGCGGTTCGCCGGCTGGTGGGGAGAGAACTCCAAGGAGGCGTACAGCACCGGCCTGGCAGGCGCCGCCGCCGCGTTCGACAACTACGCCAAGTCGAAGAACGGCAAGCGCAAGGGCAAGCGTGTGGGCGCGCCCCGCCGGAAGTCGAAGCGGAAGGCGCGCCTGGCCTGCCGGTTCACCACCGGCGCCATCCGCGTCGAGCCGGACGGCCGTCACGTCACCCTGCCCCGGCTGGGCACGATCCGTGTGCACGAACGCGCTGACGACCTGCGTGACCGCGTCGCGGCCGGGACCGCCCGCATCCTGTCCGTGACCGTGCGGCACGAACGCGGCCGGTGGTTCGTCTCCTTCCAGAGCGAGGTCAAGCGGGACCTGGTCCGCGTCGCCCGCCCGGACGTGGCGGTCGGTATCGACCTCGGGGTGAAGCACCTGGCGGTGATGGCCGACAGCGCCGGGGAGATCCGCTACGAGCCGAACCCCAAGCGCCTGGACGGCTGCCTGAAACTGCTGCGCCTGCACTCGCGCCGGGTCTCCCGACGGCAGGGTCCCGACCGGCGCACCGGACAGAAGCCGTCAAAGCGGTGAGAGAAGGCCAACGCCGAGCGCAACCGCATCCACCACCGGGTCGCGAACCAGCGCGCGGACGCCCTGCACAAGCTCACCACCAAGATCCGGGCCGAGTGCGGCACCGTGGTGGTGGAAGACCTCAACGTCGCCGGCATGCTGAAGAACCGGCGCCTGGCCCGCCAGGTTGCCGACGCCGGATTCGGGGAGATCCGCCGCCAGCTCACCTACAAGGGCCGGCGCAACGCCACCCCCACCGTGGTGGCCAACCGCTGGTACCCGTCCTCCAAGACCTGC
>NZ_BAAGPS010000042.1:0-26564 GCF_054783935.1 Streptomyces pseudoechinosporeus
AGCGCGAGGACGAGCAGGGTGCCGCCCAGGATGACGATCCTGCTGGTGGCCGTGACCGGATCATAGAGACACTTCGCGTACCGGGACAGGAGGACCTCGACGCTGTTGCCGGCCCGTTGGGCGACCTCGACCGGGTCCGCGCCTGCGCACAGCCACGTAGACAGAGCCGAGTGCCGCAGGTCGTACGGGCGCTTCGCGAGCGGGGTGCTGGTGAGCGCGGGCGGCAGGGCGAGGTCGCGGGTCTCGTGCCAGACCCGGTGGTAGGTGGTGTAGCTGATGACCCGGCCCTGTTCGGTGAAGAACAGCCGGCCGTCGTCGGCCGTGCCGAACGTGGCGACGTGCTCGCGCCACAGGGCCACCAGATGCGGCGGCAGCGGCACCACCCGCGTTTCTCCCGGCGGGCGGTTCTTCCGCCCGCGCTCGTCGTGGTACCGGCTGGTGTCGGTCCACCGTTTGCCCGCCTGCGGCAGGGTGCGGTGCAGGATCAACCGCCCCCCAACCGGTGCTGGGCAGGCGGCAGTCCGGCAGCGCCACCGCGACCGCCTCCTCCGGGCGCAGCCCCGCGTAGTACAGGCCGGCGAAGAAGCCGACCAGCCGACGGCCACGGGCCCTCCGGTAGCCACCCACGTAGGAGACGGCACTCAGCAGATCCCGCGCCTGGTACGGGTTGGCCACCACCCGCGGATCCACCGCCACCGCCGGCTTGGGCACCCGCCAGCGGATCCGCTTCAGCGGATGACTGCCCAACTCACCACGTTCAACGGCGTAGTACAGGGCATGCACCAGCACCTTGTGCTTGCGGCGCATCGTCTCCAACGCCGCCTCAGTGCCGTCCAGTTTGCGGCGCAGCGCCTCCAGCACGTCACGGGCCAGGATCGGATCCTGCAGGTCGATCAACGGCCGGGACGCCTCGCCACCCTCCCCCAGAGGGGGCACCCCCAGCAGCACCAGCCGGTCCTCCACCGGCAGCTCCCGCTCCTCCGACCCCGGCACCACGAACGCCCAGCGCCGCAGAGCACGGGGCAACACCTTCTTCCCTTCAGTCGGACCGGCACGTCCCAGAACATCGCCAGAGTGATCGCTGTCAGCACGTCGCTGGCTTCATCCCCGGTCTTCGCCGCCCTGAGGCATCCGGAAATTACGCACCGTACCTGCCGCGCCCGCTCCACAAGCGCGAACACCAGGGCGCACCGAGCCTCTCCCCCGACTCCCCTGGGGAGAATCTGGGGAGTATGGGCGGCTGTGGGGAGCGCGTGGGGAGAATCGACTGTCTAACCGGGCACGAGCCTGAAAGAACGCGAAAGAAGGATCAGCGCAGGTCAGAGACCTGATCGACCACATTGCCGCAGGTCAGGGCCACCTGGTAGAGGACTTCATGACGAAGTCGTCCAGGCTCAAGCTGACGAGTGGCAAGGAACCGACACCTCAGCCCTGCCAACCGCAGCCGACAAATTCCCCGAAAACCTCGACAAGTGCCGCTCCGTTCGAGTCTCAGCGGGGTTCTGACGCGCAAATAGATCGGTTCCAAGGTCACCCGCGCTCTGGCACCTTCGACTTGCCAGTCCCACGGCGGGCGGCGAAGCCGCCCTGGGTCGCCGACCTGTCCACCCAGCGACCTGACTCACTGCCAGCGAGCAAGATCAACGAGCATCAAATGAGCGTCACGAGCATCAAGATATCGCCTGTAACGCCCACATCGTACATAATGCGCACACACTAAACCACGCGCACTAAACCACAGGTCAGGACCCCTTAGCCCCCGGTTCAAGGATGGCCACGCACTCCACGTAATGCGTCATCGAGCACAGATCGACACCCCTTCTGAGACGCGGTCGGTGATGACTCTCGCTCAACGAGAGTCGTGACCCACGCCCGACAAGAGCCCGGCACACCAGGCAAGAGGCCGCCGTCACCATGACCTACGGCAGGCGCCAGTCCACCGGCTCGGCACCCTGCCGCACCAGCAGGTCATTGGCCCGGCTGAACGGGCGCGAACCGAAAAACCCGCGGTCCGCCGACATCGGCGACGGATGCGCCGACTCGATCGCCGGAAGATCCCCCAGCAACGGCCGCAGATTCCGCGCGTCACGCCCCCACAGGATCGACACCAGCGGCTTACCGCGCGCGGCCAGCGCCCGGATGGCCTGCTCGGTGACCTCCTCCCAGCCCTTGCCCCGGTGCGCGGCGGGACGGCGCGGGGCTGTGGTGAGCGCCCTGTTCAGCAGCAGCACGCCCTGCTCGGTCCAGGGCGTCAGATCCCCATTGGACGGCCTGGGCAGCCCCAAGTCCGTATGCAGTTCCCGGAAGATGTTCTCCAGACTGCCCGGCAACGAACGCACCTCGGGCGCCACCGCGAAACTCAGCCCGATGGCCATCCCCGGCGTGGGATAGGGATCCTGCCCGACGATCAACACGCGGACGTCGTCGAACGGCTGCCGGAAGGCCCGCAGGACATTCGCCCCGGACGGAAGATACGTCCGGCCGGCCGCGATCTCGGCCCGCAGGAAGTCCCCCATCGCCGCGATACGTCCGGCCACCGGCTCCAGAGCCTTCGCCCAGCCCGCTTCAACAAGTTCATGCAAGGGTCGTGGTGCCACAGCACGTCACCCTACCGACACACAACCGGGGTCCCGCACAAACACAGAAGCCCCCACACACGCACGCCGCCCTCGGCGCTACTCTTCCTCCTCATCGAGGTCATCGAGCCGGTCCAGCAGATCGCGCAGCCGGTCACCGGGAAGGAGGGGAGCCTGTTGCATCCAGTGATCAAGCCACTCCGCCACGGTCATCACGCCTCGCCAGCCTCTCGTCGCCGATACCCAGATCCCGAAACTCCCGCACATGCGGTGGGGCTGTCGTTCTCGGTCGCGCCCGAGGTGCGGCCGCTGCCCGGCAGCCTCATCAACATCTACCGGGAGCTCAGCAGCGACTTGGGGCTGCCGCAGCCGTCCAATGGGGATCTGACGCCCTGGACCGAGCAGGGCGTGCTGCTGCTCAACAGGGCGCTCACCACAGCCCCGCGCCGTCCCGCCGCGCACCGGGGCAAGGGCTGGGAGGAGGTCACCGAGCAGGCCATCCGGGCGCTGGCCGCGCGCGGTAAGCCGCTGGTGTCGATCCTGTGGGGGCGTGACACCCGTAACCTCCGGCCGCTGCTCGGTGACCTGCCGTCGGTGGAATCGGCGCATCCGTCGCCGATGTCGGCGGACCGGGGCTTCTTCGGTTCGCGCCCGTTCAGCCGGGCCAACGAACTGCTGGTCCGTCAGGGCGGCCAACCCGTGGACTGGCGGCTGCCATGACCGGTCCCGGCGAGCTGTCGGGGGTGCTGGGTGTGGACTCCGGGGGGTCGGGACTGCGTGCCGTACTGGCGGTCAGGGGTGGCCGGGAGGACCAGGGCACGGCTCCGCTGAAGTCCAAGGAGCCGGTGCGCACGGGGCCGCGCGGCATCGACGCCGGGCATCTGGTGGAGCAACTGGTGCCGATGGCCCGGCAGTTGATGGCGGACGCGGGCATCGCCACGCTTCGCGCCGTCACCGTCGGGGCGGCGGGTTACACCTCACTGGGTGACGCCCTGCGCGCCGACCTGCCGTCCGCGCTGGCCCGCGAACTCGGCGTGCGCAGGCTCGCGTTGGCCGCCGACGGGGTCACCGCGTATGTGGGCGCACTGGGGCAGCGACCGGGTGCGGTGGTCGCTGCCGGCACTGGTCTGATCGCGATCGGCACGGATCTGACGAGCTGGCGCAGAGCGGACGGCTGGGGCCATCTGCTGGGCGACAACGGCGGCGGGGCATGGATCGGGCGAGCCGGACTCGACGCGGCCCTGCGCGCGCACGACGGACGTTCCGGGGGCTCGGCCCGGCTCCTGGCGCGCGGCGAGGTGATGTTCGGCCCGGCCGGCACCTGGCCGGGGCAGCTCTACCCGCGCACCGACCGCCCCGCCATGCTCGCGTCCTTCGCACCCGAGGTGGCGGCCTGCGCCGACAGCGACCCGGTGGCCGCGGACATCCTGGCCGGGGCCGCCCGGCACATCGCCGACGCGGCCCGCGCGGTCTGTCCCACCGAGGGTGAGGCCTCCGGTGAGATCCAAGTCGCCTTCACGGGTGGACTGTTCAAGATGGGCGCCCCTCTTCTCGTACCCCTGCGTGCCGCTCTGACGGACCGGCTGCCGTACGCGCGGCAGGTTCCGGCCGCGGGCGATCCGCTCGCCGGGGCCGTACGCATCGCCGTCGACCTGGCCGAGGACCGGCTGACGCTGCCGCGCGAGGAGGACATGCTGTACGTGATCGCGGAGACTCCCGCGCCCGAGGCCCCCGCAGGCGAGACCCCCGCACCATGATCCGTACGTACGCAAAGAGATCAATCCGTACGTAACTCATCAGACAAAAGCGGACGTATACCGTTCACCTGCACCCTCCCCGAACAGGGGAGCCCAAGAAACCAGTAACATGCGGCGCCATGAGCTCCCCCACTGGGCCCGCGTCCGGCCTGCCAGTACGAATGCCGCGACCCCGCCAGCCCGGGCGGCACCGCCGTCCGGAGCCGCTGGCGGCTCCCGAGGGCGCGCCCGCGCTCGTCCTCGCGGTGCCCGGCACGCCCAGCGGCGCCGTCCGCAGCCTCGCCGACGAGGTCGTGAGCATCGCACGCTCCGAGCTCCCCGGCCTCGATGCCCGGATCGCGTACCTCGACGGTGACGACTCGGAGTTCCCCACGCTTCAGTCGGTGCTCGTGCACACCGCCGAGGAGCGCACCGCCCGCTTCGAGCAGGCCCGTGCCGCCGGTGTGGACGTCAGGGAGCCGGACGGCCCCGTCGCCGTCGTCGTACCGCTGCTCGCCGGTCCGGACAACGCGCTGCTGCGCCGTATCCGCCAGGCCGTCATGGAGAGCCGTGTCGCGGCCGAGCTGACCGATGTGCTCGGCCCGCACCCGCTGCTCGCCGAGGCACTGCACGTACGGCTGTCCGAGGCGGGTCTGGCGCGCGCAGACCGCGCCCGCCTGTTCACCGTGGCGACCGCCGCGGACGGCATCATCCTGGCGTCCGTGGGCGGCGAGGAGGCCGTGCAGGCGGCCGGGATCACCGGCATGCTGCTCGCCGCCCGCCTCGCCGTGCCGGTGATGGCGGCGGCGCTCGACGAGGAGGGCGCTATCGCGTCCACCGCCGAGCAGCTGCGTTCTTCGGGCTCCCAGCAGCTGGCGCTCGCGCCGTACCTGGTCGGCCCCGAGCTCGACTCGACGCTGCTCGACGCTGCCGCGAAGGAGGCGGGTTGCTCCGCCGCCGAGGGGCTCGGCGCGTACCCGGCGATCGGCAAGCTCGCGCTCTCCAAGTACACGACGGCACTGGGCATCGCCCCACAGCAGCCGCAGGGCGCACCGGTCCGCTGACCCTCGCACACCCGTACGTCGAAGGGCTCGCTCCTCTCGCAGGAGCGGGCCCTTCGACGTGTCCGCCTTCGTATGGCCCGGCGGTAGGACCTGAGCGGGTCCGGGGAAGTGCAGGCACGACGCCGCCGACACCTCGATGGGAGCCGCCGCGGCGCGGGATGCCGGTGTCCGGGTCGCCGCTGTCCTCGTCCAGGGGCGCGGTGAGGACACCGAATACCCCGGCCGCCGTGCACAAGCCGATGAACGCCCGCCGTTCCCGCCTGTCGCCGCCTGCCACTGCCGTCCCCTCTCGGTGTCGTGCTGACGGGGCAACGCAGCAGCCGACGATCAGAGGCCTGGACCAAACCGCCCGCCTGTGCGGCACACGGCCTGGCTCGTGTTCACGCCCCCACAGTCGAGGAGCCCCGCAGCGGCGTGGCCAGCGCGGCAAGCGCCCGCTCCAGGCCGTGCAGGTGGGCGAGGGCCTGCTCGGCTCCCGGGTCGTGGCCCGGCACCCCCACGCCCGGTACGCCCGCGGCCGCCGCCACCGCATGCTCCGGCACTGCACCGACCAGCACCTCGATCGCCGCCTCGACGCGTCCGCAGGCGGCGGTGAGGCCGGCGTCGTGCGAGGCGTCGGGGTCGGCGGCGACGACCGTGAGGCCGCGTACCTCGCGGGCGCAGTCATCGAGGAGCGCGAGCACCTGACGGGCCCTGGCCTTGCGGGCCCGCATCGGGTTGAGCGGGTGGACCAGCGGGGCGAGCGCGAACCGGACCCGGCCGAGCAGCGCCTCCAGCTCCGCGGCCCGCGGCGCGGGATCGGCGCTCAGGTCACCGGCGAGGCGCCGGGCCGCCGCCGAGGTGCAGTCGTGTACGGCGTGTACGGCCCGGGCCACCCAGCGATCGGTCACCGTGTGCGTGGTGACCGGCAGGATCAGCGCGACGGCGAGGGCGGCACCGAGCGCACCGGCCGCGGTCTCGGCAAGGCGCAGCCCCAGCAGCCCCGGGTGCAGCACGCCGAGGAGCCCGTACAGCAGGCCCGCCATGACGGTGACGAAGAACATCATCAAACTGTCATCTGGAGTTTCCCCAGGTCAGGGCTACGCGGCACGTCCCAGGTCAGCAAAAAGTCAGCATTCGCGCGGCATCCTCGCCCCGGAACTCCCCTGGTGGGCGCCGTCCCTGACCATGGATCATATTTCAGCGGCGGCCATTTGAGGCACACACTCCAAAAGCCACGCGCTAGGAGCGCTTTGCGGCAGGCTCAGGGATCGCCACGCACTCCACGCGATGAGGCATAGGGAAGATACTTAGCCAGACGACGGCACAGAGAGAATCCCGGGCGGGAGGGCCAACTTAACGGCTGATCTTGGTTGTTGCGGTGGTCAGCGGTTGCTCGGGTTCAGGCGGCCATCGAAGGCGATCTGGAAGGCGTTGAGCGGCGCCTTCCAGCGCATGGTCCACCTGCGTCGGCCCTTGCCAGTTGGGTCCAGGCTCATCAGCGCGAGGTAGACGCATTTGAGGGCTGCGGCTTCGGTCGGGAAGTGCCCGCGGGCCCGCACGGCCTTGCAGATGCGAGCGTTGACCGACTCGATCGCGTTCGTCGAGCAGATGACCTTGCGGATCTCCACGTCGTAGGCGAGGAAGGGGACGAACTCGGCCCAGGCGTCCGACCACAGCTTCACGATCGCCGGGTACTTCTTTCCCCAGGCCTCGGTGAACTCCAAGAACCGTTCCTCGGCCGCCTCCGCCGTGGGGGCGGTGTAGACGGGCCTGAGGACCTTGGCGAGTTTGTCCCAGTCTTGGCGGGCCGCGTAGCGGAACGAGTTGCGCATGAGGTGGACAATGCACGTCTGGGCAATCGTTCGAGGTCAGACCGTCTCCACCGCGTCGGGCAGGCCCTTCAGTCCGTTGCAGACCAGCATCAGCGCTTCCTCGAGGCCGCGGTTCTTCAACTCGGTGAACACCTGCAGCCAGCACTTCGCCCCCTCGCCGCCGTCTCCGGCCAAGAACCGAGGATGTCCCGCTCGCCCTCCACGGTCACCGCCATGACCAGGTAGATCGGACGGTTGGCGACCTGCTGGTCGCGGATCTTCACGTTGATCGCGTCTACGAACAAGACCGGGTAGACGGTTCGTCAGCCTGACGGTGGAAGCGATCGCCAAGCGGGCCCGTGATGCGCCTAACGACTCTGGGACGCCGGGACGCGCAACTCTCGGTAACTGTCGTCCTGCGCCGCCCCCAGATGGCCGGGAGATTGCGACCTGTTCAGCGGGACGCCGAGGGCACAGTCGTGCGCATGCTCCGCTCGTTCTTCCCTCTCCCTGTCTCCGACCGGCCGCCGGAGGGTCCCCTCACATCGGCATCGCGATCGTTTGACGTAGCGGTTGTCGCGGTGTGAAGACCGCGAATGCTTCGTCGACGAGGGGTTCGAGGTCGAGGGTGCCGTCGCTGGCGGTCCACCGGTTGACGGCGATGTGAGGCAGTCGAGGGCGGCTGCCGCGAGGACGGCGGGACACAGGCCGGGATCGCCGGTGGCCTCGTGACGTTCCGCGAGGGTGGCCGCGAGCAGGGGCTGCCAGCCGGACTGCTTCTCCAACTGTCAGGCGCAGAGAGCAGGGGTGTCCTGGACGAGGCGGGCCATCGTGAGAAAGCCGGCCGGGTCCTGGCGGTAGAACGCGATGGGGGTGTCCAGAGCGCATCGCAGGGCGGTCCAGTCGTGCTCGTCAGCGGGGCGGCCCCACAGGGCGTCGGCGACGTGTTGGCCTTGGTCGTCGAAGCCGCCAAGGACGGCCTCCTCCTTGCTGGCGAAGTAGCGCAGGAATGTACTGCGTGACACGTCGGCCGCGGTGGCGAGGTCGTTGACGGTGACTCGGTCGAAGCCGTCACGACCGAACAGGCCGAGGGCGATCTGAGCGACTTCGGACTGGATCGCGGCCGTGCGATCTCTCTGGTGCTGGTACGCGCTGATGCGATCACCCGGCAATCCAACCCACGTTCAACACTGATCATCGATACTGATTGTCATGCCCTAACTTGCTACTGAGTTTCAGTTTTACTATCGTGTAGCAAGATCGGTGTGCGCTCCCGGACGAGCGAGTCGTCGTCGGCGCGACCAGCAGGGAGTGGCAATGCGAGAGATCAGCACGTACGTCGACATCGACGCGAACCCCGGGCACGTGTGGGAGGTCCTGACCGACTTCGCCCGCTACCCGGACTGGAATCCGTACGTCCGCGAGGTGACCGGAGAGGTTCGGGTCGGGGCCACGCTGGCCCTTCGGACGCAGCCCGCCAAGGGCCGCCCGGTCAACTTCAAAGCGCGGGTGACAGCCGTGACGGAGGGCATCGAACTCCGCTGGGCCGGCGGGCTGCCCGTTCCGGGCCTCTTCGGCGGCGACCACGGCTTCGCTCTCAGCCCGCACAACGGCGGGACGCGGGTGATCCAGGACGAGAGGTTCTCGGGGCTGCTGGTACCCGTGATGAGCAGCATCATCGACCGCACGTTGGAGAACTTCGAGCGGATGAACCAGCCTCTCAAGGAATGGGCGGAAGCCGAGGCCTCCGCCGGGGCAGGGCGCTGACCGCACACGACGTACCCAGCTGTGCGGAGCACCTTCCGTCGGCAGCGGATGTAGCTGCCCGGATATGCCCCACGAGCGGGAGCCGATCCCCGCGCCGCGCCGCGCGACCAGATTCGCAAAACGAGAGCCGTCGAGGCTTGCTGAAAGGACCGACTGCAATGAGATTTCTCCTCCTGGGCGCCACCGGCGCGACCGGCGGCCTCTTCACGGACGCGGCCACCGCCGCCGGACACGAGGTGGTCGCCTTCGTACGCGACCCGGCCAAGCTCGCCCAGCGCGAGCGGGTGACCGCGGTCGCTGGTGACGTCCGCGACGCCGATGCGCTGGCCGAGGCCACGCGCGGCGTGGACGCGGTGGTCAGCACCCTCGGGATCGGCAAGGCCAAGGATCCGGCGAACCTGATCACCGACAGCACCCGAGCGCTCGTTCAGGCTGCCGAGGCCAGCGGCACCAAGCGAGTGGTGATCATGTCGGCGTTCGGCGTCGGCGAGTCCCTGGCAAAGGCCTCCAGGATCCTCCGGTTCCTCTTCAAGGGCGGCAAGGCGAACTTCGCCGACAAGGCCTCAGGCGAGCGCATCCTCACCGCCTCCGCCCTGGACTGGACGCTCGTCTACCCGGTGCTGCTGACCAACAAGCCGGCCACGACCGTCCAGGCCATCGACCTGAAGCAGCTCGACCGCCTGCCCGGCGTGCCCAGGATCTCCCGGGCCGATGTCGCCGAGTTCCTGCTCAGCGCCGCCGCCGAGGGCTCTTGGTCCCGGCGCACCGCGGTGCTCACCAAGTAGTCGATGGAGACGGCCTCTAGGGCCCACCGGGTCGTTCGCCGTGAACACGACTCAGCCCCCTGGACTGTCCCTCACCAAGACGATCATGTGGAGCACGCCGTCGCGGTGCCGGAGGGCGCCTGTCTTGTCGCCGAGGACGGAGTCCGTGCAGCTTAGGCCGTCGTGCTGCTCGTCCTCGGACACGGTCAGAGTTCGTCCTTACGGTCGGCGCTGCATGGCATGTGCCGGATCGGCGGCATGTCAGGCGGAGAGCGACCCCAGGATGGCGTCGACCTCATGCTGGAAGGCACCTGCGCCCGGTGAGAACTCCTGCGGTGCGAGGGCGCGAGCGAGATCCGTTGCGGGCGCGTCGAGGTGCGCGGCGAGCTGACGGGCCGCCTCCGCCTCGCCACCGGCCACACCGGTCCGGACAGCCGCAGCGACTACCGCGGACCAGGTCGCCGGTTCGTCGAGCACATCGCGGACGGTGACCGGCGTACGCGGCTCGGAGGAGGTCGAGAACGGGTCGGGCAACTCCCAGCGGTGTTCGCCGTGTGCGACGGTCTCGTGTGCGTCGGCGCCGGGCAGCCACACCTGCGCGGTGGTCCCGACGGGAACCCGCGCCTCCAGGCGGAAACGGCCGTCGGCCCGTGTCCAGGCCACGCGGGCTTCACCGTACGGAGTCAGGTGGCGGGCCGAGGCGGAGGTCAGCGCGGCGGACGGCACGGGGTGGATGGTGATCACGCGGTAGCCGGGCGCGGCGGGGGCGAGGCCGGCGACCCGCCGGTGCAGCCAGTCCGCGACCGCGCCGAGCGCGTAGTGGTTGAAGGAGGTCATCTCGCCGGGGTTGATGCTGCCGTCGGGCAGCATGCTGTCCCAGCGCTCCCAGATCGTGGTCGCGCCCATGGTCACCGGGTAGAGCCATGAGGGGCAGCCCGTCTGCAGCAGCAGGCGGTAGGCGACGTCGGCATGTCCGGTCGAGGTCAGTGCGTCGGTCACCAGCGGGGTGCCCACGAACCCGGTGCCGATGCGGAAACCGCCGGTGCGTACGAGGTCCGCCAGCCGCCGTCCGGCCTCCTTGCGCTGCTCCTCGCCGGGCAGCAGTGCCCACTCGATGGCCAGGGCGTAGACGGTCTGCGCGTCGGACAGGACACGGCCGGCGGGCGTGACGAAGGCACGGGCGAAAGCCTCGCGGACCTCGGCCGCCAGGGCTGCGTGGTGGTCCGCCACGTCGCTCCGGCCCACCACTCGGGCCGCCTCGGCCACGATCTCGGCCGAGCGGGCCAAATGTGCGGTGGCGACCACGTCGGGATCGGCCTTGGCTCGGTAGGGGTCCTCCGGCGGCGCGGTGGGGTCCAGCCAGTCGCCGAACTGGAAGCCGCTCGTCCACAGCCGGTCGGGGCCAGCGAGTTCGGTCATCCGCTTCACCCAGCCGCACATGCTCGGCAGCTGCCGCTCCAACACGCCGCGGTCACCGGTGCGTTGGTACAGCACCCACGGCACCACCGTCGCGGCGTCGCCCCAGGCTGCCGCACTGGGGGACGGGGTGCGCAGCACGTCCGGCACCACGAACGGGACGGATCCGTCGGGCTGCTGTTCGGCCGCCAGGTCGGCGAGCCACGATCCGAGGAAGCCCGCGGTGTCGAACAGGAAGGCCGCCGTCGGCGCGAACACCTGGATGTCGCCGGTCCAGCCGAGCCGTTCGTCCCGCTGAGGGCAGTCGGTGGGTACGTCGACGAAGTTGCCGCGCATGCTGCGGACCACGTTCTCGTGGAACCGGTTGAGCAGGTCGTGCGAGGAGTTGAACCAGCCCGTGCGCCGCAGGTCCGACCCGATCACCACCGCCTCGATGTCCTCACCGCGCAGGCCCGGCACGCCGGACACCTCCGCGTACCGGAAGCCGTGGAACGTCAGGGACGGTTCGAGGACTTCCCCGTCGGTGCCCGTGACGAGGTAACTGTCAGTTGCCTTGGCCGTGCGCAGCGGACGGGTGCCGAGTTCCCCTTCCTCCAGGACCTCCGCGTGCCGTACGACGACCTCGCTGCCCGGCGCGAGACCGCGGACGCGCAACCGCACCCAACCCACGGCGATCTGGCCGAAGTCGACCAGCGTCCGGCCCGACGGTGAGGTCCACACCCGCTCGGGCGAGAGCAGAGAGCTGACCCGCACGCCGGGCCCGTCCGACGCCACGAGGCGCGTGGAGTCGCCCTCGGTCACTTCGACTCCGCCGGTGGCCGGGCGCCGGCCTGCGTCCTGCCGCCGTAGGTCGGTGCGCTGGCCGTCGTAGAGATCGTCGGCGAGTACCTCGCTCTCGCGCGCTGTCCACGTGCCGTCGGTGGCGAGGACGTGCACGCGGCCGTCAGCGGTCGTGACCTCCAACTGCGCCAGCAGCGCGAGTCGGTCGCCGTAGAGCGCGCGCTCGCCCTGGAACCCGAGCCGGCCTCGATACCAGCCGTTGCCCAGCAGGAAGTCCAGCTCGTTGCGTCCGCTGCGGACCAGGTCCGTGACGTCGTACGTCTGGTAGCGCAGCCGGTGCTGGTAGGCGGTCCAGCCCGGCGTCAGGACGAGGTCGCCGACGCGGCGGCCGTTGAGCGTGGCGACGTAGAGGCCGTGGGCGGTGGCGTACAGCCGGGCCTTGACCACCTCGCCCGGTACGTCCAGCGAGCCGCTCAGCACCGGCGCGGGTGCGTGCAGATCACCGACACCGGTCGGGCTCACGAAGGCCCCGGACCAGTCGGAGACGTCGAGGAGACCGGCCTCCACTACGGCCGGCGCTCCCCACTCGCTCCACTCCTCCTTGTGCGCGACGCGGATCCACACCCTGGCGGACTCCCGGGACGCGAGCGGCTCGGCCGGCCAGGGCACCAGCACCTGCTCGCCGCTGTCCACCCGGTATCTCTCGCGGTTGCCGTCCCGACTGATCTCGACCTCGTACGCCGTCTGCTCGTAGCCCTCGTCGGCCTGCGGAACCGTCCACGACAAGCGGGGGGTACCAGTCCCCACGCCGAGCACGGGAGAACCGTCCGTGTGGTGCTCGAATCGAGGTGCGCGGGGAGCGGCAGCCACAACCATGCAGGTCTCCAGACTTCTCGGCAGCTGGGTGGGATCCGGGACGGGGGTGTACGCGTTGTCCGATGGAATCACCCTTACGAGCTCTCGGAATGAGCGGCGTCGAAGGGGGTCCGATCGTTTGTATCGTTCCATAAGCGCCTCGACTTAGGAAGGCACTGGTGGCCGAGTCCACCGTGGGGGCGGAGCTGCCGCAGGCTCCTTCTCTCGACAAGCTCCGGCTAACAAGTGTCGTGAACTGGCCATTCGACGCTCACGACCCTGGTCCTCAGCGAAGCGTTACCTCGCAACACCAGCGCATCTCATTGACCACTCTCGGCCCCACTGCCTAGCCTTGCCTGGAACGTTACAGAAGCCTGTCGTCCCGACCTTCTGCGTGCCCGAGCACCTTGTCCGATCGACGGAGGCCCTTATGAATGAGCAGACAACGACCGACGCACCGCACCGGCTGCGTTTCGAGCACCTTGATGACGCCGTTCTGGGAACGGATGTCGCCCGCCCACGTCTGTCGTGGCAGTTGCCCGTCGGTGCCACGCGTCAGACGGCGTACGAGATAGAGGCGGGCGACTGGTCGACCGGCGTCGTGCGATCCGCCGAGCGCGTTCTGGTCCCGTACACGGGCCCTGAGCCGTCCGCCCGCGGACGCGTCGAGTGGCGGGTGCGCGTGTGGACCGATCTCGGCGAGAGCGACTGGTCGGCGCCGGCGTTCTGGGAGATGGGGCTGCTGCAGCGGAGCGACTGGTCGGCCTCCTGGATCCGGCCCCATGAGCAGGACGTGCCCGAGCCCGGTCATCGACCCGTCTACGCCCTGCACTCGAATGTCGAACTGCCCGGGCCGATCGCCTTGGCCCGGGCCTACGTCACAGCCCGGCATCTATGAACTGGTGGTCAACGGTCAGCGGATCGGCGACCAGGAGCTCACCCCGGGCTTCACCGCCTACCGGTCGAACCTTCAGGTGCAGACCTACGACCTGACCGCCGTGCTGCACGAAGGCGCGAACGATCTGGACGCATTCCTTTCCGACGGGTGGTACCGCGGCCTGTTCGGCTACGGCCGTACCTACGACAACTTCGGTGACCGCACGGCGTTCCTCGCCCAGTTCGAAGTCATCCACACCGACGGTTCCACGACCGTCGTCGGTACCGGCCTCGGCTGGGGCTCCACCATCTCCGACTCCACGGAGGCCGACCTGCTCGACGGACAGCGCGTGGTGCAGCGGGCGGGCGGCTTCCGCTGGGATCGCCGCGACTGGCAGCCGGTGCTCGAGCCGACGGATCCGCTGTGCGCCGACTGGAGCCGCCTGTGCGCGACCCCGGCACCTCCGGTTCGCCGCGTCCGGTCGATCACGCCGGTGTCGGTGACGACGCTCGAGGGCGGGCGGCACATCGTCGACCTCGGGGAGAACACCAACGGCTGGATCCACCTTGACGAGGCAGGTCCCGGGGCGGAGATCGTGCTGACCCATGGCGAGGCCCTCGACGCCGACGGTGATGTCACGACCGACCACCTGCGTCCCGACGCGGACAGTCCCACTCCGAGCCCGTTCAACCAGATCGACTTGGTGGTCTCCGCCGGCGACGGCCAGGCCTTCGAACCGCGCCACACGACCCACGGGTTCCAGTACGTGGCCGTCGACGGACTGCCGGGACCTCTCGGCACGGCCGACCTCCACGGCGTCGAAGTCCGCACGGATCTGCGCCCTACCGGCACCTTCCATTGCAGTGACCGCCGCATCAAACTGCTGCACGAGGCCGCGGTGCGCAGCTGGCGGACCAATGCGTGCGACGTGCCGACCGACTGCCCCCAGCGTGAGCGGGCGGGGTGGACGGGCGACTATCAGGTCTTCGTGTCGACGGCGGCCTTCCTCGACGACATCGCCGGGTTCACCGACAAGTGGCTGAAGGATCTGGCCTCAGACCAGGTGCCGAACGGCATGGTCAGGAACTACGTCCCGTCTCCGGAGGCGGCGGTCGGGGGCGTCGAGGGTTCGTCGGGGTGGGGCGATGCGGCGGTTTCCGTACCGTGGCAGATGTGGCAGTCGTATCGGGATCGCGAGGTGTTGGCGCGGCAGTACCCGTCGGCCGTCGCGTGGTTGGAGTTCGTCGAGACGACCGCGCGTACGGCGCGAGCGCCGGAGCGGATCGAGGCGAATCCCGAGGCACCCGAACACGAGCAGTTCCTCTGGGACACCGGGTTCCATTGGGGGGAATGGCTGGAGCCCGGAGTCGAGATCGCCCTCTTCGAGGGTGAGCATTCGATCGTCGCCACCGCCTACTTCGCCCACTCCGCCCGTCTGCTCGCCAAGACCGCGGAGGTACTGGGCAAGACGGAGGACGCGGCACGCTGGACCGAGCTCGCGGCGAACGTCGAGCACGCCTGGGCCACCGAATTCATCGGCGCCGACGGCCGACTGGCGCGGGACAGCCAGGCAACCTACGTCAGAGCCCTGCGGTTCGGCCTGATCCCCGAGCACCTCGTGCCGCCAGCGGTCGAGCACCTCGTCGAACTGATCCGGGCCGATGGCACACACCTGTCGACGGGCTTCCTGTCCACCGGGATGCTGCTGCCGGTACTCGCGGACAACGGCCGTGCCGATGTCGCGTTCGACCTGCTCTTCCAGGACACCTCACCCTCGTGGCTGACGATGATCGACCGCGGTGCCACCACCATCTGGGAGCACTGGGACGGCATCGACGCCAAGGGCACACCGAGCGGCTCGCTCAACCACTACAGCAAGGGAGCGGTCATCGAGTTCCTGCACCGGTACGTGGCCGGCCTGCGTCCGCTCGAATCGCACCCCGGCTACGAGCGCTTCGCCGTGGAACCGGTCATCGACAACCGGCTGGACTGGGCACGAGCGACGCTCGAGACTCCCTACGGCCTCGCGTCCTCGTCGTGGCGACGCGAAGACGGCACCGTTCGCTATGAGGTCGTCGTGCCGGCGGACACCGAATGCGAGTTCCGCGTGGGCGAACCCGTCGTCCTGGAACCGGGAACCCACGTCATCACGTTCTAAGTGTGCTGTCCTGGGGCATTGGTGACAGGCGACATGCTTGAGCGGCGTTGAAAGAGCCGAGGGCCCCTGGGTTCGGTGTGGATGACGACATCTACAACCGGCACCCAGGAGGCCCTCGTTGTCCCACCGTAATGCCCTGCTGACACCGACCTGCGGGCTGTGTCTGGCCCGGTGTGTCGTCGATGACGGCCGGCCCCCGCGGCGGGCTGCGGATCGCTTCCAGGTCAGCCACAGCACCGCAGCCGGTGGGCCGGCCGCTACCGCCGGCACGGCGCCGAGGGCATGCACGACCGCTCCAGCCGCCCCCGCCGCTCACCTCCGCGGACCCCAGCCGGCCGCGTCACCAACCTCTCCGGTCAGCACACCTGGCTAGAGGCCGATGACCGGGGCGGGCCGCTCGCAGGTGCTGGTCACCGGCAGGGCGCGGCCGTGTTCGGCGGCGTCCATGAGGGTGAGCATGACGTCCAGGACGTGCGCGGCGAGTTCGGCCGAGGCGCGGTGCGGGCGCCCGGCGTCCAGGGCCTCGGCGAGGTCGGCAAGCCCCGCGCCACGGCCCGTGTCCGCGTGACCGGCGGACACCGGCAGGACGTCCCAGCCGTCGCCGCGGTGGATCTCGACGGGCCCGTCGAAGTTGTTCGGGTCGGGTACGGAGAGCGAGGCCTCGGAGCCGTGCACCTCGATGCGCGGCAGGCGCGCGGCCTTGATGTCGAAGCTCATCACCAGCGTCGACAGGGCGCCGTCCGCGTGCTCCAGGACACCCGTGATGTGGGTGTCGATCTCGACCGGTAAGGACTGCCCGGCCCGCGGACCACTGCCGATGACCCGCTCGGCACGCGGCCGCGAGGAGGCTCCGGTCACCTTCACCACCGGGCCCAGCAGGTGCACCAGGGCGGAGAGGTAGTAGGGGCCCATGTCGAGCAGCGGGCCTCCCCCGGGCTGGTAGTAGAACTCCGGGTCCGGGTGCCATACCTCGGGCCCCGCGTACGTCATGAAGGCCGTCGCCGCCACCGGACGACCGATCAGTCCGTCATCGACCGCCTTGCGCGCGGTCTGGGTGCCGGTGCCCAGCACGGTGTCGGGGGCACAGCCCACCCGAAGTCCCGCATCACGGGCGGCGGTCAGGACGGCATCGGCCTCCTTGCGGTTCGTCGCGAGAGGCTTCTCGCCGTAGACGTGCTTACCGGCGGCGAGTACGGCCAGGGCGACCTCGGCGTGCGCGGCCGGTATGGTCAGATTCAAAACCGCGTCCACGTCGTCACGGGCGACGAGGTCCGCGACCGAGTCCGCCACCGAGACCTGCGATCCGACCTGGTCGGCGACGGCCTGCGCACGGGCCCGGTCGAGGTCGGTGACCGCAGTCAGCCCCACCGACGTCAGCTTCTGAAGGGTCGACAGATAGGCGCCACTGATCTTGCCCGCACCCACCATCCCGATGTTCAAAGGCTTCACCGGCTCGCCCACAGCAGTCCCCTCTCGGTCAGCGTCCGCACCTGCGGCACGTCGAAGTCGTCCGGCTTGTGCCCGATGGTCGAGACGAAGACGCGTCCCGCGCCATGGGTCCGGGTCCACACCGCGGGCATGACGGCGGGCCGGTCGTGCAGGTCGTCGGCGGGGAACGTGGTCGTGGCCAGGACGTCGATGTGCGCATCGGTCAGGACCCAGTACTGCTCGCTGTGGATCGCGAAGTCGTCCAGGCCCGCGATGATCGGGTGGTCCGCGTGCTCGGGCGACAGCTGGTAGGTGTGGTCGAGGTAGCCGGGCGGGTGCGTCACGAACTTGCCGCCGGTCAGCAGGTGATAGCCGTGGTCGTGGAAGCTGTCCACGATGCCGCCGTGCCAGCCGGCGAGTCCGGTGCCGCCGCGGACGGCGGCGGCCAGGTTGTCGCGCTGCTGCGGGGTGATCGTCCCCATCGTCCAGCACTGCACGACCAGATCGGTGGCAGCGAGCCGCTCCGCGTCGTCGTACACCGCGAGGTCTTCGGAGGTCTCGACGGTGAAGCCCTGCTCCTTGAGGAACGGGACGAAACTGTCGCTGATCGTCACGGGCTGATGCCCGTCCCAACCACCACGGACGACAAGGGCCCGCCGGATTTCGCTGGTCAAGGTATTGCACACTCCCATCGGCGCCGTGCGCACAGGCTCGGCAATCGGAGGTCGGAGGAAGAGAGCCCCACAGGTGTTTTCCCCAGTGGGTGTTGCCGCTGCTCAGGAGGTCGGTGAGGCGAGTGACGTACTGCCCTCCGAACGTATGGAGACCGGCGCTTCTTTTGTCAGGAGGTGCCGCCCACCCGTGCTGTCTCTCGGGCCACCACAGCGAAAGGCGTGCGGCCCCGACGGGAAGCGCTCGATCCGGCGGTCAGGCATTGGCCGCGATCAACCGCTGGTACCAGCGGTAGCTGTCCTTAGGCGTGCGCCGCAGGGTGTCGTAGTCGACGTGGACGATCCCGAAACGCTTTTCGTAGCCGAAAGCCCACTCGTAGTTGTCGAGCAGCGACCAGACGTAGTAGCCGCGTACGTCCACTCCATCAGCGACGGCCCTCGCGACGGCTGTCGTGTGGTCGCGAAGGTAGGCGATCCGTTCGGGATCGTGGATCTGGCCGTCGGCGGACAGCACGTCGTCCTCCGCCGAGCCGTTTTCGGTGATGTAGATGGGCGGAAGGGCGTCCGCGTACTCGTGACGCAGTGAGACGAGCAGCTCGCGCAGAGTGTCGGGAACTACTGCCCACCCCATCGCGGTGCGCCGGATTCCCGGGAGGTCGGCGTGCTCGATGCGGCAGTCCGTCGCGGTACGCAGGGCCGGGTCGGGCCGGCGATGGGGCGCGTCACGGA
This sequence comes from Streptomyces pseudoechinosporeus, assembly GCF_054783935.1. Taxonomy (NCBI): domain Bacteria; kingdom Bacillati; phylum Actinomycetota; class Actinomycetes; order Kitasatosporales; family Streptomycetaceae; genus Streptomyces; species Streptomyces pseudoechinosporeus. Next base: position 18,615 of record NZ_BAAGPS010000042.1, read on the forward strand.
CCACGGCCGGGGTGTAGTAGTTGATCCCGAGGAAGTCCATCGGTGCGGAGATCAGCTCCAGGTCGCCCTCTTGTCGGAAGGTCTGCCGGGTGACCAGCTCACCCCACGTCTCCTCTTCGGCGGATGGATAGCGCCCGCGCAGCAGCGGCTCGGTCCACATCAGCTTCTGCATGGTCTCAGCACGTACGAGGGCCGCGAGATCCGCGGTGGAGTCGGAGGCCGCGGTCACGTGGCTGAGGTTGAGCGTGATGCCCGCCTCCCGGACGCCGGCGGTACGCAGCGCCCGCATCGCCAGACCGTGACCGATCAGCAAATGATGAGCGGCGGCCAGCGCTGGGGTGCCTTCGGCCGCACCGGGGGCGTGATGGCCGTCGGCATACCCCAGAAAGGCGCTGCACCAGGGCTCGTTGAGGGTGATCCAGCGGGGGACCCGGTCGGCCAGGGCGTCGGCGACCAGGGCCGCGTACTCGCCGAACCGTTCCGCGGTCTCGCGTACCCGCCAGCCGCCACGGTCTTCCAGGGCCTGCGGCAGATCCCAGTGGTAGAGGGTCGCGGCCGGTTCGATGCCGGCGGCCAGCAGTTCGTCCACCAGCCGGGAGTAGAAGTCCAGGCCCTTGTGGTTCACCGGGCCCGAGCCGGTCGGCTGGATGCGCGGCCAGGCGATGGAGAAGCGGTACGAGCCGACGCCCAACTCGCGCAGCAGCGCCACGTCCTCGGGGTATCGGTGGTAGTGGTCGCAGGCCATGTCACCGGTGGCGCCGTGCAATACCCGGCCCGGCTCGCGGGAGAAGGTATCCCAGATGGAGGGCCCGCGGCCGTCCTCATGGACCGCGCCCTCGATCTGGTACGAGGCGGTGGCGGCACCGAACACGAAGTCGGACGGAAGGGAGGGTAATTCGCTCATGCTGTCCTTACCTCTTGTTACTGCCGGAGTCGCCGGTGAGGACGGTCCGAGGCAGGTGTGTGCGTTGTCGTGGGGACGCGCTGCTGGACCGAGCCGCTTCGATGGGACCATAAGTCTTTGCATCGTTCCATAGAGAGTTCGGCTTAGGAAGGCGCCGGTGCCCCGCTCCATCGCGACCTGCGCGGTTTGGTCTGCCACTGCGGCTGTAGCATGGCGCCCGTGGAAGCTGACGCTGCTGAACCTGGTGCGCAGGACGACCTGCGTGATTCCAGTGGTGGCCGGGCGAGGCCGGTGCGTGCCGATGGCACCATCGGGTCCCGGCCTTCCAGGGTTCGCCGTGCAACGATTCAGGACGTGGCGCGGGAGGCGCGGGTCTCGGTTTCGACCGTCTCCAACGTGATCCGCGATGCCCCCGGTGTCCGCCCCCAGATGAAGGCCAAGGTCGTTGCGGCGATCGAGAAACTGGGTTACCGGCCCCAGGCCGGCGCCCGTGCGATGCGAGGACGCTCGTACACCATCGGCGTCATGCTCACCGAGTTCTCGGCCCCCTTCCAGACAGAGATCGCGGAAGGGATCGCCGACGAGCTGGAGCCGAGTCCGTACCAGGAGATCTTCGTCGCCGGAGGCCTCTCCCCCGAGCGCCAGCAAAGAAGCATCGAAGCCCTCACCGACAGGCAGGTGGACGGGCTCATCGTCATCGCGCCGGCGATGGCCACCTCGTGGCTGGAGAAACTGGGATCGGGACTGCCCACCCTGGTGATCGCACGGCACGGCGGCTCCGCCCAGTACGACACCGTCGTGGACGACGACCAGGGCGGCGCGCGTCTCATGGTCGATCACCTCGTGGCCCTGGGCCACAAGCGCATCCTGCACACCAGTCATCCGGCGGGACGCCTCAAGAGGCCCTTCATCCTGGCCCACACCGCGCGATGCGACGGCTACGTCAACGCCATGAAGAGGCACGGCCTCGAGCCCGATGTCATCGAGACCACGTACTCGGAAGCAGGCGGGTACCAGGCCGCCCTGGAAGCCCTGGCCAGGCCTACGCCACCGACGGCCGTCTTCGCCGGCGCGGACATCGCCGCACTCGGCGCCCTGCGCGCCGCAGAAGAGCGCGGTTTGAGGGTGCCTCAGGACATCACCATCGCCGGGTACGACAACATCTACGCCTCGACCATCGGCCGTGTGTCCCTCACGACGGTCGACCAGTCGGGCCACCTCACGGGCCAGATGAGCGCGCGGCTCCTGCTGGAGCGGCTGAACGGCCGGACCCAGCCCGTGCACTACGTCGTGTCCCCTCGGCTGATGCCGCGTGGCACGAGCGCGGCCCCGGTACGTAAGTCCGCCCGACGGCTGCCCTGACAGGGAGAGCGAGCCGGTCGGTTCGCATCTCCACACGCCTCCACCACTATTAGAACGGTCCACGACCTGCGCGTGACGGAAGGGGGCATACCGTTTCGCGCGGCTCGGCACCCACCAGTGCGCCGATACGAGAGGCCCGCTGTCGACGAAACCAAGCTATAGGCGCTTTGACCTGCCGTTTTGACCCCCGCAGCATGAGCGCGTTACGGAACCGTTACCGCGCAATCACGACGCACTCTCTTGACCGACCTTCGCCCGCTACCTAGCCTCCACTTGAAACGTTCCAGAGAGCATTTTAAGCCGGTACGCCCCTTAGACGCTTAACCCGGGCGTAGACGTTTCCGCCAGTACTCACGGCCGCATCCGGCCGAACTCTGCCGTGTCCGAAGGAGCCGATCATGCGGCGAACCAAAAGACTTGCTCGCGTATTACTGACCATGGCGACGACCCTGACCTCCCTGGCAGCCCTCAGCGCCTGCACCGATTCGAACTCCGCGTCGAGCCCGGGGGGCAAGAAGGACACGCTCGTTCTGGCAGCGACCGCCGACATCCAGGGCTGGGATCCGTCTAACCAGCCGTCCTACCAGGGGTGGTCGGCCGATGCGGTGTACCAGACCCTGGTGCGGTTCGACACCACGGGCAAGCCCCACCCGGACGCCGCGACGAGTTGGGAGGTGAACTCCGACAACACCAGCGTGACGTTCCACCTGCGCTCCGGCATGAAATTCTCCGACGGCACCCCGGTCGACTCCACAGCCTTCAAGAAGGGATGGGAGTACCAGGCAACGCACGGCGGCCAGGCCGCCCGCCTCGCCAATATCAAGGTCACCACGCCAGACGCCCGCACCGTGGTGGCCACCGTCAAGGAGCCGGATCCCGGGATCGTGGGCGTGGGCGGCATTGCGAAGCTGGCGAGCCCGAAGTACCTGGCCTCGGGCAAGGTGAACAAGGCCCCCGTCGGCTCCGGCCCCTACACGCTCGACCAGGCGGCGACGACCAGCGGCTCGACATACACCTTCGTCAAGAACGAGGCCTACTGGGACAGCAAGTCCTATCCGTACAAGAAGCTCGTCATCAAGGTGATCAAGAACCAGACGGCAGCGCTCAACGCCCTGAAGACCGGGCAGATCGACGGCACCCTCATCCAGCACTCGATGTACAACGAGGCCAAGTCCTCCGGCCTCAAGATCCTGTCGATGCGCGGCAACACCACACGTCTGCTCCTGACGGACCACAAGGGCGAGAAGATCCCGGCCATCGGCGATCTGAGGGTCCGCCGCGCCATGAACATGGTGTTCGACAAGGAAGCCATGGCGAAGGACTTCTACCAGGGGCGGGCCACTCCGACGCACCAGATCTTCCGCCCGGGGTCGGCGGCGTACATCAAGGACCTCAAGGACCCGTACCCCTACAACGTCGCCAAGGCCAAGGAGCTGATGAAGGAGGCGGGATACGAGAAGGGCTTCACCCTCACCTTCCCTGTCATGGCCGGCCATGGCCTCGAGGACCTGGTGCCCGTCGTCGCGCAGCAGCTGGGCCAGCTCAACATCAAGGTCAAGCAGCAGACGCTGTCAGGCCCGAGCGCGATAGAGGAACTGCTCAGCGGTAAATACCCGGTGCCCCTGTGGCCGCTGGGGAACTACAGCAATTCCCTTCAGGACATCACTGACTATCTGCTGCCCGACGGCATCTGGAACGTCATGCACCAGCCCGACCCGACGGTGCAGAAGCTCTACGACAAGCTGCTCACCAGCAGCGGGCAGGAGTTGGCCACGATCCAGCAGGAGATCAACCGCTACATCATCGACCAGGCATGGTTCGTCCCGATGGTGTACCCGGACGGGTTCTACGCCTACAGCCCGAAGATCAGCATCCCCAAGTCGACTGACCCCAACGCCCTCAACCCGCTTCTGCGCGACTTCAAGTGAGCGGCCGGTCGTGATCGAGGGGAGCCGCAAGTGTTCGGTGCTGTATTGAAGAAGCTTGTGCGGGCGGTGGTCATCCTGCTCGTCGTCAGCTTCACCACTTTCGCGCTGATGTATGGAAATGGGAGCGGGATCGCGCGGGCCGTGCTGGGCGTGCGGGCCACGGAGGTCACGGATGCCGACGTCCAGTTGGAAATGGCCCGCCTCGGTCTCGACCGGCCGCTGCTCGTGCAGTACGGCGACTGGCTCAAGGGGGCCGTCACCGGCGACTTCGGCGAGTCGTTCTTCACAGGACAGTCCGTGACGTCCCTGTTGTCTTCCCGCGTGCCGGTGACACTCGCCCTGGTCATCCTGGCGATCATCCTGACGGCCGTCCTCAGCGTCCTCATCGGTGTCACCGCCGCCGTCCGCGGGGGCTGGATCGACCGGGTGGTGCAGTTCCTGGCTGTGCTGGGGGCCGCGATCCCGCCCTTCATCATCGCGATCGGACTGGTCTTCGCGTTCGCCATCTCGGTCCGGATCTTCCCCGCGACCGGATACGTCTCCCCGGACCAGAGCCCCACCGGCTGGCTCGAATCCGTCACGCTTCCGGTGCTCGCTCTGCTGACGGGATCGGTCGCCAACGCGGCCTCGCAGTTCCGGGGAGCGGTCATCGACACACTCTCCCGGGACTTCGTCCGCACCCTGCGGGCACGCGGGATCAGCGAGTCCCGGGTCATCTTCCGCCATGTTCTGCGCAACGCCGGCGGCCCCGGGCTCATGGCCCTGAACCTGCAGATCATGACCCTCCTGGGCGGCGCGGTCTTCGTCGAGCAGATCTTCGCGCTCCCCGGGCTGGGGGAGGCCGGCAACCAGGCATCCCAACAGGGCGACGTGCCGGTGGTGATGGGAATCCTCGTCGTGGCCATCGTCATCGTCCTCATCGTCAATCTGCTGGGTGACCTCGCGAACGCGGCACTCAATCCGAAAGCGAGGACGCGATGAGCGTGCCCGAGTTCTCCCCGGCCGTCGGGCTGCAGACGGAATCGACGGCCAAAGGACGGTCCGTGCTTCGCCGGCTCGTGAGCGACCCGATGGCCGCATGCTGTCTGGCCTTCCTGCTCGTCGTCCTGATCCTGGGGCTGAGCAGCCCCTGGCTGGCGCCGGTGGACCCCAACGCCTCGGAGCTGTCGGCAGTGAACGCGCCGCCGTTCAGTTCAGGTCACCTCCTGGGCGGGGACGCGTCGGGCCGGGACATCCTGTCGCGGCTGATGTGGGGTACGCGGCAGACGGCACTGGCCTGCGTGCTCCTCCTGGCCGTCTCGGTCGTGATCGGAGTGACGAGCGGCCTCGTCGCCGGCTACTACCGAGGCAGGGTCGAAGCCGTCTCCAACTGGGTCTCCGACGTCGTCATGACGTTGCCCGGGGTCCTGCTCCTCTTCGCGCTCTACGCCAGGACGGGCCCCAACATCGTCGTCGCGATGATCGTCTTCGGCCTCCTCGTCGCACCGTCCTACTTCCGACTGGTCAAGTCCGTCGTGGTGGGTGTCCGAAGCGAGCTCTTCATCGATGCGGCGAAGGTGGTCGGTCTCTCCGACCTGCGTATCGTCGGTCGTCACGTGCTCTGGGCGGTCCGCGCCCCTGTCATCATCCACAGCTCGTTCGTCGTCGCCGCGGGCATCGGCATCGAGGCCGGCGTGAGCTTCCTGGGGCTCGGTGATCCCGCCACGGCATCCTGGGGCACGGTGCTGCAGGACTCCTTCAGCAACATCTACACCAGCAAGGCCGCAGTGGCCTGGCCGGCCCTCCTCATCAGCCTGACCATCCTGGCCCTCGTGCTGCTCGGCAACGCCCTGCGTGACGTGCTCCAGTCCTCGGAGCACCGCCCGGCACCCTCGGCGCGCCTGCTCCGAGAGACGGCCCGGCGGGTTCGCGAGGAGAGCGCTGCCGCACTCGCGGAAGGGCCTGCCCCCGCGACGGATGCGGTTCTGTCGATACGGGACCTGCGCATCGGCTACCCGGACGGTGAGAACGGCATACGCGAGGTCGTCCACGGCGTCGACCTGGATGTCCGCCCCGGCGAGATCCACGGTCTGGTGGGCGAGTCCGGATCGGGCAAGTCGCAGATCGCGTTCTCGACGCTGGGCATCCTGCCCCGCGAGGCGGTCATTCTCGGGGGGCGTGTCCTTCTCGACGGCGAGGATCTGCTGGCGAGCGAGCAGCACATGCGCCAGGCACGCGGCCGGCGCATCGCGTACGTGCCGCAGGAGCCGATGTCGAATCTGGACCCCTGCTTCACGATCGGGGCACAGCTCACCCAGGGCCTGCGCGCGGTCAGGACCGTGACGAAACGCGAAGCCGAACGTGAGTTGCTCGCCCTGCTCGCGCGGGTCGGCATCAAGGACCCGGAGAGGGTTTTCCGCCAGTACCCGCACGAGATCTCCGGCGGCATGGCACAGCGCGTACTCATCTGCGGTGCGGTCGCCTCCGGCCCGGACCTGATCGTCGCGGACGAGCCGACCACCGCTCTGGACGTGACCGTGCAGGCAGAGGTGCTTGAGCTGTTAAGAGAACTGCGTGACGAGCGAGGCCTCGCGATGATCCTGGTGACCCACAACCTCGGCGTCGTGGCAGACCTCTGCGACACCGTCAGCGTGATGAAGGACGGGCACATCGTGGAGCGGAGCGACGTGGACTCTCTCTTCGAGGCGCCCGACGAGACGTACACGCAGGAACTGCTCTCGTCGGCACGCCGTGTCGAAATCGCGGAGGTGTGACGTGGCAGAGACGGTTCTGAAGGTCGAAGACCTGGTCGTACGCTACGGCGGACGCCGGGCCACCGGCGCCACCGTCATCGACGGCGTCTCCTTCGACCTCAACACCGGGGAGACGCTCAGCCTGGTGGGCGAGTCCGGATCGGGAAAGACGACGATCGGCCGCGCGATCCTCGGGCTCGCGCCGGTGACGGAGGGCTCCATCTCGTTCCGGGGCGAGACCATCAGCAACATCCCACGGGCCCGCCGGCGCAGGGTCGCCCGGGACATCCAGGTGGTGTTCCAGGACCCGTACTCCTCGCTGAATCCGTCGATGTCGATCGAGGACATCCTGGTCGAACCCCTCCTGGCCACCGGCTCCCGAGACGGACGCACGCGCGTACGGGAACTGCTCGACGCCGTCGGCCTCCCCGCCGACTCCGGCCGCAGATCCCCTCGGGAGTTCTCCGGCGGACAGCGGCAGCGGATCGCCATCGCCAGGGCGCTCGCCCTCGACCCCACGGTCATCATCTGCGACGAACCCACCAGCGCCCTGGACGTGACCACGCAGGCCCGGGTCCTCACGCTGCTGAAGGACATCCAGCGCGAGACAGGTGTGGCCTACCTGTTCATCAGCCACGACCTCGGCGTCGTCAACGAGGTGAGCGACCGGATCGCCGTCCTCCATCAGGGGCACATTGTCGAGATCGGCAAGGCGCGCGACATCGCGACGTCCCCCGAGCACCCCTACACACGCAAGCTGCAGATGGCGGCTCCCGTCGCGGATCCGAGGAAGCAGCGACTGCGGCGGGCCAAGCGCCTGGAAACCATGGCGGCGGAGCTTCCCGCCCCCAAGGTCGGGTCGTGAGCGGCAGCGACGCGCGCGTGACTGGCGACCGCGTCTCGAGGGCGTAGTCGCGGTCTGCCGACGGTCCGCGCACGGCCCTGTGCGCGCGGGCCGTCTGAGAGGGCGGTATGTGAGTGCACAGGTGATTTGTCGTCACCTGTGCACTCACATACCGCCCTC
>NZ_BAAGPS010000043.1:0-49788 GCF_054783935.1 Streptomyces pseudoechinosporeus
AGCGCGAGGACGAGCAGGGTGCCGCCCAGGATGACGATCCTGCTGGTGGCCGTGACCGGATCGATGGCGAAGGACTCACCGAAGGCCGTCTCCACCGGACCCACCGCGGCGATCGCCGCCGCCACGATCCCCCCGATGCAGGCCGCGCCCGCCAGGGCCCCGGTCAGCCACTGACGGCGACGCGGCAGCCACGCTCCGAGCAGCAGGCCGAGCACGGCGGAGGCGGCGAGCAGGACCTCGGGCAGGAGGTCGAGGGGGTTCTCGTTCATCCCGGTCATCTCGTTCATCGCGTGAGCAGCTCCAGCACGGCGCGGGAGGCCGGTTCGATGACGTCGAGGACGAACCGGGGTGCGAGGCCGAGGACGACTCCCAGGGCCAGCAGGGGGACGATCGCGAGTCCTTCGTGGAGGCGGATGTCGGGGAACGGCCGGTCGGCACCGGGCGCGACGGCGGGCAGCCTCAGCGGCCCGAGGAAGACCTGTTGCAGGGCGCGCAGGAACAGGCCCGCGGTGAGCAGGATCCCGAGCACGGCGAGGCCGGTGGCGACCGGCTCCGGCCCCAGGCTCCCGGTGAGGATCTGGAACTCGGCGATGAAGCCGGAGAAGCCTGGCAGTCCGAGCGAGGCGAAGGCGGCGACGCCGGTCAGCGCGGCGAAGACGGGTGCCCGCTCGGCGATACCCGAGTATGCGGACATCTCGTACGTACGCCCGCGCTCGTACAGCACGCCGGACAGCAGGAACAGGGCGCCGGTCAACAGGCCGTGGCTGACCATCTGGAAGACCGAGCCGGTGACGGCGAGGCGGCGGGCCTCCTCCTGACCGGCGCCGACGGCCCCTGCCGCGCCGATCGCCAGGATGATGTAGCCCATGTGGTTCACGGATGTGTAGGCGACCATCCGCTTGAAGTCGGTCTGGGCAAGGGCGACCAGGGCTCCGTACAGCACGGAGACCACGCCGACGACGACGAAGACGAGCGCGTAGTCGCGCCAGGCGTCGGGCAGGACGGGCATGGCGATGCGCAGGAAGCCGTACGTGCCCATCTTCAGCAGCACGCCGGCGAGGATCGCCGACCCGGCGGCCGGCGCGTCGGTGTGGGCGGGCGGCAGCCAGGTGTGGAAGGGCACGGTCGGGGTCTTCACCGCCAGCCCGACGGCGATGGCGAGGAGGACCAGGGCGCCGTAAGTGGAGCGTCCGGCCAGGGGGTTGGCGCGGGTCAGATCGACGATGTCGAAGGTGTGCGGGTCGGCGGCCAGGTAGAGGCCGATGAAACCGAGCAGCAGGGCGAGGGAGCCGATGAAGGTGTAGAGGAAGAACTTCAGCGCGGCGCGGGCGGCGCCCTTGTGTCCCCAGCCGGCGATGATGAAGTACATCGCCACGATGGACAGGTCGAAGAAGACGAAGAACAGGATCAGGTCGAGGGCCACGAACAGGCCGAGGCACGTCGTCTGCAGAAAGAGGAACAGCGCCGCGAACTCCCTGACCCGCTTGGTCTCGCGCCACGCGTACAGCGCGCAGGCGAGGAACAGTACGCAGGTGACGGCGACGAGCGGCAATGACAGTCCGTCGACGCCGACGTGGTAGCTGATGCCGGCGCTGGGGATCCAGCGGGCCCGGGTCTCGTACTGCATCCCGCCGTCGGCCCGGTAGCCCGCCCAGACGATCACGGTCAGCACCAGCTCAGCGCCGGCGGTCACCGCCCAGGCCGACAGGAACAGGAGGCGGGGCGCGCTGCGGGGCACGCACAGCAGGAGGACCGCCATGGCGGTGGGGAGCAGGACGATGGCCGTGAGCACGGCGGTCACCTCACGAGGACGAGGACGACGGCGAGGACGGTGAAGGCGGCGACCGCCTGAGCGAGGTACTGGTGCAGCTGCCCGGTCTGCGGCCTGCGTGCCCAACGTCCGAGCGCACGGGCACCGCCCGCCACGCCTTCCACAGTGCCGTCGACGAGCCGCTCCGCCTGAGCGTTGGTCCATTGGGCCAGCCGGACAGAGCCGCGGCCGGTGCCTTCGACGGCGCGGTCCAGCACCCGGTCGTCGAAGGCGGCGAGCGCGTCGGCGAGGCGCAGGACCGGACGTACGAGGAGCATGTGTGCGGCGTTCTCCAAGCGGAGCCACTCCGACGCCAGGGTGGTGATCCGGCTGGGCAGCGTGAGGAGTTGGGGACCGCGGATCCAGACCACGGCCGAGACGGCGACCGCGGGTGCACCGGACAGGACCAACTCCCACAGGTGCGGGGCAGGTTGTGTCTCGCCGCCGAGCACCCGCTCGACGGCGTCCCGTACGGGCGGGAAGGACGTGACGGTCAGGGCGGCACAGGCGGCGGCCAAGGTCACCAGCGGCAGTCGCGTCGCATACGGCAGCGGCTCCTCCGTACGGTCGTCCGTCGCGGAAGCGGGCTGCCAGACGAACCACAGCGCCTTGGCGCTGTAGATCGCGGAGATGACGGCAGCGGCCAAACCGGTGACATACAGCGCCGCGTTGTCTTCCAGAGCGCCGGCAAGGAGTACGTCCTTGGCCGCCCACAGCGCCAGCGGCGGGACTCCGGCGAGGGCCAGCGCCGCGACGCCGAACGTGATCCCGGCCGTGCGGTGACGCCGGGCCGCGCCGCGCAGGGCGGGAAGCGCCTTGGTGCCGAGGGTTGTCAGCCAGGCACCCGCGACGAGAAAAGCCAGGCTCTTTGCGGCGGCGTGCGCGATGAGCTGGAGGGTTCCGCCGGTGACCGCGCCGGTCCCGGCGGCGAGCACCATGAAGCCGATCTGGGCGCAGGTGGAGGCGGCGAGCAACTGCTTGAGGTCGGTCTGCGCCACGGCGACCAGGCCGAGCACCACCGCCGTCACCGCACCCGTCCACGCCACCACGGGCCCGCCCCACCCGGAAGCAGACAGCAACGGCTCCAGCCGAAGCAGCAGATACGCCCCGGCCACCACCATGGTCGCCGAGTGCAGCAGGGCGGAGACCGGGCTCGGGCCCTGCATGGCCCTGGACAGCCAGAAGCTGAAGGGCAGTTGGGCCGACTTACCGAAAGCGGCCGCGATGACGCCGACGGTGATGACCGTGGACCAGGCGCCGGTCGCGTCCGGCAGTTCATCGAGGGCGAGGGAACCGGCCTGTCCGCTCGCCAGCGCCGCACCGGCAGCCAGATAGAGGCCGAGGTCGGCGGCGCGGGTGGTGAGGAAGGCCGTGTTGGCGGCATCGCCGCGCTCGGGGTCACGCCACCAGTAGCCGATCAGCGCCCAGGAGGTGGCCCCCATGACCTCCCACGCCATCAGCAGGACCGGCAGCGTGGTCGCGGTGACCGTGGTCAGCATCGCACCGCTGAACAGCAGCATCAGCCCGAAGAAGCGAGCACGGGCCTCGCCCGGACCGATGTCCGCGACGCTGAACAGGAGGACCGCCGCGGTCACCGCCGTGACGGTCACGACCATGAGCCCCGACAACCCGTCGACCGCGAGCCCTGCGGGGAGCCCTTCGAGCAGCGGCGCCTCGGCCCGCGGGTGCTCGAACGCCACCGCGACGGCAAGGCCGAACGCGGCGACGGCCGTGCCGACCGCGACACCAGGGGCGTACCGGTCCGCCGGGCGGCCCACGACCGCCAGCAGCGTCCCCACCGAAAGTGGCAGCGCGACGAGCGTCCACAGCAGCGCGCTCACTCCTTCAACTCCGCCGCCATGTCGGTCATGTCGACCTCACGAGCCCGGAAGAGCGCGGTGACCACGGCGAACCCGATGGCCATCTCCACCGCCATCACCGTGACCGCGAGGACCACCAGCACCTGTCCGTCGGCGGCGGCAGGGGCGACGTAGTGCCAGACGGCCGCCGCACCGACGATGACGCCGCCCAGCATCAGCTCCAGGCCCATCATCAGCATCACGATCGACTGCTGGGTGAGCGCGCCGAACAGCCCGATGCTGAACAGAGCCGCGGCGAGCAGCAGAAAGAGTTCAAAGCTCACCGGCCCATCCCTCCCCGCACGGGGTCCTTGGCGGTACGTGCTTTGAGGTCGTCGCCGAACCGGTCGTAGCGGCCCCGGCGGGTGGCCAGGACGACGGTGGCGACGATGGTGGCGAACAGGGCGAGTCCGAGGGTCATCATGGTGAGCATCTGCGGCCCCATCAGCGACAGGCCCAGGTCCATGGTGGGATCGGCCGACGGCCGGCCGCGCCGGGACGGCCACGGGGTGAGCAGGATCCCGGCGGCGAGCACGGCGAAGACCGCCGCGCAGATCACGGCCGCGCCCTTCTTGTTGTGGACCATGGTCATCGGCATGAGCCCGGCCGGGTTCATCATGTACATCACCATGAACACGGCCATGATGGCCATCTCGATGGTCATCATCAGCACGATCACGACCCCGAGATAGTCCAGCCCGAGCAGCAGCACTTCACCGCCCACACACAGCAGCGAAGTCAGCAGCGCGTACGTGGCCCGTGCCATGGAGTCGAACCGGAACACCATGACGCCACTGGCCACCGCCAGCAGGGCCAGCACCCAGAAGATCACGTCGTCAAACACGGCCATCACCTCGCTCATCGGTTCAGGACGACGACGGCCACGACCAGCGCCTGAAGCAGCGTCAGCGGCACCAGCACCATCCACGCCAGTTCCATGTACCGCTCCATCCGCAGCGTGGGCAGCAGTCGGCGCCCGGCCACCAGCAGCGCCAGCACCGCCGCGGTCTTGAGCAACGTCCACGCCCAGCCCGGCAGCAGCGGTCCGTGCCCTCCGCCGAGGAACAGCGGCACGCTGAAGCCGGCGGTCACCACAAGCAGCAGCCACCGCCCGCCCAGGAACACCAGCCGGTCCACGCCCGCCAGTTCGGCGGCGGCGCCACCGGCCGCGTCCCGCGACAGCGGATGCTCGAACGGCCCCCAGAACGCCATGGCGAGCGCGCTCAGCAGATAGACGACGAACGCCACAGGCATCCACACCGCGAACCACAGCCCGTCCTGAGCCGCGACCACGTCACCGACCCGCAGGGACTCGGCGCCGAGGGCGGCGGTGGTGATCGCGAACATGTGCGGAAGTTCGTACGCCAGTCCCTGCGCGAGGAACCGGTACCCGCCGATCAGCGACAGCGCCGAGTTCGGCCCCCAGCCCGCCAACCACACCGCCGCCCAGGCCAGCGCCTCCATGGCGTTGAACCACACGACCCCGACCGACGGATCGCTCACGGAACGGAAGCCCCACGGCAGTACGGCACCCGCGAGCACCGCGGCCACGGGAACCATCACCACGCCCAGCCTTCCGAGCAGCCGGTCCGCGGCCGTCGTACGGCGCGGCTGCTGGACGAGCAGCCGCAGAGCTTCCCGTAATGGGGCCACGGCCCGCAGTCCGGCCTCCCGGACGCTCCTGGCGGGACCACGTTCGGCCGACCCGGACAGCACCGCGTCGAACCCGGCCGTGACCAAGGCGGCGACCGCCAGGACGACAGGAAGGATGGCGGTCGCCCACAGGGGCGCGGCATCAGACATGGGCCGCCCCGGACACGGGCGCAAGCGCGAGTTCCTCGATGTCGGGGTCCAGACTGGCGACAATGATCCGCGCGCAGGCGAACTCGGCGCCGGTCAGCAACTCCGGAAGGACGTCGAGCAGCGCCCGCGACGGCGGCTGCGCACCGTCGAGCCGCCCGCGCGGGCCGGTGAGCTCGTCCGGCGTCAACGGCCGTTCGTCGTCGATCCCCTCAAGGCCGCGCCCGATCTCGCCCAGCCACATCCGCAGCCGGTCGTACGCGTCCCCGTCCGCAGCGAGCGCCGGCCCGGTCACTCCTGCCGCCCGTGCTCTCGACGACGACAACTCCCCCAGCCCGGCGATCGACCAGCGCAGGGTGCGCGACCGTTCCACCCTGCGCAGTGCCCCGCGCAGGTCTCCACTGATCGCGTCACGAGACGCCCCCGACAGCAGTTCGTCCCGCAGCCGACGGCACCGCGCTGCGACGTCGTCCCAGCCGACGACAGCAAGGAGCCGCCCCACACTGTCCAGATGCGAGGAACAGCGCCGACGCGCCGCACTCCCCCTGGTGACCTCCTCGCCCTTCGCCGCCCGCAGCCACGGCTCGTCCCAGAAGGGCAGCCGAAGGCCGGACGATACGGGGAGATGGTCTACCTCGACGCCCTGTACGACGTCTCCTTGCAGAGTGAGGCGGAGAATGAGCCCCGTCGGCCAGTCGGCCAAGCCGGGGCCGATCGGCACGTGCAGTTGGTCGAGCCTCAACTCGTCCCGGTCGTCGCCCCGTTCGGCCATCGGCAGGCCGGCCACCTCACCCATGGCGTGCATGTCGTGACCCATGTGATCCATATGGCCTGCATGGCCTTGGTGATCCATGTGGTCCATGTGCGCCACATGGTCGCCGGGTTGATGGCCCCCATGGCCCTCATGGCCCTCATGGCCCTCATGGCTGGAATGAGCCGCATGGTCGCCGTGGCCGTGGCCGTGGCCCATGGTGTGGTTGTGATGGCCTTGGTCATCGGGCATCTGAGGCGGCGAGCCGTCGTGGTGCGCGCCGTGGCCGTGATCGTCACCGTGCCCGTGGTGCCCGCCTTGCGCATGGCCGCCAGGCTCGCCCCTCGCGGCCTCCAGCTGGTCGCCTGTGCCGGCCTCGCCCGGAATCACCGCTCTGTCCGTCAGATCCCTACGCCCCGTGTCGAGCGCGTGCGCGGCCTGCCCGGTCTCCTGAACCACAATCCGCACGGCGGGCTCCGCCATCGACCGCTGGATGCCGTCCAGCCACTCCGCGTCCCCTGGCTGCGGGGCGCCGCAGACGACCAACAGGTCGGCGGCCGCCGGGGCGCTCACCACCGGCCACCCCTGCCGACGTACCTCCGCTTCCACGGCCATCCGCACTTCCGTCGCTCCGGGCAGCGCGATCACCAGCACCGCCGGGCGCCGCATCGCGGTACGCCGCAGAAGGCTCCTCAGGTCCACCTCAGGGCCCCCTCACGCCAGGCGTAGGCCACCGCCGCGAACAGGATCCCCAGGAAGAGGAACATCTCCACGACAGCCGTGGTGCCCACCTCCGAGACGACCTTCACCCACGGGTACATGAACAGCATCTCCATGTCGAAGGCCAGAAAGATCATGGTGACCGGGTACCAGCGCACGTGAAACCTGGACACGGCGTGCTCGCCCGGCTTGAGGCCCCCGGCGAAAGGACCCGTTTCGAGAGGAGTCCGCGCTGCCGCCAGCCAGAGCCCCAGTCCGTACACGGCAGCCAGACCGGCCCCGACCATACCGAGAAGGACCAGCATCGGCTGCCACGCGTCCATCCCGTCCGACCTCCGTTCTCGGCGTCATACCGCTTATGGTGCGCGACCGGCCGGCTCGGGCCCTGCAGGCGTGACCCAGGGCACCGGGTGAGGCAACCAAGCACCACGCCACTAAGGACATTAGTGGTTGGGAAGCCGCCGGGAACACCCCCACCCCGGTGACACATTACCCCATGGGGGTATCGTGAGGCCCCTCTTGGGAAGGAGCAAGCACATGGTTCAGAAGGTGTACGACGTCAAGGGCATGACGTGCGATCACTGCGTCCAGGCCGTCAGCTCCGAACTCAACGGCCTCCCCGGAGTCGAGGACGTCCAGGTGGATCTGCAGTCGGGCAAGGTCACGGTGACCAGCGAGCAGCCACTGGATTCCGCCGCCGCCGCCGTCGCCGCCGCGGTCGACGAGGCCGGCTACGAGCTCGTCGGCGGCGAGAGCCGGTGAACCGGCGGGCGGAACTGCTGCGCCGGGCCGTCGGTCATCCGGTCGTCAGGCTCACGGCCGCCGCTCTTCTCCAGGCCGCAGTCTCCCGCCTCGCGGATCCCGGAGCGGCACCGGCGCGGAAGACCTGCGAGTGCGGCGGCTCCCCGCGCGCCACAAAGGTCTGAGCAGCGTCGTACTTCGCGAGCTGAGGATGGCCACGCCCCACTGAGTCGGGGCGCCCGTGGCCGGGAGCTGCAGCGCGTCGGAGCTTCTACGGCTCCCAGCACCGGGCGGCCGTTCGGGACTGGTTGCTCCTGGTCAGCAGCCCGTCCTGGTCAGTGCACGTGCGGGCCGCCGGTCGACTGCGGTTTGCCTCGCGGCACGAGGCCCAGGGCGACGACGGCGCCGACAGCGGCTGCCACGGCACACACCGTGAACGCGTCGGCGAAACCACCCACCGAGCCTCGCTCGAAGCCCGAGGCCGCGACGGTGGAGACGACGGCGACGCCGATCGAACCACCCACCTCGTGGAAGGTGTTGACGACCCCGGAGGCAAGCCCAGCCTCCCGGTGCTCCACCATGGCCAGCGCGGTGGTCGTGGCGGTGACGAACACGGCACCGATGCCCAGGGAGGCGATCACGAAGCCCGGCAGGAGCCCGGCGTACACGTTGCCGGTCTCCGACAGCCGGGTCAGCGGGATGCTTCCGGCGGCCGCGACGGCCATGCCCGCGACAGCGGTCGGGCGGCTGCCGATCCGGCCGACGAGCCGGGACCCGAGGTGGGCGCCGATACCGGTGGCCACGGCAACGGGCAGGAACACCAGCCCGGTCCTCAGCGGGCTGAAGCCCCGGACGTGCTGCAGATAGACGGACCCGAGGAAGAAGAACGCGATCAGCAGGGCCGTGGCGATCAGCATCAGGAAGGCCCCGGCGAGCACCGGCCGCCGGGTGAACATCCGCAGGTCCATCAGCGGGGCCCGGCCGGCCCGTTCGACCACCGCGAAGGCCGCGTAGGCGAGCACCGCCCCGGCCAGCGGCAGCAGGGTCGAGGCGTCCGCCCAGCCGCTGTCCCCCGCCTTGACCAGACCGTAGATCAAGGCGGCGGTGCCCGTGGTGACGAGCAGCGCGCCGGGGACGTCGAGCCGCGCGGGCTGCGGGGCACGGGCCGGGACGAAGGCGGGCAGGGTGACCAGCAGGAGCAGTCCGACGGGCACGTTGATGTAGAACACCCACTCCCAGCCGGGTCCGTCGGTCAGGGCTCCGCCGAGGAGCACGCCGGCCGCCGAGCCGGTGCCGCCGATCGCCGCCCAGACGCCGAGCGCCTTGTTGCGTTCGGTGCCGAGGAAGGTCGTGGTGACGATGGACAGCGCGGCCGGGGACAGCAGGGCGGCGCCGACGCCCTGGCCGATCCGGCCGCCGAGCAGCGTCGGGGCGTTCTCGGCCAGACCGGTGGCCAGGGAGGCGGCGGTGAAGAGGGCGAGTCCGGCGAGCAGGGTGCGGCGGGCGCCGAAGGCGTCGGCCAGCCGGCCGCCGAGCAGCATCAGCCCGCCGAAGCAGAGGGTGTAGGCGGTGACCACCCAGGTCAGCGTCTCCCGACCCAGGTCGAGGTCGGCCGCCATGTCGGGCAGGGCGACGTTCACGACGGTGACGTCGAGGATCAGCATGAACTGGGCGAGGCAGATCAGTGCGAGGGCTGCCCAGCGGCGCGCGTCGGCGGGCGGGTGGTGGTCGTGTTCGGCCGTGTGCGGCGCACCGGCTGCGGAGTGGGTCATGACGGGTCCTTCGGGCGAGTGGTTGCGGTCGGGTTGGCGCCACGGGAAGGCGCGAGCAGGAGAGCGAGGAGCACGCCCGCCGCCGTGACACCGGCCCCGGCGAACATCGCCGGCCCCATGCCGTCGACGAACGCGTGGCGGGCGGCTTCGGCGAAGGCGGCTCCGGCCTCGCCGGGCCGGCGGGTCGGCGGTCTGCGGCGAGGCGGTCATCGGATGAGTCACGGAAGGCACGAGGTCTCCTTTCTCGCGCACGGCCTCAATCGACCGATGCTCCAATCTGAACCATACTGTTCAGTTCACATGAACTCAACCGTACAGTTCAGATGGGTGCTAGGGTCGACCCATGAGCGTGGACAGCGTCAAACGGCCCCCCAGCGGCCCCCGCGCGGAGCTCAAGCGGCAGGCCATCGTGCGGGCCGCCCGCGAGCTGTTCCTGCGGGAGGGCTTCGGCGTAGGCATGGACACCATCGCCGCCGAGGCAGGCGTGTCCAAGGTGACCGTCTACAACCACTTCGGCAGCAAGGAAGCCCTGTTCACGGCGGTCATCACCGACGCACTCGACGAGCCACTCGCCGGTGAGTCGTCGGCCGCGCTGGAGGGATTGACCGAGGCCGAGAACCTGCGGGCCGCCCTCATCGAGGCGGCCGGCGCCTGGGTCCACGCCGTCCGCACCAACCACGAGGTCACCGCTCTGCGCAACCTCGTCGCCGCCGAGCTCCACCGCTTCCCCGAGCTGGGCGAAGCCTGGAGACACCGCGCCACCGAGAGCCACCACCCCGCCGTCGCGAACGCCCTGCGTGCCCTCACCGAGCAAGGTCGACTGGAGATCCCCGACCTGCAGGTGGCAATCATCCAGTTCTACGGGCTCCTGGTCTTCCCCCACATGGTCTTCAGCTCCTACGGCACACATATCGACGAGGATCTGACGGATCGCCTCATCACCGGTGGCGTCGACATGTTCCTGGACCACTACGGCCCACGGGGCACGTAGCGGCCCATCCGCGCCGGCGAGGCTGCACGACCTGGCGCGGGCCGGTTCTCTGCGGAAGGCGGCTGGCGAGCCGGCCAACCGGTCGCCCATGACGTCCCGTCCGCCGACGGGACGCCTCAGCACCGCCTCGTCCAGGACCATCCACCACGGATGTGATCTGCTGCGTGCTGCACCGTGCGACAGCAACCGTCCACGGCCGGGGCAGGAACGACTCCCGATCCACCAACGCCCGCCCCCAGGGCGGATTCCCGTGCCGGAACACCGAAGCATGATGTGGGCCACAGCGCATGGATTTCGGCTCCCCCTGTAAGAAGTGGGCCGCTGCGCGCATTGCTTGGTGAGAGAGCCGATATGTGGGGACGGCGCATGACACATGCCCAACGTTTCCGGGACATCTACGAGGAGTGCTATCCGCGCGTCCTCGCCTACACCACGAGCCTGGTGGGACGGCAGGTAGGAGAGGACATCACCAGCGAGACATTCGCCGTGGCCTGGCGGCGGGTGCGGGACATTTCGCAACCCGCGCTGCCCTGGCTCCTGGGAGTGGCTCGCAACCTGGTGCGCGAGCTGCGTCGCCGGGACAGCCGCCAGTACGCCCTCGCCGCCGCGGAGGCGCAGCGCATCAGCAGCGGTGCCCGGACCGACGTCGGCGACGTCGCGGCGGACGTGACCGATCGGGAAGCCGGTGTCGCGCCCGGGACCCGCCGAGGGCTTCATCCGTTTCGTCCTGAACCTGAAGCCGGTGGGCGCGGACTCCGTGTGGCTGACCACCATGGACTGGAACCCGACAGCGGACCCCGCCAAGGCGTACTCCGGGCAACTGGAGCACTGGAACGGCCGCAAGTGGAGCCGTACGGCACTGCCGCAGGCACCGGACGGCAGTCCGGTGGAGCCCTTTGCCATCACAGGTACCGGACCCGACGACGTGTGGGTCAGCGCGCACAGCGAGACGGACGGCGTCGTCAGGCCCCTGCTCTACCACTTCGACGGCCGCCGCTGGACGGTGCAGGCCGTCCCCGCCCCGTACGAGTACGGCCCCGGCTGGGTGGCCAACCACATCGTGTCGACCAGGCGCGGAACGGTTCATGTGCTCGGCAAGACCAACGATCCACAGGTGCCGAGCGGGCTGCTCTCCGCGCGCTGGGACGGCCGCAGGTGGCAGCAGCTACCCGCCCCCGGGGTCGACGAAGTGAACGCCGCGGGCGCGGACGCCTCGGGGAACGTGTGGGTCGCGGGCTGGCTGCCCCAGGGCGGCAGCCACTCGCTGCTCTCCCGCTGGGACGGCACCACCTGGACCGACGAGGAACTTCCGGCGGAACTCACCTCGACGAGCTGGGACAGCTCGGTCTTCGGCATCGAAGGCATTCCCGGCACCCGTGCCGTACTGGCCGCGGGCAACGCCGCGTGCGAGAGCGTGACGGAGGCGTGCGGCCTGCTGGTCTCGCGCGGGATCCGCTGACGGAAACGGACCGCCTGTGGCCCGCACCCGGGTGCGGGCCACAGGCGAACGTGCGCGGTTGATCGCCACCGAGGGCCATCGCTCGCCGACGGCAGCCGCCGCAGCACACGAGGCGTGGGTGTCCTTCGCCCAGGAGGGCACGCCCGGCTGGGAGCCCTATGACACGACCCGCCGCCCCACGGCACTGATCGCGGAGAAACTTCGCGTGGTCAACGACCCCGCCCCCGACGAGCGTCGTGCCTGGGACAGCCCAGATCATCCAGCCGTACCCACCTCGCGGCCAGGGAACAAAACACCTACTGAAGTACGCCGAGTTCGACACGGACTTCATCGCCGAGTTCCCCTCGGTGGCCACCCGCGAGAACCTTTGAGACCTGATCCGCCAGCAGTACGGCCAGATGTCGACCGTGACCGGGACCAGCCGGGCCGCCACGCCGGATTCGCCCTGCAACCGCACGGGCCCGTTCGGAGTCGTGATCACGTGGCTGGGAAAGGAATGGACGGGATGATGCTCGGGCTTGTAGCTTGCAGTGGACCGCGACACCGCCCGAGGAGGTGAGACCCATGAACGCTGTAGCGATGTGGGTGCTCCCCCTTCCCGTCACGGCCGGCGATTGACGTAGGTGTCGCCGGGAGCGCCTCGCCAACAAGGCACTCCCGAAAGGCAACACCTATGCACTCTCCGCAGTTCACCGCCGAGCCGTCGTCGAACGATACGGTCGAGCACGACTTCACCGTGGGCGACGTCCCCGGACTCCGGTCGTCGGCCTCCGGCGCCGATCGTGCGCCCCTCATGTTCGACGTGATCATTGCCGGGTGCGGGCCGACCGGCGCGATGCTGGCCGCCGAACTCCGGCTGCACGATGTGCGGGTACTCGTTCTGGAGAAGGAAACCGAGCCCGTGTCGTTCGTCCGCATCGTCGGTCTGCATATTCGCAGCATCGAGCTGATGGCAATGCGCGGACTGCTGGATCGCATTCTCGAACACGGAAGACAGCGTCCGGCCGGCGGTTTCTTCGCCGCCATCCCCAAACCCGCGCCCCAGGGCCTGGATTCCGCGTACGCCTATCTTCTAGGCATCCCGCAGCCGGTCATCGTTGACCTGCTCGAAGAGCATGCGATCGAACTGGGTGCGCAGGTCCGGCGCGGTCGCGCGGTCACCGATTTCGAGCAGGACGACGAGGGTGTGACCGTCGAGCTGGCCGACGGGGAACAGCTGCGTTCGCGCTATCTCGTCGCCTGTGACGGCGGGCGCAGTACGGTGCGCAAACTGCTCGGCGTCGGCTTCCCCGGCGAGCCCTCGCGGACCGAGACGCTGATGGGCGAGATGGAAATGGGTGTGCCGCAGGAGGAGATCGCCGCCAAGATGACCGGAATCCGCGAGACCCATCAGCGATTCTGGCTTCGGCCCTTCGGCGAAGGGGTCTACAGCGTCGTAGTCCCCGCCGCGGGAGTCAGCGATCGCGCGGAACCACCCACCCTCGAGGATTTCAAACAACAGCTGCGCACCATCGCCGGAACCGATTTCGGCGTGCACTCCCCGCGCTGGTTGTCCCGCTTCGGGGATGCCACCCGGCTGGCCGAACGCTATCGGGTCGGGCGGGTGCTGCTGGCCGGCGATGCGGCACACATCCATCCACCCACCGGCGGACAGGGCCTCAACCTGGGCGTTCAGGACGCATTCAACCTCGGCTGGAAACTGGCCGCACAGATCCGCGGCTGGGCGCCGGTAACACTGCTGGACACCTACCAGGCCGAACGCCATCCGGTCGCCGAGGACGTGCTGGACAACACCCGCGCCCAGATGGAACTGCACTCCACCGAACCGGGGCCGCAGGCCGTGCGCAGGCTGCTCACCGAACTGATGGACTTCGACGAGGTGAACCGCTATCTGATCGAGAAGATCACCGCGATCGGCATCCGCTACGACTTCGGCGAAGGCCCCGACCTGCTCGGCCGCCGCCTGCGCGACATCGAAGTGAAACAGGGCCACCTCTACGGTCTGCTGCATCGCGGCCGCGGCCTGCTGCTGGACCGCACCGAACGCCTGACCGTCGGCGGCTGGTCAGACCGGGTCGATCACCTCGCGGACCCCACTGCGGCACTGGATGTTCCCTGCGTCCTGCTACGCCCCGACGGCCACGTCGCCTGGATCGGCGACGATCAGCAGGACCTGGACGACCACCTCTCCCGCTGGTTCGGCAAGCCCGCCAACTGATTTCGCCCGAGCAACCGAAAAGGCCCGTGAGGAGGATCGAACGGCCAGTAGCGACCGACCATCGGAAGGCTGGAGGCTGCGGTCAGCCGGGTACGTCCATGCGCTGTGTGCCGAATGTCGTAGGCGGCCCACAGCCGGGCGAACTCCGCGCTGCCAGTGAGCAGGTCGTTTACCAGCGTGGCTACTTCGGGGTCGTCGGGGTAACGGGCAGCGGCGGCCCGCAGATGCCGGGCCGCGGTACGGCCGAAGATCTCCATGCCGGACCGGCTGTACCACTGCCGCTCCCCCACTCGCGAATCGAGGAAGGTACGGCGCAGGAAGTTGCGCTCGTGCCGGGGTAGGGCGGAGAAGTCTTCCAGGAGGGCGGCCGCCAGGTCGTTGTGGGCGATCACCTCATAGGTCGCGGACAGTACGAGTGCCGCGGCGTGCGGTAGCCGCCGCGGCAGGTCCAGGATGCTCGGGCGCACCTCGCGGGAGGGTCCTGACGGCGGGGTGGGCGGGGCGCCGGCGGGTCGACAACGGTGAGCGCGTTTCAGCCTGAAGTTGCTGGTCGTGGGGCTGGTGTGATGGCTCTTCCTGGTAATCGTGCTGGTCGTGGCGGGCTGTCTGGGCTGTAGATCATCTGTCAGCGGGCGATCTCGAGGTTGGCGTAGGACATGCCCCGCCGGGTCGGCACGACGCCGACGGGGCAGTCAGGGCTGGAGGTTGCGGTCCGGGGCCCACCTGTCGGGGTGGGGTCACAACAGCTTGCGCGCTTCGGAGTCGGCGAGCAGGTCCGGATTGGGCACCAGGGACTTGCTGGCGATGTTGGCCGGCATCTGGTGTGCCATGTGGAAGCCGAAGTCCTCGGTCACCGCCTTCTTCCAGTGCCGGGACAGGATGTTGTGGGTGGCCCACCGGGTGTAGCGCGGTCGCTTCATGATGAGCCGTGCGAGGTCCCAGGCGCGGTCGAGGAGCTGCTCGCGCGGGAGCATGTCGCTGATGATTCCCCACTCCAGGGCCTTGACCGCCGGAATCGACTTGGCCGCGCAGATGTAGTAGGCGGCGCGTTTGGGTCCCATCAGAGCTTCCAGGGCCATGCCTTGGCCGTCGCCGGGTGGTGAGCCCAGCCAGAAGTGCGGGTCCATGAAGTCGGCGTCCGGCGCCGCGAAGGTGACGTCGCTCATCATGGCGAACTCGGTGTGCACGCCCGGGCCGTTGACGACCGCGATCGTCGGGATGTCGATGTTGGTGACGAAGCTCTCGATGAGCTTCCACCCGTCCATCATCCGTTGGTAGGTGTGATCGGGGTCCAACTCGGAGGCGGGCCGGGGATTGTGCCCCTTGTCGCCAGTGCCGGTGATGATCAGCACCTGGTTCTCGGGGTCGTTGCCGATCTCCTGCCACACCCGCGTCCACGCGTTGTGTGCGGCGTGGGTATGGGCGTAGGGGCCGTCGTTCGTGTGCAGGCGGGCTTCCCGAGTGGATGCTGGAGGAGCGGTTCGCCGCACTGGCTGCGAACGGCGAGATCCGAGCCGCGGACCCCGGACTTGCGGCTCGGCACTTCATCGCTCTGACAATCGGCCTCGCGCTGGACGAACTCAAGGCCGCGAGGACACCGAGGCCATGGAGCCGACGATTGCGGCCGTCATCGCCGACGCGTTCCTGCGCGCGTACCGGTGAACCCGCGTGCACGGGTACCGACATCCGCGCCAGAGCTTCACCGAGCGCGTTCAGTCCGCAACCGCGCGAGGCGTGGCCCCGGCCACACCCCGCCCGGCGCCTCCGGCAGTGGTGGGTTCGGTTCATGGGCGACTGCCGGTCCGTCGTGGCTGGTCGCGCAGTTCCCCGCGCCCCTAAAGGGCGCGTCCCTGGAGCCGCCAGCCACAACGTGCCCGCACTTGCCCACCGGCGGGAGGGGCCGTGGGCCGGTGCGTCGTATGCCCGTCGCTTAGGTTCGGTCTCGGAGAACCAGGACCGTGTACCAACACCGGGCCGTATGCCCGGCCTGCGACGGGCTGACGCACCGGCCCACGGCCCCGACCCACCACGCACCCCAGGGGCGCGGGGAACGGCGCGACCAGCCACCACGCACCCGCAGCCGCCCCACCGCCGGAGGCACCCCGCGGGGAACGGCGCGAGCAGCCACAACGCACCCGCACCCAAAAACCGCGCCCTCAGCGGAGCGCCACGGCTTCGACGCCGCTGTGTCAGTCCCTCCCTCTACGGTTTGCCCATGACTCCTGACATGCGGGACCGGTTAAGTCCCTTCCGTGACAAGGCGATCGCGCGGGGCATACCAGCCGACGACGTAGAGCGATGGCTGGCCACCGCCCGCCCCTGTGCGACGCTGACGCGGGACGGGGACGGGCCGGTCGTGGGCCAATTTGGCGGTCCGCTCCTGCTTCCGGCCGATACCCCGGACCCCGCCCACCCCTTCGTCGCCTCCATCGACCTCGCGGCCCTGCCCGCCGACGCGACGGACCTGCCCCTGCCTCCCGACGGCCACCTGCTGCTGTTCGCCTTCCCCGAGACCGCCGACGATCCCGAAACCATGGGCAGTGTGGTGTACGTCCCCGTCGGCTCGGCCGTGGCGGAACGGGACAGGCACGCCTGGAACTCCTTCGACTTCGAGGATGACGAGGCGATGTTCGAGGCGTTCCCGCAGGGTCCGCTGCGGGCGACGACCAGCGTGTCGCTGCCCTACCACCAGGCGGTCGAACTCCTCGGCACGCCGGGCAGCGGGCCGCTTCCCGGGCATCCCCGCTCCGAGGAACTCGTCGCGGTCTGGGAGAGCACCCATGACGACATCGCCCCCGAGGGGCCTCTGCAGATCGGGGGATACGCCGATGAGGAGGCCGTCTACACCGACCCGGTCGCCGTTGCCGTGTCCAGGGCCATGAAGGCGGCGGAAGCGGGCCGGTGGGACGGACCGGTTTCGGGTGACGTCTCGGACTGGGTGCTCCTGGCCGACTGGCATGCCGGCATGGACGTACAAGGCTGGGAGAGCGCCACCGTCCACTGGGTGATCCAGCGCGAGGACCTGGCCGCGCGGCGCTTCGACCGCGCGTTCACCTCGGTCTTCTGGAACCCCTGACCTGTGCCCTGGGCGGTTTCATTCCGATCGGCTGGTCGTTGGTCCGGGTGTGCCGGGCCAACCTGTACATCGACGGCGGCGAGAACCAGATCTGACCCGCGGGCGACATCCATCGCGATCAACTGGTCGCGTGGCTCCGGGCGAGGACGTTGACGCGGAGATCAAACGGATGGGGGCTGCCGCCGATGTTCGTCGAAGGCGGCCATCATCCGGGTGGGCGTCTCCCCGTACTGCTTCTTGAAAGCCCGGATGAAATGGCTGCTGTCGGAGAAGTGCCAGCGCGCTGCGGCTTCCGCGATGGTCGGCCTGCCCCATGGGGTGAGCAGTTCGTGCCGTGCGCGTTCCAGTCGTCTGCGGCGGATGTAGGCCGCCACCGACTCTTCGGCTGTGCCGAACGCGCGGTGCAATGTGCGCACAGAGACGTTCAGTTGGCGTGCCAGCCACCGAGGCGAAAGGTCGGGGTCCGTGAGGTGCTCGTCCGCGAGATCCATCGCGGCGCGGGCGAGTGCGGGAGCCAGCTGGGGCTCGGCGTCGTCGAACTCGTGTCGCACAGCGGCTCTGGCGAGTTCGAGCAGGGCGTCGCGTGCGCCGTGGACGCCTGCCCCGGTGAGGCCGCGCACGGTCTCGCGGACCATGCTCGCGTGGGCCATGAGAATGCGCATCTCGCTCGAACGGGTCGAACCGACGATCTGCCTGCCGCGGGTTGTCCGCTCGAGCACTGCGGTGGGCAGGATCAGTACCGTCGCCCGGGCCCCGGGCACCACGTCGAACAACGAGGGTGGGTTGTTGTGACGGGCAATGAAGGACCCGGCCGGAACCGTGACGCTTTCACTCCGTCCGTCAAGTGCGGCGAAGCGCCAGGAGCCGTGCCGCATCAGGTGCACGAGCACCCGGTCGCCGCATTCGCGGGCCGCCGCGGGACGCCCGAGGAAGCGCTCGCTGTAGACGTCCGCGATCACTGCATCGTGCAAGTTGGCGGCCTGGACGTTGATCCGGAAATCGCCGGACTCGCCGACGTCGAAGGAGGGCAGGGGTAACGCTTGGCCCGTTTGTGTCTCCCACTCCTGCCGGAAGACGTCGAATCCGTTTCTGGCTGTTCTCGGCTTCGTGACGTCTGCCCTGAACGTCCTCCCCAGCCGGTTCCCCGTCATGACTCTCTCGCCGTCGCCCTCTTCCGTAAGGCACGGAAGTCCCATCGGTGTGTCACTCAGATACAAGCGCCCCCACACCAACCAAAAGAAAATTACAGGCCTCTGCAACACGAGAGGTAACGAGGTCCTACTTTCATGACCGAAACGACCACGACACACGCAACGGACGAGGGCGCCGACGACCCGGCAGCTGATGTCGCAAACCTGATGCAGATGATCGCCGGCGGCGCGATCCTCCAGACACTGCACGCGGTTGCCGAACTCAACATCGCCGACCACCTTGCCGATGGAGCACGCACGGCAAGGGAGGTGGCCGCGCGCGAAGGCAGCCATGAACGGGCCACCTTCCGTCTGATGCGTGCGGCCGCTTCACTGGGAGTGCTCAGCTACGAAGGGTCGGGGCGCTTCGGCCTGACCGGGCGGGGGCAACTGCTGCGTACCGGTGTGCCGGGCTCCCTGCGCTCCTTGGTGCTGATCCAGGCCGGGGAGTCGCACTGGCAGCCCTGGAGCCTGTTCCCCGAGGCAGTGAGGCAGGGCGCGAGCCAGGCGAAGAAGGCATTGGGCGCGGACGTCTTCGACTACTACGCGCGGCCGGAGAAAGCCGATAAAGCCAGACTGTTCGCCGAGTCCATGCGCGACTTGGCCGGCATGGTGACCCAGGGCATCATGGCCGAGGCCGACACCAAGGGCATGTCCACCGCGATCGACGTCGGTGGCGGGGACGGACACCTCGTCCTGGGACTCATGGAGGCCAATCCCGCTCTGCACGGCCAGGTACTCGACCTGCCGCACGCCGTCGATGATGCGATCCGGCAGGCCGGACGGCGGGGTCTGTCCGACCGTTTCTCCGGTGTGCCGGGCGACTTCTTCCATGAGGTACCCAGCGCGGATCTCTACCTCCTCAAGACCGTGCTCCACGACTGGGACGACGAGCGCTGTACGACGATCCTGCGCAACTGCCGCTCTGCGGCGCGCGAAGGCGGGCGCGCCCTGGTCGTGGAAATGCTCGTCGACCACGAGATCGGCAAGCCCGACTTCGCCACCATTGCGGACGTGACCATGCTCTGCGTCACGGGCGGCATCGAACGAGACCTGGACGAGTTCGACGCTCTCTTCGCTGCGACCTGCTGGCGCCGCGGCAGAACGTACCCCGTTGGCGGCGGCTACTACGCCATGGAACTCGAGGCCATCTGACCAACCGGACTGCGGGTGGCGTCCAGTTGCTGTCCTGCATGACCGCTGCCTCCGACGTTCAAGAGGCGGTCGGCGCCGTAATCAATTACTCCCCAAGGGACGCCCTCTGAGGAGATGAGCGACTCTGTAATCGAGTCGATGAATTTCAGGAAAATGACATGTCAAAAATTCTCATTACCGGTGCCAATCGGGGCATTGGCTACGAGACGGCCCGAGCACTCATCGCCGAGGGTCACACTGTGTGGCTGGGCTGTCGGGACAAGGCCCGAGGGGAGCGCGCCGCCGGCGAGCTGGGCGGGAAATTCGTATTGCTCGACGTCACCGACGACGCCTCTGCCCAAGCTGCCGCCGCAACCATCGGCCAACTGGACGTACTGGTCAACAACGCGGGCCTGCTGGAGCCGCCGACGCACATCGGAGACCTCACGTCCGACCTCGTGCACCAGGTTTTCGACACGAATGTCTTCGGTGTCGTCCGCGTCACGACGGCCTTTCTGCCTCTCCTGGCGGAGTCGGCGCAGCCGACGGTGGTCAACGTGACCAGCAGCATTGGCTCGTTGGCCAAATCGGCCGATCCGAACGACGAATTCACCGCCTACCCGCAGGATGTGTACCGCGCTTCCAAGGCGGCTCTCAACATGTTCACCGTCCAGTACGCCAAGGCATACCCCGCTGTGCGGATCAATTGCGTCGACCCGGGTTTGACCGCAACCGACATGATGGGTGGTCAAGTGGGCCAGCCGGTAGCCCGAGCAGCCGCGATCGTCGCCAGGGTTGCTCTCCTTGGCCCGGACGGCCCGACCGGACAGTTTCTCGGTGCCGACGGCGTCGTCCCGTGGTGACCGTGAACGCGAAGCCCAGGGGGCCCATCACCGAGACCATCGACCGCTTCGTCGACAGCTTCAACGTCCAGGACCTCGACCTCGCCATGTCCTTCTTCGCCGAGGACGCCGAGTACCTTCCCGGCGACGGCACCACCCACCGCGGACCCGCACAGATCCGCGCCGCGTTCGTGCCGATCTTCTCGGGGAAGTTCGGCCTGGTCACCTTCGACGAACACGACCGGCTCATCGACGAACCGCAGCGTCGCGCGGCCATCCGCTGGACCTGCCGCCTCGACCTGGCGCCCCAGCACACCCGCGGCACCACCTCGGTGCTGCGCTGGGCCCTCCGCGCCCGCTACGGCAGCCGGATGCGCTGGGAAGGAACCGACATCTTCCACTTCGACGAGGAGCTTCGCATCACCGGCAAGTACACCTACGCGAGTTTCCGTCGGCCCATCATGCTCAAGGGCTGACCGCCTGGCGCTACGTCAGCCAGGGCGCCGCCGCGCCCCGGCTGCGATCGCTCAGTCGACCGTCGCTTCGATGATCGAGTAGGGAATCGACGTCGGTACGACCCTGTCGATGCTGATACCGGCGGCGTTCAGCAGCGACTCGTACTCCGCCCGGGTGCGTTCCTTCCCGGAGCCCATGGCGAGCATGGTGAGGTCGATCGTCTTGGCCACGTGCGGCTCGTCGCCGTCCGGCATCACAGCCTCGAAGACCAGCACCCGAGCACCCGGCCCACCCGCCTTGGCCGCTGACTGGAGCAGGCTGACGGCGGCGGCGTCGTCCCAGTCGTGAAGGATGTAGCTGAGTACGTAGATGTCCGCGAAGGGCACGCTGTCGAAGAAGTCACCGGCGACGACCTCGACCCGGCCGTCGAGCCCCCGGGCGGCGATGTTGGACCGCGCCGCCGGCGTCATCGCGGGGAGGTCGAAGACGATCCCCCGGCGGTCGGGCAGATCCTTGATGAGTTCGACCAGGACGCTGCCGTCGGCTCCCCCGATGTCGGCGACGAGCTCACCGGCGGGCAGCGCGTAGGCGTCGAGCATGCCGGCGCGAAAGCCGTTGGTGACCGCGGCCATCGCATCGCTGAACTGCCGCGTTCGGTCCGGACTCTCGGTCAGCCAGTCGAAGAAGGGCTGACCGAGGTAGTGCGTCGCAGCGGGCTCGCCCGTCCTGAGCGTCTGCAGCAGATCACCGAACGGGGCGTAGTGGGTCTCCATCCACATGAGCGCCACCGCGTGCACCGAATCGTCGGCGTTGCGGGACAACGTCGCCCCCAGGGGCGTCAGGGACACCCGATCGCCGTCGAGGACGAACAACCCCATCGAGGCGAGCGTGCGCAGCAGCCGGCGCAGGGGCTCGATCTGCGCGCCCGACCTCTCCGCCAGTTCGCTCACCGCCAGCGGGCCCCCGGCCTCGTCCAACATCGTCGGCAGGTCCAGCTTGGCCACGACGTAGACGGCCTGGGAGACCTGAAAGCCTCCCGTCATCTGCAACATGACGTCTGTCGGCTTCGGCATCGGCGGGTTCATCAGCGCTCTCCTCTTGAAGTCCGTCGGTGACAACGGACGGATCGAACAGTCGATGGTCGGGCGGCGGCGATGCCGCGGGGCACACAAGGTTTGTCCTCATTTGTGTGAACCGCGCCCGGAACCGCCCTGGGTTTGCTCCTCCCGCCGAAGCTTAGGAAGGTCGGCGCGGCGCGCCCTTGAACCACAGCGGCATCCGTACGGAACATCCGCGCCACGAGACAGCGTTGGAGCAGCGCATGGAGGTAGACGATGAACAACGCTGCACCGGAGGCCGAGGGGTCGCGCGGGGCGTTCTTACTGGACTCCACCATCGCGGGCGCCGGGCCGCGCGGGTTCGACGCCTTACGGCACGTATGGGAGACGCAGATCGGCGATGTCTTCCAACTGCCGACCTTCAGTCCGGCCACGATCGGTGACCTCCGGGTCAAGGGCCGCGCCGCCAAGGTGCGCGACGTGAGGTTCGCCGATGTCCGCAGCGCGTCGGCCCTCGCGGGCACCCCGGGTGACGATCACGATGCGGTGGTGATGCACGTAGTGCGGCGCGGCACATGGACGTTGGATGACCCGCCCAATCGCGGCGAACACACGGTTTCGGCCGGGCAGTTCCGCCTCCGGCACTTCGGACGGCCCACGCAGTTCGAGACGGCGCCGCACACGACGACGAAGATCTTCGCTCTGCCCGCCGCAATGCTCAGCCCCGTGCTCGGGAACCGGATCATCACCGGGCCGGCGAACTCGGCCGAGGTGCGCCTGCTGGTGGCCCACACGGAGATGGTCCACGCAACCATTGCCGACCTCGGCCCGGCCGGTGTGCACGCCGCTCACAGCACCCTGATCGAGCTGGCCAAGGCTGTGGTCGTACGTCGGTTCGACGACACAGAACCCCTGCTGGCTCCCGCGCTCGCCAAGGCCGCGAAGGACCTCGCCAACAGCCATCTCGCCGATCCCGAACTGTATCCGGCGATGCTGGCGCGTCAACTCAACGTCTCCGTACGCACGTTGCAGCGAGCGTTCGCCGCGGCGGGAGAGTCGGTGGCCGCCTACATCCGCCAACGGCGGCTGGAAGAAGCCCGCCTCGCGCTCTCCGCCCCGTCCGGACGGCTGAGCGTCTCCGAACTTGCCGCCCACTGGCACTTCGCCGACAGCAGCCACTTCATCCGCGCCTTCAAGAAGCAGTACGGCCGAACACCCACCGAATACGCAGGCTCGACCAGGTCGGCCAAAAGATGACCCGGCCTTGACGGTCATCTGTCGGCCGGCCACGCACCCGGCCCACCTGCCTATAAGAGGGCATCTGATCAATGAGCTCCTCCGGTTGGGCCCGGATCGGGTGACGAGGGAGCCGTGACGCACGAAACTCCTTGCCCGTTGCGATGGTGTCAACTACCGCCCGGAGCAAGGAGCTTCGTGGTCACCTGTCGCGCCACCCTCGATGTCCCGTCCGACCTGGTTTCCTAGCTGGAGAGCTCCCTCGTAAGCCGCCGCTGCGACGCTGTGTCTCCTGCAACGCACTCAACCGCTCACCGGTTCAACCGCCCATAACCCGAGCACCCCCAGACGGTAGTTCAACCGCCACCCCTTCGGGACGCCCCCGTTCCCGTCCCCGTACGAACTCCTCCCGCAGACGTTCCACCACCTCCCACGTCGGCTCAGCGAAGCTCTCGATCCCCGGGACCGGTTCTCCAACCGACGGCGGTGCACCACCGGATCCGAACACACCACCTCGATGAACACCACCGGCACACCATGACGATCCGCCAGCGACCGACACTGTCCCCGCGCCGCCTCCACGGCGTTGACCGCATCGACGATCACGGTCTGGCCCATGCCGAGCACACCATCGGCCACAGCCTCGGCCACGACATACGCCGCCAGGCCCGTGGGCTGGTCACGGGCCACCCCCGCACGCCACATCGCCGCCTCGATCGGGTCCACGGACACGACAGGAGCAGCCAGCTTGCGCCCCAACGCCTCGGCGACCGGCCGTGCCTCAGCAGGGGTGGCGACTGCGGTGTGGCGCCTCGCGCGCACGCTGTTGCGGGCGCGCTGGTTCAACTGCCGCACCGCAGCGTCGGACTTGCCCACCGCGGCGGCGATCTCCGCGTAGTCGAAGCCGAACACCTCGCGCAACACGAACACCGCGCGCTGGGCAGGGGTCAGGGCCTCCAGGACCAGCAGCATCGCGGTGGTCACGGCCTCGCCGGTGAGCACATGGTCGATGCCGTCGGGTGCCGCGCCGACAGCGTCGCACGCCAGCGGCTCGGGCAGCCACGGCCCCACGTACTGCTCCCGGCGGCGGACGGCCGACCGCAGTACGCTGAGCGCCTGCCGGGTGACGATCTGCGCCAGATAGGCCCGCGCGTTGTCCACCGAGGTGTGGTTCACCGACCGCCACCGCAGGTAGCTGTCCTGCAGGACGTCTTCGGCGTCGGCCACCGACCCGAGGATCTCGTAGGCGATCGAGAACAGCAGGGCCCTGTGCGTGGTGAACTCGTCCGCGGGATCCGGCTGCTCGGTCACTTCGAGCCCCGCAGCCAGGCGTACGTGGCGGTGCGGGCGCCGAACTTCGCGTAGCGACAGACTCGCTCCTTGACCGCGGCCGCGGTGCGCCCGGCGAAGTAGAGTCGCCGCACGGTGTCGTTCCTGCGGCCGGCCTGCAGCAGCCCGTCGCGCCGGCCCAGGCTCAACGCCTGTCCGGTGTACCCCGGTGTACCCCATGGAGTAGGGACGACTGACTACTGCTTGCGCGCCACACCGCCGAAGTCGTCGACCTCGGCGGGCGCTTGTTCTCCGGACTGGCTGGGGCGCCACCGGGAGACGGAGACCAGGCCGGGCTCCAGCAGTTCCAGGCCCTCGAAGAACCGGGCGAGTTCTTCCGGGCTGCGGTTGATGCGGGGGTTGTCGCTCGCCTCATTCCACTGCTCGATCATCTCGCGCATCTGCTGCGGGTTGAGTACTTCGGTGTCGTCGCAGAGCACGAGGTAGCTGCCGGAGGGCAGAGCGTCCATGAGGAGGCCGACGATGTCATAGACGGTGTCGTCGGTGATGTGGGCGGTGATCCCCAGCAGTATCAGCGCGACCGGCTGGGTGAAATCCAGTGTCTTGGCGGCCTGTTCCAGGACGACGGTGGGATCGCGCAGGTCGGCGTCGATGTAGTCCGTGGCTCCTTCGGGCGTGCTGGTGAGCAGCGCCTCGGCGTGGGACAGGACGACCGGATCGTGATCGACGTAGACGATCCGGGTCTCGGGGATCAGCCGCTGGGCGACTTCGTGGGTGTTGTTCGCGGTGGGCAGGCCGGTACCCACGTCCAGGAACTGGCGGATGCCGGCCTCGCCGACGAGGTACTCCACCGCCCGGACGAGAAACGCCCGCTGCGCCACGGCGATGTCGAGGATCGCCGGGTTGGTGCCCGCGATCTGGTCGCCGACTTCCCGGTCGATCTCGTAGCAGTCCTTCCCGCCGAGCCAGTAGTTCCAGATCCGGGCGGAGTGCGGCACGCTGCTGTTGATGAGCGGGCTCTCAAGTGACATCGGAACTCCCCGAGTTGGGCGGATGACACTCCATAACCTAGGCGAGTGAACCAATGCGAGTTCGGTCGCCGGCACCTCACCGAGCCCGGCCAGTCCGACGCCAAGGGCCTCGCGCGGGTCGCGGGGCGAATCCTGGGGCCCGGGTGCGTCGTCTCGGACCGCTTCGCCCCGCACCATGAACGGCCAACAGCCGGGGAGAAGCAGGCAGGCCTGCGCCTGGTCGACGCCGACGACCCGGGAGAACCAGAAACGTGGCTGGTCCATGAGGCGCTGACCTACCGTAAGTGCGCGGCCTGCGGCAGGCGCACAGCCGGCCTGCCCGAGCGCCACGTACGGACCGAGTGGACGCCACGGCGGACCTCGGTGAGACGAGGCCGCAGCCGGTACACCCGAGAGCTTGCCCCCGTAGACCAGGGACCGCACGCCGCTGACAGTCCGGCCTGCCCGACTGCGCCCCCGCGGGACAGTCCCACAACCGGCACGAGCAGGCCGGGCTCGCTCACCCTGCGCGAAGGGCGCTGGTCATGGCTCGGAATATCTTCCTCCAAGAACCGGAATGCCCACCTTCAAGATTGACTCAACGCACGCCAAGGTTCAGCAACGCGGACGATTCTCCGCGGATCCGGACGTACGTTCTTCCCCGTGAACACTGACGTTGCACCCCACAGAGCCGTCGGCCGTGCGTCGGCTGCGTCCGTCGCGGCGGCGATCCCCGCCCGGCGCTCCCTGCTCCGCGCCGCGCTGACCGGCACCGTTGCCATCGGTGCCGGTCTCGCCGTCGGCGCGCCCGCCGCTGCCACCACGCCCCCCACCGGCAGCACTCGCCCCCGCCCGACCACCGCCGAGGAAGCCCTGCGGGAACTCACGGCGGGCAATCTCCGCTGGCGCACCTACTGCGAGCGGCACCCCCACGAGACGCCCGCCGTCCGGCAGGACCTGACGGCGGGTCAGCACCCGTTCGCCGTGGTGCTCGGCTGTATCGACTCGCGCGTACCCCCGGAACTGGTCTTCGACCAGGGCCTCGGCGATCTGTTCATCGTGCGGTCCGCCGGCGAGGTCCTGGACGAGGCCGTGCTCGGCAGCATCGCGTACGGGCCGCTCGAACTGGGCACGCCGCTGATCATGGTGCTCGGGCACCAGTCGTGCGGCGCCGTGACCGCCGCCGTCGAGGCGGACGAGACCGGCGAGAAACTGCCCGCCCACATCCAGTACCTGGCCGACCAGATAGCCCCGGCCATCGACCACACCAAGGAGGGCGACGCGCGCATCGACGCGACGATCAACGCCAACGTACGCATGGTCCGCTCCCGGCTCGCCGCCGAGCCCGACCTCGCTGCCAGGGTGGTCTCGGGTGACCTGGCCATAGTCGGCGCCCGCTACGAGCTGAACACCCAGCGGGTCCACCGGATCTGCTGATCGCCGCATCCCCTGGGCGTTCGTCGTGCCGGCGAGGGCCGGAGGGGTGCTTGCGCGCACTCCGAAGGCCCGCAACGGTCCACCGTCTGCCCACTGTTCGATGCAGTGGCGGATGTATGCCTCGGTGTCTGCCCGGGTTCCCGGCCCTCCGTTGAGCCAACGCACCAGGAGTTCGTCCTCCCCCGCCAGATGGTCGTCGACGTCGTCCAGGTTCAGGGGGACAGCGTGATGGCGCCGTCGGTCAATGTCAGATCATGCACGTGCCGACTCTCAACTCCTTGGCTCGTCACGCGCAATGGAATATGCGGGCTGAAGGGCCGGGAGTACGGTCGGTGACGGGCGAATCGCTACTCGAACAGGTGCCGGTGGGTCAGGCTCCAGGTGATTCTGTCGGCAAGTTGGGTCAGCAGCCATTGGATGCCCACGTGGCCTGGGGCTCGTGCCCTTGCTCGGCAAGGCTGCGTACAAGGTCGGCGTTGTCGCGCTGTCTGGCGATGACGGCCTCGACGATCCCCTCGGTCGAGTCGATCCCGTAGGCGGTGCAGAAGAGTTCCAGCCGTCGGCGGCGGTCCGGCGGCGCGGGGTAGTGCAGCCGGCGCAGGCATTCGGCGTCGCCGCGGAACGGGGCGACGTATTCCAGCGCGTAGGCCACGTCGTGCAGCCGTGGCGCGGGACGGGCGAAGTCCCAACGGATGTGGATTCCGGCCCCGGCCAGTTGACTCACGACCGGCGGCTGAGGAACCGTTCCCGGGACCGGTGCGCGGGGGTGCGCACGGCGAGAAGAGCGAGGTCGTCGTGGCCG
The DNA here is from genome assembly GCF_054783935.1 of Streptomyces pseudoechinosporeus. Lineage (NCBI taxonomy): Bacteria > Bacillati > Actinomycetota > Actinomycetes > Kitasatosporales > Streptomycetaceae > Streptomyces > Streptomyces pseudoechinosporeus. Next base: position 27,653 of record NZ_BAAGPS010000043.1, read on the forward strand.
TCGCCGGGGTTCTGGTCGGCCAGCGTGCAGCAGAGTGCGTCGAGGGGCAGCCCGACGTGGGCGGCGGCGGTGACGGCAAGCGTGTCCAGTCCGGCATCCAGCGGGTGCTCGGGGTGTTCGACCAGGCCGTCGGTGAACAGCAGCACTGTGTCTCCGGGCGCCAGCGGGTGGATGTGGTCGGGGCGTGGCAGGCGGGTGTCGACGCCCAGCGGCACGCCGGGTTCGGCCTGCAGGTAGCGGGTGCGGCCGTCGGCAGAGAGGAGCATGGGCGGCAGGTGGCCGGCCGTCGACCAGTGCAGGCGCCAGCCGTCGCCGCCGGGTTCGATGCGGGCCAGGCAGGCGGTGGTGACGGGGGCGTCGGTGATGGCGTGCAGGGTGTCGTCGAGCCGGTCCAGGACCAGGCTCGGCGGGGTGCGCCGGTCGTACAGCAGGGCGCGGAGCATGTTGCGGGTCTGCGCCATGGCGGCGGCCGCGGTCAGGTCGTGGCCCACCACGTCGCCGATGATCGCGGCGCAGGCGCCGTCGGGGAGCAGCAGGGCGTCGTACCAGTCGCCGCCCAGGTGGTGGTCGGGGGCGGTCGCCGGCCGGTACACCGCGGCCGCGGTGAACGGAGCCAGGTCGGGCAGGGTGGGCAGCAGCAGGCGCTGGAACTGCTCGGCGGAGGTACGCACCTGCTGATACAGCCGGGCGTTCTCGATGGCGATGCCGGCGGCCCCGGCCAGCGCGAGGACGACCGCCGCGTCCTGGTCGTCGAACGGTTTGCCGTCGCGCCGGTCGGTCAGGTACAGGTTGCCGTAGATGCGCCCGTGCACGCCGATCGCCACCCCGAGCAGGGCCCGCATCGGCGGATGCCCGGTGGGGAAGCCGACCGCGTCCGGATGGTGCGGTACGTCGTCCACGCGCAGCGGTTCGTGCTGCTCGATCAGGTGGGCGAGCAGGCCGCGGCCGTGCGGGGGGTGTACGTCGGCCAGGGCCTGGTGCTCGGTGTCGCTCAGGCCCAGCGGGATGAAGTCCTCGAGGCCCGTACGGTCCTCGTTGAACACGCCGAGGGCGCCGTAGCGGGCGTTCACCAGCTGCATCGCGGCGCTCACGATCTCCCGCAGCACCACCGGCAGCTCCAGCTCGCGGCCGACCGCGAGCACCGCGTCCAGCAGCGCCTGCATGCGTCCCTGAGCCCGGGTGAGTTGTTCGACCTGCCCGGCGATGTCGACCACGTCCGCATCCCCGGCCGGACTGAACGCCGTCGGCGACTGCCGGCGCTGAAGGCTCTCGTCGCCGCTCATCGGCGCCTCACCTCTTCCCGGCCGCTCCCGGGTTCTGCGGGCCGGATACGGCCACACCGCACACCCTAGAACACCGGTAGCCCTCTCGCCCCGCCGTGAGCGCCAGCGGCAAGGAGCGGCCTTACAGCAGTTACCGCACGCCGTCAGGCGATCCCTCCGCCCTCGCCGGCTCGGAGGGTGTGGCCTGCAGCTTGAGCGGGGGCCAGGGGCGCACCCGCACCCGGCAACGAACCCAGCGTCGGGAGGGGTCCCCGTAGGGACGGCCTACCGTGCTCGTCGACGTCGAGGAGGGCGATGGTGAGCTCCTCGGAAGCGGACACCGGCAAGAAGTGGACTGGTGAGAGGTGAGGGGGATGGACTTGCCCGCACGAGTGAAATGCGTCGCGGCGGTGGTGGTCGGGGGCGTACTGGCCGTCGGCGGTTGTTCGTCGGACAAGGACACGTCCGAGGCCAAGCAGTCGGCGAGCCCGGTACCGAGCCGTGCGCTCGTCGTCTGGGCCGACGGAATGTGTGAGTCCACCGACGGTTTCGAGGCGTTGAAGAAGGAGAGCGCCGAGGGCATCAAGGACGTCACGGATCCCCCCGAAGACGTGATCATGCCGATCGACATGGAGACACAGAGCTATCTGTCGAGCACCTCGTCGTCCCTCGACACGGTCGCTCAGGGGCTCGACAGTGTACGGAAGACGGGCATCACCGCCGCAGACCGGCTGCACGACCGGCTGGCCAAGGATGTCGGCAAGGCCGCCGCGGAGGCCGACAAGCTGTCCGACCCCATGACTCTCTACAGCCTCTCCGAGAAGGAGCAGATCGACCGCGCCGAGCGCCTGGCCGGCCTGGTCGAGGCCCTGAAGATGCCGAAACCCGCACTGCCGGCCGTGGTCGCCGAGGAACCGAGGCTCAAGGCCGCCCACGGGCTCGCGCCCCGCTGCGTCCCGCCCGCCAAGCCGTCACCCAGCGCCCCCGAGCCCGCGTCCCCGAGCCCGGCCTCGACCGGCCCGCTGCCGAAGGCCAAGGACGGCAGGGACACCGGAGCCTGCAAGGACGGGGACTGCGAGGTCCTCGTCACCAAGCCGGTGGACTTCGTGGTCGGCGACTGGAATCTGCACGTGACCGTGAAGGGCTCCACGGTCACCGTCACGCACAGCGATTCCTCGGGATTCGTGAGCAATATGTCGTTCGGCGACGGCGGGGGAGGCGCGTTCTCCACAGCGGACGGCAAGGAGACCACCGTCGACGCCATCGCGGTCAACAAGGACGGCGCCGTACTGAAGTTCAGTACGAAGTAAGTACCCGTCAACGGCACCCAGAATGATCCAGATGACGGCCGACAGCGGCGCCGCTTGCAGAGGGATGTGCCGGCACGGCAGGGTTTCGGAACGTGGCCACCTTGTTGATCGTGCATCACACGCCTTCGCCCAACTGCCAGGCGATGTTCGAAGCCGTCGTGTCCGGCGCGACGGCACCGGAGATCGAGGGCGTACGGGTCGTACGGCTCGCCGCGCTGTCCGCGACGGCGTCGGACGTACTGGCCGCGGACGGATATCTGCTCGGCACTCCGGCGAACCTCGGCTACATGTCCGGCGCCCTCAAGCATTTCTTCGACCAGGTGTACTACCCGTGCCTGGACGCGACACGTGGTCGCCCGTTCGGCTTCTACGTGCACGGCGGGAGTGACACGACAGGGGCCCTGCGCGGGATCGAGTCGATCACGATGGGCCTCGGCTGGCGCCGTGCGGCCGAGCCGGTGACCGTCACCGGCGAGCCGGGCAAGGCCGACATCGAGGCGTGCTGGGAGCTCGGCGCGACGGTCGCAGCCGGATTGACGGACTGAGCGCGGGGATTCCTGAATTCAGGAATCCGTGCATTTAGCCCGTGTATCTGGCCAGTCCACCAGGGGGTGGGGCCCGGAGCCGAGGTGAAACGGCTCCGGGGCCCACTCTGCTGCATCACATTCAGCGGCCGGTGTACTGGAAGATGTAGAGCCCGTAGTCGCGGTCGGAGGCGGCGACGTACTCCTTTCCGAAGTGGTGGAAGGTCTGGACGCCCCAGAAGTTGCTGCCCTCTTCGTCGATGAAGCGGCCGACCTCCACGAGCTTGTTGTGCTTGACCTTCGCGACGCGGAAGCCGCCCGCGTAGTAGGAGAAGTACGCGAGATCGGGCCGCACCTGGGAGGCGGCGGCCTCGTGGATCGACAAGTCGCCGAAGCCGGTGGCGTACTCCGGGTCGTGCGCCTCGTCGATGGCGTAGGTGTCCAGCTCGGTCATCTTCCCGCGCTCGTTGCGGTACAGGTGCGCGTAGCCCCAGCCGTCGAAGAACGAGGAGAAGGTGAGCCGGTCGCCCTTGGTGCCGATGTCCACCGGCAGGGTGGCCGGGCCGGTGCCGGCGAGGCAGTCGTCGTTGTTGTAGGGCTGGTCGAAGACGGCGAAGCCCTGGCCGCGCGGTGCTACGCCGAAGGTGGGCAGGGTGCCCTCGACGGTCATGCCGGCCTGGCTGTCGCAGGCGTCGGCGCCGGTGCGGTTGACGACGAGGACGGCGTCGTAGCCGCCCGCCGCCTCGATGTTGGCGACCTTCTCGCTGTAGGTGCACACGCCGCCTTCGACGTGGGAGCCACGTTCGACGACGGCGATGTCCATGGCGGCGGGGTCGCCCGGAGGGACGGCCGGACCACCGTTGCAGGCGCGACCGACGTACGTGGTGCCGCCGGTGACGGTCTGCCCTTCTTCCAGGGCGACGCCCTGGGCGGCGTTGACGGTGGTGTCGTCGTCCGTGTTGCGGGCCGAGACCTGGTACGGGGCGAAGTCCTCGTCGGCGGCGATGACATACCGGTTGTCGAGGGTGAACTCGGCCTGGTGGGCGTTGCCTTCGGGCGCCACGTCGAGTCCGCTCTCGGCGGCCTCGGGGTCGGGGTCGGCGAAGTCGGTGTCGCCGAGGTACGTGATGTTCTTCGGGTCGGTCACATCCGCGGTGATGTACCCGCCGTCCCAGTACGAGGCCAGCAGCACCTGGCGGCCGCGGATCTTCTTGACCACCATGTCGTGGAGGAAGATCTCCCCCAGGTTCTCCGGCGCCGCCTGCACGATCTGCGGGAACGTCTCCGTCAGGTCGTACTCCGCGACGAGTCGCGGGTTCGCCGGGTCGGTGATGTCCATGAAGTCGGTGTTGGCGCCCTCCTGGTTGTCGACGATCACGGCGTACGCCTTGTCGCCGGCGTCCCAGGCGAAGACGCTGTGGATGTCGTTGGCCTTCTCGGTCTGCTCGCCGTCCAGCGTGAAGTCGCCGATGCCCTCGGCCAGCACCTTGGGCTTGGCGGGGTCGGTGACGTCGTAGAGGTTCATGCCGCCGGCACCGCCGTCGCCGCAGACCTCGTTGTTGCTGACGAGGACGTCGCCGGTGAAGGCGGGCGTGGAGAGGCGGACGGTCTGGATGCCCTCGCCGGGGGCGCTGCCTGCCGGAGCCGGGATGAACCCGGCGACCTTCGGTTTGCTGGGCTTGCGGATGTCGACGACGTGTACGCCGGTGTTGTCGCAGCCCACGCCGCCCCAGGAGGCGAGGTAGGCGTATCCCTTGTAGACGCCGACATCGGCGATCTTGCCTTCGGTGACGTTCGGCAGCTTCAGCTTGCTGATGAGGCGGACGTTCTTGTCGGTGGCCGGGAGGTGCCCCTCCTCGCCGCCGTGCTGGTGGTCGTGGTCATGGGCGGCACCGTTGTCGACGGCGTCGTCCGCGGCGGGGACGCCGTGTCCGTACGCGGTGCCGGTGAGTCCGGTGACGGCGAGGGTGATCGCCGTGACAAGGCTGGTGGCGGCCCGTCTGTGGCCGTTGTGCATGGTTCCCTCCACTGGGACTGGTCGGGTCCCCCGAGGCGCATGCCGGTTCGAACAACCGGCACCGGAAAGGTACTTGATGTTTCAATCGGGTGAGCGGTCGTCAATGTGGCTGTATTCGGGGGAAGTTGAGGAAACCGTGTGTGCACTCACTCCAGGTGAGCCGGAGAGTGCCGGCCGTATCGGGTGGCCGCTGACCGCCGACAGCATCGACACCTTCTGCGAACCCGCCCGGCGGTTGGGCGGGTTGCCTCCGGCGGTTGGGCGGTTGGGTTCGTTTTCGGGTGCGGGTGCGTGGTGGCTGGTCGCGCCGTTCCCCGCGCCCCTGGGTGGGTGGTGGGTCGGGGCCGTGGGCCGGTGCGTCAGCCCGTCGCAGGCCGGGCATACGGCCCTGGCCTGGTACACGGTCCTGGTTCTCCGAGACAGCACCTAAGCGACGGGCATACGACGCACCGGCCCACGGCCCCTCCCGCCGGTGGGCAGCTGCGGGTAGTTGGGGGTGCGGAGGCGGCGGCGAGTACTCCCCCTGGGCGGCAGACCCGGACCAGTTCGGTGGCGGTCCGGCCCGGGGCGGGTGCGAACATCGCGCCGAAGTCGGCGGCCGACATCTCCCTGACCGTGCTCGGCCCGGAGACCTACGGCCTGCTGGTGACCGGCCGCGGCTGGTCACCAGCACAGTGGCAGCGGACACGCTCGCGCGCCAACTCCTGCCATGAGCGGGGGCGTTGGCTACTTGAGCCCGGATGTGGAGATGCCCGAGACGAAGCCGCGCTGCATGATGAGGAAGAGCGCGAGCACGGGCACGACGTACATCACGGCGCCGGCGGCGACGAGGTTGGACATCTGAGCACCGTGTTCGTTGACGTAGCCGGTGGCGAGCTTGACGGTGAGTGTGGTGCGGTCGGAGTCCAGCAGCAGGGCGGGGGCGACGTAATCGCCCCAGCTCCAACTGAAGGAGATGATCAGGCTGGCGGCGATGACCGGCCAGGACTGCGGCAGGAAGATGCGCCAGAAGATGCGCACGCTTCCGCAGCCGTCGACGATCGCGGCCTCCTCCAGTTCCTTGGGCATGTTGGAGAAGAACTGCCGGAACAGGAAGATGAGGAAGGGGGCGCCGGCCAGGCCCCACAGCACCCACGGCATGTAGGTGTTCAGCAGGTTGATCTTGGCGAACAGCAGATAGGTGGGGATGAGGGTGATGATCTGCGGCAGCATCATCGTCGACATCAGTACGCCGAAGATCACCCGCTTTCCCGGCGCGTCCAGCCGGGCGAAGCCGTATCCGGCCCAGGCCGAGGCGAGCGTGATCAGCACCGAGTAGATGGTGGCGATCGTCAGGGAGTTGCGGGCGTACGCGAAGTACTGGAAGTGGGTCAGAGCGTCCTTGAAGTTTTCCAGGCTCGGGTCGTGCGGCCACCAGTGGATGGGCATGGCGCGCAGCTCGGACGAGTCCTTCAGCGCGGTGATCACCAGCCAGCCGAAGGGGCTGAGGAAGAGGACGAGGACCGCCACCAGGACCATGTAGACGGCGCTGCGCCGGGCGAACACCATCACTTGCCTCCGATCGTGCGGGGCTTGTTCTTCGCCGGCTCCGGTTCCACGGAGTAGAAGACAGCGCCCTTGCTCAGCTTGAAGAGGAGGAAGGTGACGGCCATGATGATCACGAAGAGCACCCACAGCATGGCGGAGGCGTAGCCGTAACGTCCGTTGGCGAAGTACTCGGCGAAGACGTTGATCATGAAGAAGTAGTTGCTCTCGGGAACGTTCCCCACCCCCGCGGGGGTGGGATCGAGCGCGATCAGCAGCGGTGCGAAGCTCTGCAGCGCCGCGATGACCCCGGTGATGACCTGGAAGAACAGCACCGGAGAGAGCAGTGGCAGGGTGATGCGGGTGAAGGACTGCCAGGGGCTGGCCCCGTCCACTCGGGCCGCCTCGTGCACCTCTTTGGGTATGTCCTGGAGTCCCGCCAGCGAGATGATCATGACGTTGCCCGCGGCCCACATCGTCAGCATGATCAACACGTAGCGGGCGTACGGATCCACCAGCCAGGTCACCCCGTTGACGCCGAGGGAGTCCAGGGCGCCGTTGGCCGCCCCCGAGTCACGGTCGAAGATCAGCTTGAAGACGAGGGCCGCACCGACCGGCGGGACGACGGCGGGCAGGTACAGCAGGGTGCGGAACAGGCCGCGGGCCTTGATCGGCCGGTTCACCAGCACCGCCATGATCAGCCCCGCCAGGATCGTCAGCGGCACCGTGATCGCGGTGAACAGCCCGGTACGGGCCAGCGAGGAGATCGTCTCCGGGTTGGTGAAGACCTCCCGGTAGTTGTCCAGGCCGACGAAGCGGGAGTTGTCGGAGAGCCCGTCGGAGTTGGTGAAGCTCAGCCACAGGGCGTACCCGAGCGGGTAGGCCGTCAGGGCCAGGAAGCCCAGCATCCAGGGGCCGGCGAACAGGTAGAAGTCCCAGGCCCTGCGTGCCCTGAGTGAGCGCCGCCCGCGCGCCGGGCGTGGGGCCGGCCCCGAGGACGGGGACGGCACGCGCGGCCCGGCGGCCTGACCGGTGAGCTGACCGGTGCTCACCTTACGAGCTCCTTGCCCTTGGCGATCTGCTCGTTCATACGCGAGTTCAGCTCATCGGCGACCTTCCCCGCCGAGGTGCCGGACTTGACCGCGCCCGGCAGCACCTTGTTGACGACACCGTCCAGGGCGGCCCGCTGTACGTACGGGGTGAAGGTCAGCGTCGAGAAGTGTTCGAGTTCCTGCGTCTGCACCTCGAACGCCTGCTTCTGGTACGGCTTGCCCTGTGGCATCCGCGAGCGCAGCGACTTCAGAGCCGGGATGCCCCAGCCGCTGCTCGCCCGGTCCTGGGCGGGCTTGCCGCCGAAGTACCACTCGAAGAACGTCCAGGCCGCGTCCTTGTTCTTGGCGTCCTTGGGGATCCAGCAGCCGGTGGCGCCGAAGCAGGGGCTGATGCGGTTGCCGCCCATCTGGGGCGCGGGCGCCAGGCGCGACACCGCGGCGACCTTGGCGTCGCCGCCGATCACCCCGCCGAACCAGTAGCCGGTGCAGGTCATCGCCATCCGCCCGGCCTGGTAGGGGGGCCAGTCCCAGCCGTCCGGGTTGGGGTTGGCGACGCTCGGGCCGATGTCGGCCCGTGCGTACTCCAGGTGCCACTTCAGCGCCTCCAGCGCTTCGGGCGAGGAGAAGTCGACCGAGGCCAGGTCCTCGGCGAACAGACTGCCGCCGGCCGACGCGGTCATCCCCATGACCTGGGAGAAGACGCCCAGTCCGGTGGCGTTCAGCCCGTACACCTTCACCTTGCCGAGCCTGCGCTTGACCAGCCGCTTGCCCAGGTCCAGCCACTCGTCGTAGGAGAGCGGCTCGGTCTCGCTGGGGTGGTCCAGCTTCGCGGCGTCGAACATGTCGGTGCGGTACCAGAACATCTGGTCCTGCGAGTAGTCCTTGGTCATGCCGTAGCGGGGGCCCGCGCCCTGCTTGGTGCCGTCGAAGCGCCAGACGTCGTTGACCGGGTCGAGGTCGGACGGCTTGAGCGCCGTGCTCTTGGCGAAGTACGGGTCCAGGTCGGTCATCAGCCCGCGTGCGGCGAAGTACGAGGTCTCCGACGCACCCCAGCCCACCACCACGTCCGGCGGGGTCTTCGCGGCCAGCATGGCGTTGAGCTTGGAGTTGTCCTGGACGATGAGCCTGACCTTCATCCCCAGCGCCTTTTCGGCGGCCTTGACGTCGAATTCGTTTTCCACGGCCATGACGGTGAGCGTCGTCTTGCTCTTTTTGCCGCCGGAGCCGCCGGAGTCATCGCCGTCGTCGACCGAGGCGGCGCAACCGGGCAGGGCTGCCGCGGTGAGCGCGGCGCCGGCGGAGGCGGCGAGGAAGCGGCGCCGTCCGAGAGAACCTGTGGTGGGAACGGACACGTTGGTGGGCCTTTCGTGCGGGTGGTTGCAGCGGGGGGGCGGAACGCCGGGCTGATCCACGGTGGAAAGGGAGTGGAAAAGGGGGATGAAGCGCAGGGCTCGCTCGGCTCAAGTGACCTGTGTGGGCACGCCGAAGCTCGGCTGGTCGTGGCCGGCCAGGAGCGTTTGTATCGATAAAAGAGTGCGGCGCCGCGAAGGGCGCGTGAAAGGGGTGCGGGAGTGGGTCGGCTCGCCCTGGGCTGTGTCCTGTCGCGCATCAACCGGCTCTTCGGCTGTGGCCGTTATGCCGCCGATGCCCGTCTCGGGAAACCGGTTGCGTAAAACTTCGGCGGACATTAGGTGGCGGCGCCAGAAGGTGTCAAGGGGTCTGACAAACCGGCCTGCAACGCCCACACGCCGCGCCGCCCGGCCCGCATGACACCGCGGCGCCCTGACGGCCAAACAGTTCCCGCACGTCTCTTGACACGTTCACGAGAAGGCGGTTTTTATCGATACAAACCTGCCGAGCCACCCACCCCTGGAGTACCTCCGTGGCCAACGCCACCGCGATCATCAACCTCGACCTCGAGGGCCCGAAGATCAGCCGCCACCTCTACGGCCACTTCGCCGAGCACCTCGGCCGCTGCATCTACGGCGGCTTCTGGGTCGGGGAGGGCTCGCCGATCCCCAACGAGGGCGGTATCCGCCTTGACGTCGTCGAGGCCCTGCGCGCCCTGAACATCCCCAACCTGCGCTGGCCCGGCGGCTGTTTCGCCGACGAGTACCACTGGAAGGACGGCATCGGCCCCCGGGACCAGCGACCCCGCATGGTCAACACCCACTGGGGCAACGTCGAGGAGAACAACCACTTCGGCACCCACGAGTTCATGGCCCTGTGCGAACTGCTCGGCACCGAGCCGTACATCAACGGCAACGTGGGCAGCGGCACCGTCCAGGAGATGAGCGAGTGGGTCGAGTACCTGACCCGCGACGGCGACAGTCCCATGGTGCGGCTGCGCAAGGCCAACGGCCGCGACGAGCCCTGGAGTGTGAAGTTCTGGGGCATCGGCAACGAGACCTGGGGCTGCGGCGGCAACATGCGCGCCGAGTACTCCGCCGACCTGGCCCGCCAGTACTCCACGTACTGCCGCGACCACGGCGACAACAAGCTCTACCGCATCGCCTCGGGCGCGGCCGACGACGACTACAAGTGGACCCGGACGCTGATGGAGCAGATCAACTGCTTCGGCTGTGAGGCCACTCCGCGCACCTTCTACCAGGGGATATCCGTCCACTATTACACGATGGCCGGTGTCTGGGACGCGAAGGGCAGCGCCACCGTCTTCGACACGGACGACTACTACCGGACGATGGTCTCCGCCCGGAAGATCGACCGCATCCTCACCGGTCACTCCACCGTCATGGACATCTACGACCCCGGCCGGAAGGTCGGTCTGGTCCTGGACGAGTGGGGCACCTGGTGGGACGTCGAGCCGGGCACCAACCCAGGCTTCCTGTTCCAGCAGAACACCATGCGTGACGCGCTGGTGGCCGGCACGCACTTCGACATCTTCCACAAGCATGCCGAGCGCCTGTACATGGCCAACATCGCGCAGACCGTCAACGTTCTGCAGGCGATGGTCCTCACCGACGGCGACTCGCTGGTCCTCACCCCGACCTACCACGTGTTCGAGATGAACAAGGGGCACCAGGACGCCGCCTCGCTCGCCGTGCACCTGCGCACGGAGGGCGCCCGTCGCACCGTGGGGGACGCCGAGCTGGACACCCTCTCCGCCTCGGCCAGCGTCAAGGACGGAACGGTACTCATCTCGCTGTCCAACCTCGACGCCGAGGAGTCCGCCGAGGTGACGCTCGACCTGCGCGGCCGCTCCATCGGTGAACCGGTCGCCCGCCTCCTGACGGCCGACCGGCTCCAGGACCACAACAGCGCGGAGGCACCGGGAGCGGTCAGCCCGCGCCCCTTCGACGAGTTGAAGGTCACCGAGCAGGGCCTGAGCCTGACGCTGCCGCCCCACTCGTTCCTCACCATTCAGGCCCCGCTGGCCTGACGGCCGCCAACCCAGGAGTTGTCAGAGCGATGGAAACCGAGACGGTCGTCGAGGTGGACGCGGCGGCACCCGGCACCGCCATCTCACCCGATCTGTTCGGGGTGTTCTTCGAGGACCTCAACCACGCGGCGGACGGCGGTCTTTACGCCGAGCTGGTGCAGAACCGGTCCTTCGAGTACACCCCCGACCACCGGCCGGAATGGCACGCCCTCACCGCCTGGGAGCTGCTGGAGAGGGACGGCGCCGCAGGGTCGGTCGCGGTGTCCGTCGAAGCGCCGCTGCACCCGGCCAACCCGCACTACGCAGTGCTGCGTACCACCACTGCCGGTGCGGACGGACGCGGGGCGGCGCTGCGCAACGAGGGCTTCGACGGGGTCGCCGTAAGGGAGGGCGAACGCTACGACGTCAGCCTCTTCGCCCGCCTGGCGGACGGCACCGCGGACCGTCTGGTGGTGCAGATCGAGAGCCGGGACGGCAGCCGGGTGTACGGCCGGGCGGAGCTGGGTCCGGTCCACGGGTCCTGGCAGCGGCACTCAGCGGTGATCACGTGTGAGGCGACGGACCCGGACGCCAGGTTCACCGTGATCGCGGGCGGGGTCGGCACCGTACATCTGGACCTGGTCTCGCTCTTTCCACAGAGCACCTTCCGCGACCGGCCAGGCGGCCTGCGCGCCGACCTGGCGCAGGTGATCGCGGACCTGAAACCCAAGTTCGTACGTTTCCCGGGGGGTTGCCTCGCGCACGGTCTTGGGCTCGGCAACATGTACCGCTGGCCCGAGACCATCGGGCCGTTGCACGAGCGTCGGCAGCAGCGCAATCTGTGGGGCTACCACCAGTCGATGGGCCTGGGCTACTACGAGTACTTCCAGTTCTGCGAGGACATCGGCGCCAAGCCCCTGCCCGTCGTACCGGCCGGCGTCTGCTGTCAGAACACCGAGCCGACCGGCCAGGTCGGCATCCCTGAGGAGGAGATGCCCGCCTACATCGCCGAGGTGCTGGCCCTGGTGGAGTGGGCCAACGGCCCCGCCGACTCCCCCTGGGGTTCCCTGCGCGCCGCTGCCGGGCACCCCGAGCCGTTCGGCCTCGAGTACCTGGGGGTCGGCAACGAGGACACCATCACCGACACCTTCCGCGACCGCTTCTCCCGTATCCACGACGTGCTGCGTGAACACCACCCGGAGATCACGGTCGTCGGCACGGTCGGCCCCTCCCCCACCGGCGAGGACTGGGAGAAGGGCTGGGCGTTCGCCCGTGAGAGGAGCGTCCCGGTCGTCGACGAGCACTCGTACAAATCGCCGCGCTGGTTTCTGGAGAACACCCGGCGCTTCGACGGGATGGACCGCGAGGGCCCGCACCTGTACATCGGCGAGTACGCGGCCCGGGACAACGACATGCGCAGCGCCGTCGCCGAGGCGGCCTACATGATCGCCATGGAGCGCAACGGCGACGTCGTCCGGCTGGCCTCGTACGCGCCGCTGCTCGCCAAGCGCGGCCACACCCAGTGGCTGCCCGACCTGGTCTACTTCGACAACACGAACGTCTGGCCCACCCTCAACTACCACGTCCAGCACATGCATTCGGTGAACTCGGGCGACACCGCTCTGCCCGTCGACGTCATCGGAGTGCCCCAGGCTCGCCCCGTCCCGGAGACCGCCCGGCACGGTGTCCACGTCGGTACGGGTCACGACACCCGCGCCGAGTTCACCGAGGCGCGTATCGGCCTCCTGGGCGCAGAGGCGGAACCGACCGCGGATTTCGCCAACTGGGCTGCCGGGTCCGGCAATTGGGAGCCGGAGGGCGACGGCCGTATCCGGCAGACGGCGTACGGAGCGGACGACGCCAGGCTGGTGCTCGCGGAAGCAGCGGCCGGCCCGTCGTACGCCTTCTCCGTGCGGGCCAGGAAGAACGGCGGCGGCGAGGGCTTCACCATCGGCTTCGCCGAGACGTCGCCCGGCAACCGGTACCAGTGGTCGGTCGGCGGCTGGCTCAATCGCGGCATGCGGCTCCAGCGGGTGGACGACGGTGTGGTGCACGACCTCAACGACGCCGTGGCCGGCCCCGTCGAGACCGGCCGCTGGTACGAGTTGCGGGTCGAGGTGGACGGCCGGCGTATCCGCTGCTTCCGCGACGGCGAGCTGATCCACGATCTGGAGGACGCCCCGGCGGCCCCGGAGGTCTTCGCCGTCTCGGCCGTCCGCGACAGCTCGGCCGGTGACGTGATCGTCAAGATCGCCAACTCGACGTCCGAGCCCGTCACCGTGCGGCTCCGGCTGGCCGGCGCGGACGTCGGCACCGGTCTCGTACGGACGTCTCTCGCCGCACCTCCCCACGCGACCAGCCGGTTCGGGCCCGCCCCGGCCTCCCCCGTCGAGGACCGGCTGTCCGGGCCGGTCTGCGACATCCCGCCGTACTCCTTCACCGTCCTGCGCACCCGCCCAGAAGAAGATCAGGAATAGTTCAGCCATGACCCGATCCGCACGTCCGGTTCCCGAACGACGCCTGCGTCCGCCGATGGGCTGGAACAGCTGGGACTGCTACGGCACCACCGTCACCGAGGAAGAGGTCCTCGCCAACGCGACGTTCATGCGGGACCACATGCTCGCGCACGGCTGGGACACCGTGGTCGTGGACATCCAGTGGTACGAGCCCACGGCCCGCGCCCACGGCTACAACGCGGACGCCCCGCTGGTCCTCGACGACCACGGCCGCCAACTGCCCGCGCCGAACCGGTTTCCCTCGGCGGCGGGCGGCGCGGGATTCGGGCCACTGGCCGACCGTGTGCACCAACTCGGCCTGCGTTTCGGCCTGCACATCATGCGCGGCATCCCGCGCCGGGCCGTCGCCGCCCGGCTGCCCGTGGCGGGGACGGAGTGGACCGCCGACGAGATCGCCGACACCAGCTCCGTATGCCCCTGGAACCCGGACAACTACGGCCTGAACCACGACCATCCGGGCGCGCAGGCGTACTACGACTCGCAGGTCGCCCAATTCGCTTCGTGGGGCGTCGACTTCATCAAGGCCGACGACATGCTCTTCCCGTACCACGAGCGGGAGATCTCGGCCTACGCCCTGGCCATCACCCGCAGCGGCCGGCCCATCGAGCTGAGTCTGTCCCCCGGCACCGACGTCTCCGTCGCGCACCTGGACCACCTGCGGGACACGGCCACCATGTGGCGCGTCTGCGACGACCTGTGGGACCGGTGGGAGGACGTGGCGGCCCAGTTCGCGCGCATGGCGCGGTGGGCTCCTTGGCAAAGTGAGCGCGGCTGGGCGGACGCCGACATGCTGCCCCTGGGGCGCATCGGCATCCGGGCCGAGCGGGGCGAGGACCGCGTCAGTGGCCTCAGCCGGGCCGAGCAGATCAGCCTGCTGACGCTGTGGCTGATCTCCCGTTCGCCGCTGATGATGGGCGGCGACCTGCCCACCAGCCCGCCGGAGACGATCGAGCTGCTCACCAACGACGAAGCGCTCGACGTCCTGTGGCACAGCAGGGACAACCGCGAGGTCCTTCACGAGAAGGACCTCGTCCTGTGGACTGCCAGGGACACCGACGGGCGTACGCGCTACGCCGCCGTGTTCTCCCTGGCCGACAACCCGGCGCGGGTCACTGTCCCGCTCGGCTCCGTCGGCGCCCGGCCCGACGACCGTATCCGGGAACTGTGGACCCGCACCGACACCCCGCACGACGGCCAGTGCTTGCGGGCCGAACTCCCCGCCCACGGCGCGGCGCTCTACCGCCTCAGCCCATCCGGCACCAGCACCTGAGCGGGGCGGAGCGCTGCCCGCACGGACCAGGCAGGGCTGAGTGCTGAGATTCAATGATGTCGGTGGCTCCTCAAGGGAGCTCCTCAAGACGGCAGAGCGGGGGCGAACGTGGCAACGATCCAGGACGTGGCCAAGGCGGCCGGAGTCTCGGCGATGACCGTCTCGAACGTCATCAACGACCATCCCAATGTGCGTAAGGCGACGCGGGAGAAGGTCCTCGACGCCATGGCCCGGCTCGACTACCGCGTCAACGTCGCCGCCCGCAATCTGCGCAAGGGCCGCACCGGCACGGTCGGTCTCGCCGTGCCCGAGGTGAACAGCCCCTACTACGCGCAGTTGGCCGCCGCCATCATCGCCGCTGCCGAGCGGTACAGCCTGCGGGTGTGCATCGAGCAGACCGGCGCCTCGAGAGAGAACGAACTGGACGCGCTGTCCCTGTCGCGCAACCGGCTCTACGACGGGCTCATCCTCAGCACGGTCGGCATGGGACCGGCCGACGTCGAACTGCTCAAGGTGGACCACCCGGTGGTCATCCTGGGCGAGCGGATCTTCGGCGGTCCCGTCGACCATGTGGCCATGCCCAACGTCGACGGGGCACAGGCGGCCACCCAGCACCTGATCGAGCGGGGCTGCCGCCGTATCGCGATGGTGCGCGGGCCGGTGGGAGAGGAAGTCGACGTGTCCAGCCTCCGCTTCACGGGCTACCGGAAGGCGCTGCGGAGCGCCGGCCTGCCCGTGGGCCCCGGCCTCGTGCAGAGCATGGAGACGCTCACCATGCGCGCGGGTGCGCGTCGCGCCCGGGAGATGGTGCACAGCGGGCTCGACTTCGACGGCGTGTTCTGCGTGACCGACACCGTGGCCATGGGTGTGCTGCGCGGCCTGGCCGACGCCGGGGTACGGGTGCCGGAGCAGGTGAAGGTGATCGGCTTCGACAACGTCGAGGAGAGCGAGTTCCTCATCCCCTCCCTGTCCACCATCGATCCGGACCACGACACGATGGCGCGACGGGCGGTCGACCTGCTGGCCGGACGGATCGAGCAGACGGAACCCGGGACGGACCGCGAGGAGTTCGTGAGCCACTTCTCCGTGGTCAGCCGGGAGTCGACGGGTGGCTGAACCGGGCGCGTGATCAGCTCCGGTAACATGCTCCGCCCATGACCTGTGGGAATCTTGTGCGAACTGGGGGGATCTTGTGCGAACGAAATCGGCTGCTGTGGTGGCCGCACTGGGCTGCTTAGTGGTGGGCGCCACCGTGGCCGGCTGCTCGGCGGAGGGCTCTTCCGGAGACGAGCCCTCCGCCAAGCAGATGCTTGACGACGCGAACGACGCGATGAAGGCGCTCAAGTCGGTAACCATCGACGGCGACATCACTGCGACCGTCGCCAGCGGCCCGTTCTCCACTCACCTGACGACCGACCTCAAGGGCACGTGTGCGGGCAAAACGACCTGGGACACAGGCGCCAGCTTCGGGCAGATCCGGATCGGCGCAACGGCCTACATCCGCCCGAACCGCACTTTCCTGGAGCGGGAAGGCGAGACCGTGACCGACACCAGGGAGTACGAACGCTGGGTCAAGACCCCCGTCGACCAAGCCGCCACAGGACTCTTGGACTGCACTCAGCCGTTCGCCTCCTTCGGCAAAGCGACGAAGGGCGAACCGACCAAGGTCAACGGCAGCGCGGCAATTTCCCTCGTGGTGACCGACAAGGAGGACAAGGGAGGCACCTACACCTTCTATGTCGCGTCCGAGGGCAAGCCGTACATCCTCAAGGTCGTCTACAAAGGCGCCGACCACAGGAGCACCACCACGTTCAGCGCCTTC
The DNA here is from genome assembly GCF_054783935.1 of Streptomyces pseudoechinosporeus. Lineage (NCBI taxonomy): Bacteria > Bacillati > Actinomycetota > Actinomycetes > Kitasatosporales > Streptomycetaceae > Streptomyces > Streptomyces pseudoechinosporeus. Next base: position 44,329 of record NZ_BAAGPS010000043.1, read on the forward strand.
GACAAGCCCTTGGATGTACGTGCCCCGGCCAAGGCCGACTTGTTGTACGCGAGCGAGTGAACCGCTCCGGGTCTGGGTGAGGCTCCGACGCCGTCCACTCGGGAAAGGTCAGGTGCTCCAGACGCCCTGCCGGGCAGCGGCCTTGACGTAGTCCGTTCGTCTCCATCCGTTCGGCTACGCTCACCGGCATGGATCCCTCAGGACTGACCAGCGCGGATCCGCTGACGGACCTGCTGAACGGCGTACGGACCAGCGGCGCGGTCTTCAACCAGTCCTCCCCCTCCGGCTCCTGGGCAGCACGCTTCGAGGACGGCTCACCGCTGGCGCTCGCGGTCCTCCTGCGCGGCTCGGTCTGGGTCATGCCTCAGAGCGGTGACCCGGTGCGGCTCGGTCCCGGTGATGTCGCGGTGCTGTCCGGGGGCGCGCCGTATGTGATCGCGGACGATCCGGCGACCGAGCCGGAGGTGGTGATCCGTGCCGGGGGCCGTTGTACGACGCTGCAGGGCGAGGAACTGATCAGCGCGCGGACTCCGGGCGTACAGGCCGGGGACACGGCGGGGCCGGACAGCGCGCTGCTGGTGAACGGCCTGTACACCGTGGTCGGCGGTACACCGGGCCGACTGCTCGCCGCCCTGCCCCCGCTGGCCGTCATCGAGGCGGACGTGGGCCACTGCCCGTTCAGCCTGACGGCCTTCGAAGAGATCACCCGCGAGGAGCCGGGGCAGCAGATCCTGCTCGACCGGGCCCTGGACCTGATGCTGATCACGGCCCTTCGCGCCTGGTTCACCCGCCCCGGCGCCCAGGTCCCCACCTGGTACCGGGCCCACAGCGACCCCGTCGTCGGACCCGCCCTGCGTCTGCTGCACGCCAACCCCGCCCACCCGTGGACACTGCCGGCGCTGGCGGCACAGACCGGCGCGTCCCGGGCGAACCTGGCCCGGCGCTTCGCCGCCCTGGTCGGACAGCCGCCGATGACCTATCTACGGGAACGGCGCCTCGCCCTGGCCGCGGACCTGTTGCGCGAACCCGAGGCTACCCTCGCCGTGGTGGCCGACCGCGTCGGCTTCGCGGGCGCCTTCGCCCTGAGCGCCGCTTTCAAGAGGGAACACGGCGTCAGCCCGAGCGAGTACCGTCTGCGCGAGACCCGCGCGGAGATCTGACGCCCGAGGCGCTCGGCAGCAGCAGCCGGTCCTCCACCGGGGGTTCTTGCCGGGCGGGTTCGCCGTACGTACGACTACGAGTCCGGGCAGGGCAGAGCGGCGCAGGGCCGCAGCCGGTCCTGTTCCGGTCGCGGCCCTGCTGGTGCGAAGGTCGTCAGCGGGTAGTCAGCAGCACGAGTTCGCGGCGGCCGGTTCCTTCGAGCCGGTGTCGGCCGTGGCCGGGTCGGCGCAGCAGGTGCTGCCTTGCTGTTTGGCCAGGATGTCGGCGTCGGCCTTGACGACGTACACCTCCCAGGGTTCCTGGCCGGGGCCGTGGACCCAGACCTTGTCCTGGAGGGCGTAGCAGCAGGTGGTGTCGTTCTCCTCGTCGGTGGCCAGGCCCGCCTCGCTCAGGCGGGCGGTGGCGGCGTGGACCGCCTCGGTGGTGTCGACCTCGACGCCGAGGTGGTCCATGTGGGTTGCCTCGCCCGCCGTGCCTTCGATCAGGACGAGCTTGAGCGGGGGTTCGGCGATGGCGAAGTTGGCGTAGCCGTCACGGAGTTTGGCGGGCTCGGTGCCGAAGAGCCTTGTGTAGAAGGCGACGGACTCGGCGAGGTCGGGGACGCGGAGGGCGAGTTGTACGCGGGACATGGCGAACCTCCTTGAGTGGTACGGGTTTTCAGCAGCCGCCGGAGGCAGTGGCCGGAGCACCGATGCCGATCTGGAGGGTGGTGGGGGCGACGCAACAGCCGCCACCCTCGCTGCCCTGGGCGGCGTCGGGCTCGTCGAACAGGCCCGCGCCGCCGCAGACGCCGGTCTCCGGCAGGGTCAGTTCGACGCGCTCGGCGGCCTCGTGGTCGCCGGCGAGGGCGGCGGTGATGGAGCGGACCTGCTCGTAGCCGGTCATCGCGAGGAACGTGGGCGCACGGCCGTAGGACTTCATGCCGACCAGGTAGACGCCCTGCTCCGAGTGGGAGAGCTCGCGCACGCCGTGCGGGTAGACCGTGCCGCAGGAGTGGACGTTCGGGTCGATCAGCGGGGCGAGCGCGGTCGGGGCCTGGAGGCGTTCGTCGAGGCCGAGGCGGACCTCGGAGAGGAAGGAGAGGTCCGGGCGGAAGCCGGTCAGGACGATGACCTCGTCGACCGGATCGAGGCGACGGCCGTCCTCGGCGACCAGGGCGAGCCGGTCGCTGTCGCGTTCCACCGCCTGCGTACGGAATCCCGTGACCGCGCTGGCGTGTCCGGCCTCGACGGCGGCCTGGGCGCGCAGGCCGAGGGCGCCGCGAGCGGGGAGTTCGTCGGCCTCGCCGCCGCCGTACGTGCTCGCGCTGATGCCCCGTCGCAGGATCCACACCGCGTGCGTCCCCTCCTCCTCCCCGGCCAGGTCGGCGAGGAGTGCGAGGGCGGTGAAGGCGGAGGCACCGGAACCGACGACGGCCGTGCGCCTGCCCGCATAACGGGCGCGTACGGCCGGGTCCTTCAGGTCCGGAACACGGTAGGAGATGCGGTCGGCGGACGCCTTCTCGCCGAGGGCGGGCAGGCCGTTCGCGCCAACGGGGCTCGGGACGGTCCAGGTGCCGGAGGCGTCGATGACGGCGTGGGCGGTGATCCGCTCCTCGTGGCCGTCCGCGGACTGGATGTGCACCGTGAACGGCTGCTCCTCGCGGCCGGAGTCGACGATGCGGTCCCGGCCGGCGCGGGCCACGCCGGTCACCGTGGCGCCGTAGCGGATCTTGTCTCCGAGGACGTCGGCGAGCGGCTGCAGGTACTGCTCGGCCCAGTCACCGCCGGTGGGGTAGGCGGCGCCGTCGGGACGGGTCCAGCCGGTCGGGGCCAGCAGCTTCTCGGCGGCGGGGTCGGTGACTTCGGACCAGGGGGAGAACAGCCGTACGTGCGCCCAGTCGCGGACGGCGGTGCCGGCCGACGGTCCGGCTTCCAGGACCAGCGGTTCGAGGCCGCGCTCGACGAGGTGGGCGGCGGCGGCCAGACCGATCGGGCCGGCTCCGACGACCACGACGGGCAGCTGGTCGGTGGTGGGCACGTTGTTGATGGCTGCGGCCACGAGACTTCCCCTTTGTTTCGACATTCGTCGATGGCTTGCAATGCCAGGATGACACCTGATTCGATAAGCGTCAACATAGACATTCATCGAATCTGAGCGCCGGCCACCGGCCCTCGCCGTACTGGTTCGACGTATGTCAACATAGATGCATGTCGAATACGAAGGTGCTGCCGCTACTCGAACCCGCCCCCGGCGAGGCCGTGGCGCCATGCTGCCCACCGCTCACCGAGCGTCCGTTCACCGCGGACGAGGCCGAGACGGCCTCGCGGATGTTCAAGGCGCTCGGCGACCCCGTGCGGCTGCGGCTGTTCTCGCTGGTCGCCTCGCACGAGGGCGGCGAGGCGTGCGTGTGCGACATCTCCGACGTCGGCGTCTCCCAGCCGACGGTCTCCCACCACCTGAAGAAGCTCAAGGAGGCCGGGCTGCTCACCTCCGAGCGGCGCGGCACCTGGGTCTACTACCGCGTCGAGCCGTCCGTACTGGCCGCGATGGGCAAGCTGCTGACCAGCGGCACGCCGGCCGCGGCCTGACCGCAGCCGGCGACGAGCCCGGACTGGCCGCCGCCGATCACCACCACCTGCGTACTGTGGCTCATTCGGCCGATCGTCCAGGCATGAAGATGAGGGCCACGAGGGCCAACCCGACCACGGCGCCGACGAGTTGCATGCCGAGGAACCCCGGGACCGAGCCGGGCGCGATGCCCGCGAAGGTGTCGGTGAAGGCGCGGCCGATCGTCACCGCGGGGTTGGCGAAGGACGTCGACGAGGTGAACCAGTACGCGGCTCCGATGTAGGAGGCCACAGCCACCGGCGCGAACTGTAGCCGGTTGGCGCGCGCCAGGCCGAAGATCAGCAGGATCAGACCCGCGGTGGCGACGACCTCGCCCAGCAGCAGGTGACCCGCCGAGCGGTCGTGCGTGGACCACTTCACCAGCGGCTCGCCGAACATCGCGTCCGCCAGGATCGCGCCCGCGATGGCGCCCACGATCTGCACGGGCACGTACACCGCCACCTCGCGCGAAGTGACGCCGGCGCCGCCGCGTCGCGCCGTCCACCACTCGGCCAGCGTGACGACCGGGTTGAAGTGCGCGCCGGAGACCGGGCCGAGCAGGAGGATCAGGATGCCGAGGCCGAAGACGGTGGCCGTGGAGTTGGCCAGCAGTTGCAGGCCGACGTCCTGGGTCAGGTCGGTGGCCTGGACGCCGGAGCCGACCACGACCGCCACCAGCAGCGCCGTACCCACGAGTTCGGCGGCGGCCCGGGCCACCAGGGGCGTACGTGGCGGAGTGGCGCCCGGCGCGGGGCCGACGGACTCGGGTTCGGCGGCGGGTGTCGCGGACTCCGTGGCCGGGGCGGCTTCGGCGGGGGTCATGGGCAGGCCCTCTTGTTCTCAGCGGCGGTACGAGCGGACTCGGCCAGGTCGGCGAACTGACCGGCGAGCAGGGCGATGACGTCAGGCTTGAGCCGGTAGTAGGTGAACCGGCCGCAGGGCTCCGTCTCGACGACTCCGGCCTCGCGCAGCACTCTCAGATGGTTGGAGAGGTTGGTCTGCCGGGCACCGGTCTCCTCCACGAGGTGGGTGGTGCACAGCATCTCTTTGGCGAGCAGGGTCACGATCCGGAGCCTGAGCGGGTCGGCCAGCACCCGGATCAGGTCAGTGTCGACTGACGTCATCATGGGCTGATACTGTCACATCAGTGGTGGCTGACACCACCGGGTGCTGATGCCATGCGCGCCTGATGTCGACGTGAGACAAGAGAGACCTCCTGATGTCCGACAAGCCCTCCGTGCTCTTCGTCTGTGTCCACAACGCCGGCCGTTCCCAGATGGCCGCCGCATGGCTGACCCACCTGGCCGGGGACCGTGTCGAGGTCCGCTCCGCCGGCTCCAACCCGGGCGCCCAGGTCAACCCGGCCGCCATCGAGGCCATGCGCGAGGTCGGCATCGACATCTCCGCCGAGGTCCCGAAGATGCTCACGGTGGACGCGGTGAAGGAGTCGGACGTCTGCATCACGATGGGCTGCGGCGACGCCTGCCCCGTCTTCCCCGGCAAGCGGTACCTGGACTGGCAGCTGGAGGACCCGGCGGGCCAGGGCGTCGAGGCCGTCCGCCCGATCCGGGACGAGATCAAGAAGCTCGTCGAGGGCCTGATCGAAGAGATCGCCCCGGAGAAGACGGCATGAGCGGCGACGAGGTACGCGACGTCCGTAACGTGATCATCATCGGCTCCGGGCCCGCCGGCTACACGGCGGCGCTGTAC
>NZ_BAAGPS010000044.1:0-15985 GCF_054783935.1 Streptomyces pseudoechinosporeus
CGGACGGTCGGCGGACACCGCGCCGGGGCGGCCAGGGGCTGCTCATCAGGGCCTCGCATTCGGAGCGGAATAAGGTGCGGGCCGCTGCCAGAGCGCTGTCGGCGGCCCGCCGATACGTGAGCCGAAGCTCAGGAGTTGTCACCGGCGAAGCCGGATGACCTGGCGGACAGGACCGGTCGAGGCAGCCTCGTTGTCACCAATGAGGCATTCGACTTGTCACAGGTGCTCATTCGGCAGCCTTTCTGTCGCCAGTACCGGAGATCGGGAGTCACTGGATACTGAGGGCGAGGGGTTCCCCATTCACGGCGGGGCCGTGCTCCGGCCTGGCAGGGGGTTGGCACGGTGCCCCGTACGGAGAAGATCGGCAACGTCAGCGTCCAGCGGTACGAGCAGATCGTGGAGAAGCTGCGCGATGCCGTCGAAAAGTTGTCGAACCAACACCCCGACACCCCAGCCCTCCGCGATGACCCGCGCCTTCGCTGCGAGCCATGGATCTGACGGACCCGTAGGGCGGCTTCTCGTGGTCCCAGCGGTAGCGGCAGTCGAGCTCACCGAGTTCGCGGCTGTAAACCAGAGGCGGTCTCGACTGCCGCCTTGCCCGTGTTCCGGTGTGCGCGGCGGCTGTTCCTTGCGGGTCAAACGACCGGCACACTCAGCGACCGGGCCGGGCTACTGTGCCCGTCGTACGGGGCTGACACCGGCCATGGCGGTCGCGCATGACCTCACCCGCAGGGCGACCCTCGCCTGATGCGGCGTCAACTTGAGACGGTGCACGACTGACAAAGTTCCCTGCACGGACGACAAAGTCCGAAGCCCACGACGACCCTAAGGTTCCTGGGCGAGGTCAGAGAAAGGTAGCTGTTCAGCAGGCGTGGACGCGCATAGATCAGACTCCATATTGAAAGGAACCAATAGGCGTGCGCAAGACAGGTAAAAGCAAGGCACTTCTCGCGACAGGGACCATGATGGCGGCCCTGCTGGGAGGAGTGATCACCGCTGCCCCAGCCAACGCAGCAGACGGGGTGTGCACCGGATCCAGGACGATACAGAGCGTAGGGGGCCGGCACTGGGTGGTGCCGATCAACGTCGCGAACAACTCGATTTACTGCTACCTGCAGTACGGGAACACCGGTGCCGGGGTCAGAGCCCTGCAGAAGAACATGAACAGCTGCTACGGCAAGAGGCTCGAACTTGACAGCAGCTTCGGACGGGACACCGAAGATGCTCTCGAAGACGTTCAGGGCAGGATCGGCGCGAGGGTTGACGGCGAGTACGGCCGCGAGACCATGAGCAAGATGAAGTGGGCCCGCTACAACAACGAAACCGGCGCGCGGTACGACTGCGTCACTCTGCCATGACCTAATACTCCAGCTGTAGATCGTGATCCGAGAGAGGCCCGTCGGCGAGGGACGGCCGTTATTCCAGCCACATTCCGTCGCGCATGATGACTCTCCCGCGTAGTTCCGGCTCGCCGCGCCAAGCGCGCACAGTCCTTGGGACCACGCGTACATACAGAAAGGAACCCTCCTCCACGCGCGGATCCCACCCGAACTTGTCGGCGAACGCCTCCGCTGCGCCTTCGGGCACCTCCTGGTCCGGGAAGCACTCCGCCTCACCCTGGAGGAGCACCACGTCGAAGGTGTCCGGTAGCGCCAGACGCACGCGCGGCTCTTTGCGGACGTTCCGCGCAGTCACGGAAGTGGCGCTGGTGCACATCCACACCGCTCGTCCATCCCACAAGAACCACAGCGGCACCTGGTGCGGCCCGTGATCAGGGTGAGCCGTCGACACCCATACATCCCGCTCGGTAACGAGCCGCTCCAGAGCGTCGCGCATACGCTCCGCCGTCTGGCGACGAACGATTCCCGTGGTCTCCATGAGGACCGACCCTAGCCAGCAGGCGCGGAGCGCGCCTGAGGCGCAGGACCTACTCCCAGCGACCGATGAACCCCTCAGCTTTTGGCTCGGGGCGACCAACTTCGGTGCTCAGGGTGGCCAGCTGCAGTGCTCAGTCACGCTTGTCTCCGGTAGTGGCTGGCTCGTGATCGCGCCTGGTGGCTGCGTCGCCAGGCGGACCAGCTGAGCCGGTGGGCCGGGCCGTGAGCGGGCCGGACAACAACACTGATGAACAGGCGCTGGATCTCGTTACAGGTCAGCGGGATCAGGTTGGCCGGCGTGGGGCGGTGTGCGTGTTCGTCGGCGCGGACGACGGCGAGGAAGGCATGGGCCAGCATCGCGAGGGTGACCCAGCGGGCCCAGGAGGGGTAGCGGCGGACCTGGTGCTCATCCAGTCCGGCCAGCCCCTTCTCACTTTGGAAGGTTTCCTCCACCCGCCATCTGGAACCTGCGACCTTGACCAGGGTGGCGAGGGATGCCGACGTGGTGGAGTGACAGCGGTAATAGGCGAGTTCACCGGTGGTGCGGTTGCGGCGGATCAGCAATTGGTGGTGGTCCGGTGCCGCCTCGGCGAGGTCGATGACGGCCCAGTCGTAGAACCGCTGTCCCTTCGCGCCGCGTCCGGCCGAGAGCTTCTGCCAGGCCCGCTTCGGCACCTTCTTCACCAGCGCATCGGCGCGGAACGTGCCGGCGCCGGTGGTCATTTGGGCTGAGCAGCCACTGCGAGGACGTAGCCGATGCCGCGTTTTTCCAGCGCGGATCGCAGTTTCGGGTTGCCACCGTAGACCTCGTCACCCGTGACCCAGCCGACGCGGTGTCCAGCGTCCAGGAACCGTTCGATCATCACCCGGGCCAGTTCCGGCTTGGTCGCGAAGACGGTGCCCTCGCCGAGCCCCGTGGCCCGGCAGCGGTCCGGATCGCAGGTCCAGGAGCGCGGGATGTACAGCTCTCGGTCCACCGCCGCGTGCCCGCGCTCGCCGGCGTAGACGAGGTAGACGGCGACCTGAGAGTTCTCGATCCGCCCGGCGGTGCCGGTGTATTGGCGCTGGACCCCGACGGTGCGTGTGCCCTTCTTCACGTCGCCGGTCTCGTCGACGACCAGCACTGCGGCCTCGTCGTGGAGGTGCTCGACGACGTATTCGCGCACGTCGTCGCGGACGGCCTCGGCATCCCAGGCGGCCCTGCACAGCAGATGCTGCATGCCGTGTGGGGTGGCCTCCCCGGCCCACTCTGCGATCGTCCAGCAGTTCTTGCGCGGCAGATCCGACAGCAGGCCCAGCACCAAGCGCTTGGCCCGGAGGCGGGGTTCGACCCGCGCGAACCGCCCGGCTATCCGGCTCATCAGGCCATCGAACGCCTCCTGCCAGCGGGCAGGGTCTACGCTGTGACCTGCGGCCACCGCGTGATCGTTTGTCTTCACACACCGATGATCAACGTGGCCGCACCCGTCTCCACAGCGCGTCAGGGTCGCGCAGCGTCCGCCTGCCGTCCTGTGTCAGGAGGACATGTGCAACGTGGCGAAGTCTGGTGGGTCGAGTTCGACGAGCGGCGGCCGGTCGTACTGCTGTCGGAAGGCGACGCGTCCGGGATCCGGGTGATGCAGGTCGTGGCTCCGGCGGGCGTCGACATCAGCGGTCTGGGCGTCGAAGTGGCAGTAGGCGCCATGGAAGGACTGCCCTTTGAAGGCGTGCTGCGGTTCGCGTTCCCGTGTCCGGGCTTTACCCCTTGCACGTGGCTGACCACCGTGTCCCGGGACGACTTGATCGAGCGGGCGGGCGCCCTGCCCTACGCGAAACTCAACGAGATTGAGGATGCCCTCCGACTCGCTGGACAGGCGAAGGAGCGGACCCCGGCGACGACCGCGAAGCTCAGCGAATTAAGGGACGCCCTCCGTCTCGGTGGACTTGAGTAGTCGGGTAGGCGAGAAGGAACGGACACCCTCGGTGGCGTGGTCGATCTCGTCCAGATGATCGACACTGACCACCTGTCTCCTCGGCGCCCCTCACCATCGAGATCACGATCTACAGCTGGAGTACTAAGCCTGTTCCCTATCTTCCGGCCTCGAATGGCATCTCGAACTGAGTCGCTCACCTGGGGATTCGCCGGACGCGGGGGCGGCCTTCGTCTGATCATGTGCTCCGACCAAGCTGCACGGGACCAAGACGAAGGCCATGAGGGTGAGTCTGCTGCCAGATGCTGTGCGTAGGGAAGCGTTCGCGGAAGCGTCTTGAACTCCCCACTGGCGGACTGCTGGAAACGCACGGTGACTGCCGATGGCCCGGCGGGCTCCCGCCCACTCAGCGCGGCCCCGAGCGCCTGGCGCAGCCGACGCGCAGCCGACGACCCCGCTCCCGCGACTGCGCCCCAGGGCGCCCTGGTAGCGGCCCACTCCTGGTGGTGCTGGCCGGATCCGCCAGCCGGGAGGCGGCGTGCCGGGCGAGCCCGAGCCGCTCGGGGAAGTGTGCTGATCTTCGTCACCGACTGTAGTGATGCTCGCGGCCAAATGACTCCCCATCAGGTGGCCGTGGGCGGGGAAATCCAACTGGCCACCGACACTTCGCCGGTGACAACAAGCCTGCCTTGGTGACAACTACCGTGCTTCGGCTCAATACGTTTTATAGCAGGCTCTGAATTCCGCGTGTTCAGAACTGGAAATCTATCGACTGCACGTCCGTGAAATCCGCTTGGAGCCCGTCGGCACGGGTGCCCCACTCCGTGAAATACGACTCGGTGATGGCCTCCGCGACGACCGGATGCAGATCTTCCTCTGTCGCACCGGCCTCCTGGAGGCGGAGGATCTCAGCGGCGTAGGTGGGCGAGATCGGCGTGGTGATGGTGCGCTCGCGGCCGTCGTCCGAGCTGCCCGTGCAGGTGAATCCGAAGTAGGCCGTCACCTCCACCATCATGCCGCTGGAGGTCGCCGCTCGCTCCCGCGCCCGTGCCCTGACCTGCGGTTGCCACTGAGATTCAGTCGCCTCCACCAGCGTGGCCTGCAGGCGCTTCTGAGGCTTCGTCTGCTGTCCGGCGCGGTAGCGCTGCACCGTGCGGGTCGAGACGCCCAGTTGTTCGGCCAGGGCCTTCGTGGACTGCTTCGCGCGCGTGTAGAGGAATTCCACTTGGGCCTTCGCGGATTTCGGCGCGGGCCGGGTGAACACCTTGCGCTCCGCCCGCTTGAGGGCGTCCAGGACCCTGTTGCGGCGTGGGGCCGGCGGCTGCGTGTCGTCGCTGTCGATCATTCATCCAGCAGACACCCGTTCCCCTGTGGACAGATTCCGTGGCGGGCGCCGGTTCACCGTTGCGGGTGGGGTTGACGGTGCAGGTCGGCGGGTCTTGGGTGGAGGGCCACGTCCAGAGCAAGGGGACTGGCCATGGATCTGCTCAGGCTTTCCGACCAGCTGCCGCAGTGTTCGCGTTGCCGGGGCGACCTCATCATGAGCGGGGTGGCGCCGCAGGACGACGAACACGGGCGGCCGATCCACCTGGAGCTGTGCCCGGTGTGCGACACCGGCGACGTGGACCGCCCGGCGGCCGGCCTTCTCGTGCAGTGGTTCGCCAACGACGGCGGCCATGACGCAAGCCGCGTCAAGGAGGGCTCACACCTGCTGATGGAGTGGACGAAGGAGTGCATGGCCGCCCACGGCTGGTACTTGCAGGACACCCCGCCCGACCAGCCCTGAGCCGTCATCAGCAGAAGCTGCCGGGCGCGCCGTGCCGCCGCGTCGTACGAGCAGCGCGGCCGCCGGGTCGAACTACTGTTGGGGCCGTGGCGACAACGTACGACTACCCCAAGTTCTCTGGGGGAGTGAGGCTGTCGTAGTGGTGTGCACCTCGGGTTTGTGCAGCTCAGCCACTAGTGGTCGAACTCTAGCTAGTGCAACAGCTGTGGCGCTATCACTGGGTGGAGTGTCTCTGAGGGGGTGTTCTGCGAGTACTCGGCGGAGTCGTAGTGCTTGAGGACGGGGTGTCCGGTTCGAGGGCTTCACGGTAGGCCGGATGAGCGGTGCCCTAATGGGCGTGGACGGACGCGAGCCGTACCCGAGCGACCTGTCGGATGAAGCCTGGGCGCTGATCCGGCCGGTCATCACCTCCTGGAAGGCGAAGCATCCCTCGGTCAGCGGGCACGAGGGCGGCTACGCGATGCGGGAAATCGTCAACGCGCTGCTGTACCAGGCCCGGACCGGCTGCCAGTGGCGCTACCTCCCCCACGACCTGCCGCCGAAGAGCGCCGTGTACTACTATTTCGGCCTGTGGCGCGACGACGGGACCGCCGAGACCCTCCATGACCTGCTGCGCTGGCAAGCCCGTGAACTGCGCAAACGGCACGAGGACCCCACCGTGGTCGTGCTGGACTCGCAGACCGTGCGGGCCTCGGTGAACGCGCCGGAGGACACCACCGGACTGGACCCGGGCAAGAAGAGCCCAGGCCGGAAAAGAGGCATCGCCACCGACACGATCGGCTTGGTCATCGCCGTGCTCGTGGTCGCTGCCAGCGTGCACGACAACGCCATCGGTATCGCCCTGCTGGACAGGGTGATGGCGAACGCGCCCACCGTGACAAGGCGTGGGTGGACGCCGGGTTCAAGGAGGCCGTCGTGGAGCACGGCACCCGCCTCGGCATCGACGTGGAGGTCGTCCAACGCGAGCCCGGGGCACGCGGGTTCACTCCGCAGCCGAAGCGGTGGGTGGTCGAGCAGACTCTCGGCACCCTCATGCTGCACAGACGTCTCGTGCGTGACTACGAAACCAGGCCGGCCAGCTCGGTGGCCTGGATCCACTGGTCCATGACCGACGTCATGCTCCGCCGCCTCACCCGCACCGCCACCCCGACCTGGCGCGACCCGCCCGCCTGGCATCCCACGCCCTTGACGAGCAGGAGCGTCGATGAGGCATTTCCTGGACAAGATCGAAGCCCGACAGCAGCTGGTCCGAGAGACAGCCGGGCAGCTGCGTGAGCAGATCGCGCTCCTCACCGAGCAACTCGCTGCCGCCGAACGCACCCTGGAACGCCTGGACATCACCCGCGAGACGATGCTGGAACTGGCCGCCGAGGACGGCATCGAACCCCCCGAGCCACTGCCGCCCGGCTACCGCGAGGTCCTCACCGCCTTCGAGCAGGCCGGGCACGGCCTCCGCGCGAAGGAGGTCTGCGAGATCCTCGGCATCGGCACCGAGCCGCGGCACACCGAGAGCATCCGCGCCAAACTGAAACGCCTGGTCGACCGCGACATCCTCACCGAGCCCGAACCCGGCCTGTTCGCCTTCACCCAGCCAGCACCGGCCACCCCAGACACCAACTCAGCCTGAAACTCGGCGAAACCCCGCAGAACACCCACTCAGAACTTCGCGGTCTCCGTACCGCTGTCGGCCTCGCTTGAACAGTTCCCACCACTCATCCGGCACCAGACGCTCAGCGTCCCCACCACGCCGGAACATCGAACACGCCAAATTGAGACGACGTCCAATAACCGGACTTACCGGTAGACCCTGCCTGGGGACGCCGCGTCCTTCCCGGTGATTTCCCGCTGCTCCCCGAGGAGTGCACCGAAGAGCCCGGCTACGGCAAGGAGCGTCTCCACGACGGCCAAGGCGAGAGCCGCGTGCATCAGCGTGAGGCTGCCGCTCTGGTAGTGGTTCTGGAGACGGTTCGTGTGATCCATCGTGGGCTGGACCGCCGGCCACAGGACATGGGTCGTCAGCATCACGACGTTGAGCATCGCCATGGCCGTCCATTCGCCTGGTCCTGACGACCGCCACAGCATGACCGCGCAGCCGAGGCAGGTCAGTGCCAGCACCAGCAGGACGACGGCGAAACGGTGGACGTGCTGGTGCAGCATGGCCGCGTGGACAAAGGCGGAGATCACGGCCAGGCCTGCGGCCACCCGGCGGAGAATCCCGTGTCCTGTGGATGCGGTCATGGCGTCACGATCCGTGGCAGTGCGACGTCGTGCCGCGAGGTGCGTCGAGTGCGGGGTTGCGGTCGAAGAAGCCGACGGGCTTGAGCTTGAAGCCGGTGTAGTCGACGGGCATGACCGGCCAGTCTTCGGGGCGTGGGAAGTGGGTGAGGCCGAAGGTGTGCCACAGGACCACGTCCTCGCCGTCCAGCGGGCGGTCACCGGCGACGAACGACTCCAGGCCGTCACCGCCGGGGCTCTGGTTGACGATCTCGCCGGCGGGCCACTTCTGAGCGGGGTCGTACTGCGTAGCCCACAGGTGGCGAGTGGCGAAGGCGCCGCGCTTGGCGATCACGCTGGACGGGTCGGCCAGCAGGGTCGGCTGTCCCTCCGGGTGGAGGGCGTAGGCCACGTCCTCGCCCAGTCGGTTCTGCTTGTCGGGGTTGCTGACCAGCCACGTACGCGAGCGAAGATTGTCCGCCGTGCGGCGGGCGTCGAGTTCCGAGGTGAGCCGGGTCCGGACCTGTCGGAAGGCGTTGCCGTGGGGGTTGGTGTCGCTGACCGGGACGGCCACGGCGTCGAGTTCGTCGACGGCGTTGCGGTGGCCGTCGACCGCCAGGTCGAGGCGGGCACAGAACAGGTGCTGGTGGAAGGGGGCGCCCAGACCGGGAGCTATCTGGGTGGCGAAGCCGTCCGGGCCGGTGTAGGCGGAGGTGAAGACGATGCCGGTCGCTTTGGCCTGCAGTTCGATGGTGCCGTCGAGGTAGAGGTACCAGTAGAAGCCGTAGTCGTAGTTGCCGATGGTGAGGAAGAAGGAGATAACCAGGCGCCGTGAACGGCGGGTCTCGGTCATGCCGTTGAAGAGGTCGGTGTGCTTCCACAGCACGCCGTAGTCCTCCTCGTGCAGACAGATCGCGTTCTTGACGAGGCGGGGGCGGCCCTTCTCGTCGCTGATCGTGGCGTCGAAGTACGTGATCTCTCCGAGGCAGTCGCAGCCCAGCTCCAGGGAGTTGGTGTAGCGGCCGAACATGTACTCGCCCTGGTCGAAGTAGTTGATCCAGTAGCGGGCGGGAGAGGGGTCACCGTACGGGACGACCATCTCGGGGATGGACGCCCGATAGACGACGGGTCGCACCTCACCGCCGTCGCGGAAGCCGAGCTGGTGCAGCACGAGTCCTTCACGGACATCGAAGGTGAAGCGGAACGACCAGTCCGCCCAGCTGATCAAATTGCCGTCCACGGTGAAGCTCGGGCCGTCGGGCTGGATGATCTCCAGGGCCTTGAGGTCGGTCCGCATCGGCGACGCATGCGGCCCTGCGTCCCACTCGCCGCGCTCCATCGGCACCGCCAGTTCGGCGCTGTCGACCACCTCGAAGACCTCGCCGGCCGTCAGGTCCACGTAAGCGCACACGCCGTCGATGGGGTGGGCCCACGGCAGGTCGGCCTCGTCGAGCTGGAGGAACGCCAGCACGCGGCAGACCCGTCGACCCGTCTCGTCCTCGTGGCCGAAGTTCCCGGCCGAGAGCGGGACGGCACGCACCTTCTCCGGGTCTATGCCCCGCTTGCCAAGGGCGCTCAGCCAGTCCTCGCTGCGCAGCAGGATGGCCTCGATGTCGTCGAACTCCTCGTCGAGGATGGGGGCTTGCCCCTCGCCCGCCGCGTCCACGGTCCTCGACTCGACGATCTCGCCACCCTCGCCGCTGGTGACATCGGCTACGGCGACGGTGGCGACCCCAGTCTCGCGGTCGATGAGGATCATGTTCACCCGGCGTCGTACGGCGTCGCCGTCGCGGTGGGCGAGGACCTCGTGCTTGGGCGCCTCCTCCAGCCCGACGTACACGAACCGGGTGGTGTCCGTCGTCAGTCCGGCCTGCTGGGCGGCCAGCCGCGCGGCGTCGATTTCCTCGGCTGCGAGGAGTGACAGGGGGTGGGTGGCCGAGGGGGACGTGTCCGTCCGCTCAGTCGAGGCGGTGGCGTGGGTCATGGCGCTTCCTTCGTGAGAGTTCGTTGATACGGACACGTCGCTTGTCGTGGGCCCGGGCGGCTGCGTCGCCGCTGGTTCAGTGGTCGTGCTGGGCGATCGCCCGCAGGAAGGCGACTGTTTCCATCTCGCGGTTGGTGGACTCCTCGCTGGACGTCCCGTATCTGCGGTTGGCGGACAGCTTCACGATGGTCGTGTTGCTGGCCGGGTCGACGTAGACGAACTGGTTGTAGACGCCGATCGCGCTGAACTCGCCGCGGTCCCCGGCCGGGATCCACCACTGGTAGCCATAGCCCAGGTCGAAGTGGTGCCCGCCGACCAGGGGCCGGCCGGGCTCCAGATGAGGGGCGGCGACGGTCACGGAGTCGCGCACCCAGCCCGCCGGGACGATCTGCCGGCCCTGCCACACGCCACCGTTGCGGTAGAGCTCGCCGAGCCTCGCGTAGTCGCGGGCGGTCAGGTTGAGGCCGGCGAAGGACAGCTCCGTGCCCGCGGGGTCCACGATCCAGTAGCCGGGCTCGGCCATACCGAGGGGCTCGCCCAGCTTCTCCCGCATGTAGTCCGCGACCGAACGTCCGGTGGCCCGTGCCACGAGCGCTCCCAGCACCTGTGTCTCGCCCGAGTTGTAGCGACAGAGGGTGCCTGGCTCGCTCTCGCGGACCATGGTGGCGACAAAGTCGTCGAGCGTTCCGCCGATGCCCAGCGCGGCCATGGTGAGCAGGAAGACGTCCGAGGTCGGGTCGTTGTAGTCCTCGTTCCAGCGGGCGCCCGAGGACATCCGCAGCACGTTCTTGATGGATACGCCGTCGTACGCGGAACCGGGTTGCACCGGCACGTAGGAGCTGATCGGCTCGTCGATGCTCCCGATGTGTCTTTCAGCGACCGCGATCCCGATGAGCGCCGAGAGGAAGCTCTTGGCCACCGACATCGACAGCCACTGGACGTCCGGTCCGCCGGTCAGGGCGTAGCGCTCGTACCGGGTGACGCCATCGATGAGGATGAGCAATGCCGCCGTGTCGGTGTCGGCCATGAACTCCTCGGCCGATCGCACGGTGCCGTCGAACTCGTAGGTCTCCGGCAGGCCGATCGGATCACCCTGAGGCCAAGCGTGGGTCTTGGACGAAGAAGCCATCTCGCGGGTGTCGAGCAGGTCCTTCACCCGGGAGAAGTTCTCGTGCTGCGGCGCCCCGGTGAAGAGGTTGAGATCGGCCAGGGTCTGGCGCTTCTGATCGGTCATGGTTGTCCTTCGATCGGTGAGGAGGAGATCGGCGCTCACCACTGCCCGCCTCATCGGGGGGTGGGCTCACCGCCGGCTGAGCGGACTGCCCAGGTATGCCGCGTCTGTCGAGCCCGTTGCGCGACCGTGGTCGGCCCCACCTCGGGGCTTGCGTGGATAACGGATTGGAGCAGGGCCGATAAGCGGAAAGTAGCAGTACCATTCGGTTAGGGCAACCACTTGGTACGCTTAATGTTCCCTTGGCGTGGAGTGAGGATCTGTGGCGATGAGTACGGAACGGGTCGACGGGCGAACACTCCGCTTCCAGCACCGGAAACCGGAGCTACTGGCGGCGGTGACTGAATACGTCCTGGCCCACGGGGTCACCGACCTGTCCCTGCGCCCGGTGGCCCAGGCACTCGGAGTCACCCACGCGACGCTGCTGCGGCACTTCTCCTCGAAGGAGGAGCTGATCATGAGCGTCGTGGACAAGATCCGCACCGACCTCGCCGACCGGCTGACCGGCGACGAGGAGCTGCGCGCGGCCAATTCGGCAGCCGAGCTGGTGAAGGCTCTGTGGCCGCGGCTGTGCGAGCCGCGGGAGCAGCGTCAATTCCTGCTCCTGTTCGAGATGGTCGGGTACAACGGCTGGAAGCCGGAAGGCGACCGTGGCTTGGCGCGGTCGCTTGTCGGCGACTGGCTGGACATTCTCGTCGGAAGGCTCATGCAGGACGGCTGGCCGTCCGAGGACGCCTCCGCACTCGCCACGCTCCTGCTCGCCCAGGTCAGGGGCCTCCAGCTCGACCTCCTCGTGTCCGGGGACCGAGCGCGGGTCGATCGTGCGCTCGAATTCTCGCTCCGGCTTCTGGAGCGTCCGGCAGTGCGTGATACGCCGGGCTCTCACGGCTGAGGGCCGCCGTGCACGCCGTAGATGGCATCGGTCGCGGGGCAAGGCGATCAGGCGGTCTCGGGGACAGGCTGTGCGACGGCGGTCTCCAGGTTCCGTGGCCGCCGCCACAGTGCCAGGAGTACGCCAACCGCGAAGGCCCCCAGTGGTACGGCACCCAGGGCAGTCGCCAGCGTGGTCGAACCACCGATGAGCAGAGGGAAGTTCGCGACCGCGAGTACCAGGCAGCCGGCCAGGCCCAGCAGACCGAGGCCCGGGGCGACTACGGTGTGCCAGGTGCGCGGGTCCCGGCGGGTGCGGCGGAAGTAGACGATGACGGCCAGGCAGGTCAGGCTCATGAGCAGCAGGATGCCCAGGGTCGCGGTGCCGGCGAGCCAGGCGAAGACCTGGGTGACCGGGTCCATCCCAGTCACCGCGCAGACAGCCACCAATACCGCTGCGCAGGCCGACTGCAGCAGCGAGGCCATGTGTGGCGAGCCGTGCCGTGGGTGGCGGCTGCCGCTCAGCCGAGGGAGCAGGCCCGAGGTTCCCAGGGAGTAGCCGTAGCGGGCCAGTACGTTGTGGAAGGA
The DNA here is from genome assembly GCF_054783935.1 of Streptomyces pseudoechinosporeus. Classification (NCBI taxonomy): domain Bacteria; kingdom Bacillati; phylum Actinomycetota; class Actinomycetes; order Kitasatosporales; family Streptomycetaceae; genus Streptomyces; species Streptomyces pseudoechinosporeus. Next base: position 12,461 of record NZ_BAAGPS010000044.1, read on the forward strand.
CAGGGCAGCGGCGAACAGGCTGGTCAGCAGCAGTACTTGGGCGATGTCCGCCACCGCGGAGCCGAGATGGTGCTGCATCGTGGTCAGCAGCATGCCGCCCGGATCGGCAGTTGCCGCCCGAACGGCTTGGTCGTCGCCCCAGGCCGACACCAGCGCCCAGCTCGACAGTGTGTAGAAGCCACCGATCAGCAGAAGGGACAGGTACGTGGCGCGCGGGATCGTACGGTGCGGATCGCGGGCCTCGTCGCGGAAGATGGCGGTGGCCTCGAATCCGAGGTAGCTGGCGATGGCGAAGACGAGGCCCAGGCCGAGCGAGCCGGAGCCGACCTGTTCGGGCTGCAGGAACGCGGTGGAAAGCCCCGACGAGCCACCCCCGCGTACGACGACCACGGCGTCCAGGGCGAGAACGACTCCCACCTCGCCCAGCAGCAGGACGCCGAGCACCTTGCCACTCACGTCGATATGCCGGTAGCCGAGGAATCCGACACCCGCCAGGGCGACCGCCGCCCACAGCCACCATGGAAGCGACGGTCCGCCGTAGTGCTGCACCAGGTCGGCGGCCACCGCCCCCAGGTAGCCGTACACCGCCAGTTGTACGGCGGTGTAGGTGACCAGGGCCAGGTAGGCGGCGCCCTGACCGGTCGGCCGGCCCAGGCCGTGCTGCACGTAGGTGTAAAAAGCGCCGGCCTGCGGCACGTGGCGGGTCATCGCGCCGTAGCCGACGGCGAACAGCAGCAGGATCACGCAGCAGATCACGAACGTGGCGGGGAAGGCGGCCCGGTCGCCCAGCGCGATGCCCAACGGGACCGTCCCGCTGACGACGGTGAGTGGGGCGGCCGCGGCCACCACCATGAAGACGATCGAACCGGTGCCGAGGGAACCGGTCAGCGTGGGTGCCGCACGATCGGCGGACATCCGACCTCCATGAGGGAGTGGCGCCCGGGGGCGCTGGGAGCGGGGACCGCGACGCACCGCCACGGAAGCGGGCCGTACGCAGCGGAAGCGGGGACTGCCGCAGACACTGGAGTCTCGCGGTTGCCGGACCGTCACCGGAGCGTCAAGCGGCCGTCATCCGTAACGGGAAAACCGGCCCCGTTCACTCTCAGGCGTGGAAACATGCCGGACACCTCTCCGACACGTCCGGCAATAGGCGCGCCGCTTACCGTGCCGCCCATGACGATCCAGACGGAGCAGCCCACGTTGCGTCCAGGCCCGCGCTTTCCGGGCCTGGACCGGCGCACCCTCGGGCCGGTCCAGGTATTCGCCCAGTCGGTGTCCGCTGCCGCTCCGACGGCGGGGATGGCCGCCACGCCGGCGATCGCCGCGTCCACCGCCGGAAGCGGCACGGTCTGGTCGTTCGTCATCGCCACGGTCGTCGCGCTCCTCATCGCCGGATGCATCGGGCAGTTCACCCGGCGCATGGCCGCCGCCGGGTCGCTGTACAGCCTGGCCGCCAAGGGCCTGGGACCCGCCGGGGCCTTCGCCTGCGCCTGCGCGCTGCTGGTCGGTTACGCACTGCTGGTCTCGGCGGCGCTCGCGGGGGCGGCGATCCACCTGCATGCGCTGCTGGGCCGTACCGGAGCGTCGGCCGGGGTCTCGGTGGCCGCCACGACGGTGCTGCTGGGCGTCGTCGTCGCGGCCTGCGCGGTCCGCGGCATCCGGCTCTCTGCCGGGGTGGTGCTGCTCGTCGAAGGGCTGTCGATCACCTTGATGCTGACAGTGTTCGGCCTCCTGCTCGGCGGCGACGTCTCTCGGCCGCCGACCCCCGCCGCGCACGCCGCGGAACCGGCCGGCGCCTTCGGCGGAGTGGCCGCCGCGGTGGTTCCCGCCCTCGCCGCCTTCATCGGCTTCGAGTCCGCGGCGGCCCTCGGAGTCGAGGCCCGCCGCCCGTTCCGCTCCGTCCCCCGCGCGGTGATGTGGACCGCAGGTGTCGCGGGCGTAATGTACGTGTGCGCGGCGGCCGTCCAGGTAAGCCTGACCGAGGACGCCCGCGTGCTGCCCCTCAGCGTCCTGGCTTCGGCACAGCGACTGCCCTGGGTATCGCCCCTGTTGGACGCGGGCATCGCCAGCTCCTTCCTGGCCTGCGCGCTCGCGACCGCCAACGCCCTGGTCCGGGTGCTGTTCTCGCTCGGTACCGAGGGCCTCGCCCCCCGTGGACTGCGCCGCACCCATCGCGTTCACCGCACTCCACACCTCGCCATCGCGGTGGCGCTCCCGGTGACGACCGTGTTGCCGGCAGCCATGATCGTTGGCGGTGTCCCGCCCGAACGGGTCCTGGATCTGTTGCTCCAGGCATCCACCGTCGGCTACCTCCTCGCCTACCTGCTGGTCTGCCTGGCCGTACCGCTCTTCCTGCGCAACATCGGCGAGTCGACCCCCGGGCCGGTGGCCGTCGCCCTGGCGGTCGTGCCGGTGCTGCTCATCGCGCTGGGGGCGTTCGCCGTCTCGGTGCCGGGCGGCGCGTTCGCTCTGACGTTCGCAGTGCTCGCCGCGGCGGCGCTGGCCTGGTACGGGTGGCTGCGCCGCCGCCTGCCCGACCGGCTCGCGGGCATCGGCGTATACGACGAGACGTCCATAGCCGACGTGCTCGACGACCACCCACCACGAACTCCCGTCCCCGGCCGGTACAGATGAGCGCCCAGGGCAACGCGCTCCACGTACTGGAACAGGTCGTGGCCGCCGGCCCCGGGGTGACCGCGAAGGAGATCTCCACCGCCCTGCGGCTGCCGCCCGCAACCACCTACCGCCTGCTCAACCTGCTCGTGGCCGAGGAGTACCTGGTCCGCCTCCCCGACCTGCGGGGCTTCGCCCTCGGCCGCCGCGCCGCCCGGCTCTCCCTCCCTCAAGTGCCCGAACCCTGCGCCGCCGCCCGCGCCGTGGTCACCGCACTCAGGCACCGGGTCCGCTGGGGAGTCCACCTGGCCGCCTACACAGGCGGACGCCTCACCCTGACCGATCCCGATCCCGACCACCCGCCCACCGATGGCACCCTCCTCGCCCGCCACCCGCACGCCTCCTCCCTCGGCAAACTCCTCCTCGCCGACCAGCCCACCCGCCGCGCCGGAGCGCACGACTTGCGGCACCTCACCGAGCACACCATCACCGACACCGCTCGCCTCGCACGCGAACTCGCCGCCGTATCCGACACAGGAGTCGCCAGCCAACTCGGCGAACTCCGCCTCGATCGCGGCTGCCTCGCCGTCGCCATCCGTAACCCCGCAACCAGCGTGCTCGTCGCGGGCCTCGCACTGTGCGCTCCACCCGACCGCATCCAGAAACTGGGCACCGATCTACTCCCGGTCCTCCGCGACCACGCAGACCAACTCACCCCGCTGCTCTCCTAAGACCGTCCTACCTTCTTGCTCGGGTCGAGCGAGCCATTCGTAGGGTTGGTTCGCCCTGGGGCGTCGAGTGTGGCTTTAAGAGGGCAACTGGGTGATCCGCCGACGCTCTGCCGCAGATGGCGTCAGCGGGCCTGGTTCAGTGCCCGGGTCAGTTCCCGGTTAGCCGCCCGCGCCGCATCGA
>NZ_BAAGPS010000045.1:0-11968 GCF_054783935.1 Streptomyces pseudoechinosporeus
CGGACGGTCGGCGGACACCGCGCCGGGGCGGCCAGGGGCTGCTCATCAGGGCCTCGCATTCGTGTGCGGATTTAAGGAGCGGGCCGCCGCCAGAGCTGAGCCGAAGCACGATAGTTGTCACCACTGACGTTCGTTGACCTGCGGCTTCGATCGGACAAAGCACGCTGGTTGTCACCGGATCGGCGCGCTACCTGTCACCAGCAACGCGCGAAGCAAGGTAGGTGTCACCGGCTCCGGTCCTCCGTCTGTCCCTCGAGCTGCGCACCAGCCCCGGTGTCCTGTCGCAGCGCATCTGTCAGATAGCGAGCCGTTGGCCTGCTGAGATGCCAGGTCGTTTGAGAAGCGGAAGTCGCGATCTCGATAGAGGCGGAACCTCCGGTAGAGGGAGTCCTGGGTTCCGAGGGCGGTGTAGATCCGTGCGAATCGTCGGCTACCGCCCGCGGAGTGGAGGAGTGCCGCCACCGGCGCCGCGCCGGCCCGCGCGCTCAGGCGAGGGCGGTCGCCAGGCAGGCGAAGGCGGCGATGATGACGGCGACGCGGACGTAGTGCCAGCGGTCCCAGCGCTGCAGCTGCTCCTTCCAGTCGGCCGGCCGGTTGTCGGCGGTCCACGTCTTGACCCGGTTGTTGATCGGGACGAGCAGCAGGAGCGACATGATCACGCTGAGGATCAGCAGCGCGCCGGCGGTGACGACGAGGCCGGTGCCGTCGTGGTGCCATCCGGCGACGGCCCAGACCGCGACGAGGGCGAGCGAGGTGATGTACCAGAACGGCATCACGGCGCCGCCCAGTCGGGCCCCGTGGGTGCGGGCGCGCAGGCCGTTGTCGCCGGGGAGTGCGTTGACGATCGGGTTGCTGAAGAAGGGGACGGAGAACTCCACCCCCACCATTACGCCGACGACCACGATGGTGACGACCTCGAGTGCATTGAGCATGATGACCCCTCCTGGGATCTAGCGCTGCTAGATGATGACGCAAAGCTAGCACTGCTGCCGCTCGACTGTCTAGCAGTGCTAGGATCGAATCATGTCGGTACAGGAACGCAAGCAGCGCGAACGGGCGCAGCGTGAGCGCCTCATCGTGGCCACGGCCCGCGAACTCGCCGAGCAGCAGGGCTGGGACGCGGTCACCACCCGCCGGCTCGCCGAGCGCATCGAATACAGTCAGCCGGTCCTCTACAGCCACTTCCGCGGCAAGCGCGAGATCATCGGCGCCGTCGCTCTGCAGGGCGCTTCCGAGATGGCCGTGGCGATGCGGGCCGCGACCTCCGCCGCGGACGGCCCGCGCGAGCGGGTCACCGCCCTGGCCCGCGCCTACCTCGCCTTCGCCGAACGCCATCCGGCGGTCTACGACGCCCTGTTCCAGCTCGACGGCGGCCTGGCGTACGCACAGGAGGACACCCCCGAACCGTTGAAGGACGCCTTCGCCGCGCTGCTGGAGTGCCTGAGCGAAGTCGCCGGGGAGGGCGTGCACCCGGGGCTGTTCACCGAGACGTTCTGGGCGGCCCTGCACGGACTGGCCACCCTGACCCGGGCGGGACGGCTGCCGCCGGCGGACGCCGAGCGGAGGATGGAGCTGCTGGTGGACCGGCTCGCCGTGGTCTGACACACCGTCCGAACGGACGGGCAGCCGGGGTCTTCCGGCCCGGCTGTCGGCCTACGGCTGCGAGGTCAGCCCCACCACCCTCCGGTCATGATCCAGGAGCATGGCCCGGTCTCGCTCCAGCCACGGCTCGAACCCCACCAGCGACTCAGTCGTCCCCCAGTACCAGCCCGTGAAGCGCCGCTGTCCGCGGTACGGCGTGAACCGCCTCACCGGGAGCGCCGACTCGAACCGAACCCGGGAAAACCGCCTCCAGCGCGGACTTCCGCAGCCCGCCGCCTCACCGTCAGCCCACTCAACATCGACCAGGCCAGATCCATCGCCACCCTCGGCTCCGCGTACCTGCCGAAAACGACCGTGACAGGTACCGCGAGAACCGGACCAGGAAATGAGATCAAACCTCATGTACGGGGCAAACGTCGTCGCTCAGCACGCGACGCAATGAGAATCCGACAGCACGAACGAGAAGCGGTGAGAATCCGACAGGCTCAGTGCGACAGGACACCCGGAGCGGTCCCGACCTACCCCCCTCCGTCCGCGCTGGTGACAACCAGCCTGCCTTGGTGACAACTATCGTGCTTCGGCTCAAGAGCGCTGTGCGGCGGCCCGCGAATAAGGTTTATAGCAGGCTTGGAATTCGGCAGGGTCAGAATTGGAACTCGATCGACCGCACGTCTGTGAAATCGGCGCGCAGCCCCTCAGCGCGGGTACCCCATTCCGTGAAATACGACTCGGTGATGGCATCCGCGACGATCGGATGCAGGTCTTCCTCCGTCGCACCAGCCTCCTGGAGCTGGAGGATTTCGGCGGCGTAGACGGGCGAGATCGGCGTGGTGATGGTGCGCTCGCGGCCGTCGTCCGAGCTGCCCCTGCAGGTGAATCCGAAGTAGGCCGTCACCTCCACCATCATGCCGCTGGAGGTCGCCGCCCGTTGACGTGCTTGTGCTTTGACCTGCGGTTGCCACTGGGATTCGGTCTCCTCCACCAGCACGGCCTGGAGCCGTTTCTGGGGCTTCGTCAGCTGCCCTGCGCGGTAGCGCTGCACCGTGCGGCGCGAGACGCCCAGACGCTCCGCCAGGGCCTTGGTGGACCCCTTCGCCCGCGTGAGGAGGAATTTCACCTGAGCCTTTGCGGATTTCGGCGGCGGCCGGGTGAACACCTTCCGCTCCGCCCGCGCCAGAGCCTCCAGAACCTTGCTGCGGCGCGGGGCCGGCTGCCGTGTCTCGTGATCGCTCATAGGTTCCATAGACCACGGATCACCTGTGGACAGACTCCGGGCGAGCGGCACCCTGGCGTCGTACGGGAGGCGTGGCCGCCGGGTCGAACTACTGTTGGGGCCGTGGCGACAACGTACAACTTTCCCGGCTTCTCTGGGGGAGTGACTGTGGCGCGAGGCCAGCCGATGGGGCTTCATGCAGCTCAGCGCCGGTTTCGTTGACGCTAGCAGGTGCAACAGGTGTGGCGGTATCGCCGATTCAGGTGAAGCGCTGTCGGCAGCCCGGACTGCCGGGTTAGCCGCAGCAAAAAGGTCGCTTCTGCGGATGTCGCCGGGCGGTGCTTGTGCCGGTTGCGGGCTTGACGGCGCGGACGGTGGCGGAGTGCATGCCTGCCTTCGTACGCGAGCGCCGCCCCTCCGAAGAGGTTGTCCGGCGCCGCTGATGCGACCTCGCTGTCAGATCCCTACTCAGCGATCATTCGCAATTCCTAATCGGCAGCCGAGTCGTCGTGGGACGAGAGCCACACCCGGCGCCCCCGGGTGGATGAACCATACGAAGGGTTCACCACGTCCCGCAGAACAACGTAGGGATCAGTAACGCTGCATACGCCGCTGAAGTAGCCCGCCGAAGTGACCTGGGCGAGTGATACCGAACTGACCCTCGTTCACGACACGGTTCGTCGTTACGCGCACCTCAAGATGGCGACCGTGGCGGCCTACCGACTCCGGCAGGGCGAACTGCTCACTCGGCAGCAGGTCCCGGTGCCGGTTGGGGCGTCCGCGACACGGCGGAGTGCCCGCTGAGGATCAGGTCGACACCGAACGCGAAGCGGTCGTCAAAGCCGTCTGGCGTGAGATGCGCGATCGTCTTCGCGAGAGAGGGGAAGGCTGCGGGGTCAGCCTCCGCCGCTTCGGTGCAGAAGGTGCGGTTCTGCGGTGTCTGTTCTTCCTTGACCAGGCCGAGGGTGAAGTACATCAGGGTCCAGGCCGTCCAGGCCGCCTCCTTCGGGCTGCGGTCGGTGGCATGTAGGGCGGCGTTGAACACTTCGGCGAACGCACACTGCTGGGGTCGGGCCAACGAGGAGCGTCATGGCTGCGGGCGTGTCGTGCTGGCGTCAGGAGCAGCCGTCTGTTTCGCGCCCGCTTCCCGGCGGCCGCCGGCAACGGCATCAAGGATGCGCATCTCGTCCGGAGTCAGCGAGAGCAGAGCAGCGGAGGCCGAATCAGCTGCCGTCTCCGGGCGTCCGGCGCCGCTGATCGGCAGGAGTGAGTCGGACCGGTGCAGCAGGCCGGCGAGCAGCAACTGCTGAGGCGAGACGTCTCGCTCTGTCGCGATGTCCAGAAGGAGGGGCGAAGCCTCGCGTGCGTCCCATCCGCCCAACGGGGAGTAGGCCAAGAACGGAATGCCGAGGCGCTCGCATTCCTGAAGGAGCGCATCGTCACCTCCGTTGTGCAAGGAGTACGGATTCTCGACGGCATCGACCGATGTCACCGTGCGTGCGACAGCGAACAGGGCAGGATCGACGTTGGAAATGCCTACGGCTCGGATCTTCCCCTCCGCGCGCATCTCGCTGAGAGCACCCACACTCTCGGCGAACGGTACCTCTGGGTCCGGCCAGTGCAGAAAGTACAGGTCGATCGTCTCGCGCCTCAGCGCACGCAAGCTCCTTTCCAGGTCCGCCCGCAAAGAGGCGGGCCGGGCGTCGTTCTTCCATTCCGTCGGTCCTGCTCTGAAGTGGCCGCCCTTGGTCGCTACCATCACCGCGCTCCCGTCGTTTCGGGCGGCCAATACGTCGCCGATGAGACGCTCATTGTGTGCTTCCTCGCCGACGGTCGTGTAGGCGCGAGCAGTGTCGATGACGTTCACTCCGCTGTCGATCCCTGCGTTGATCGTCGATACCGCCACCGCGCGGCTGACGTCTGGCCGAAGCGACCACGCCGCTCCTCCGAGGGCGATAGGCCAGACACGGCGTCCAGCTATCTCTCGCATCGCGGGGTCACCATGGCCACCCTGTTGGCCTGTTCGCTGCATCACAAGCATCCATTCCTGGTCATCGTGTCGGGACGGCCTGCCGCCGCGGGATCGCGTTCACCCGCAACTATCACCTCGGCGACCAGGGGCTCACCAACCTCCTGCGGCAGAGCGTCTCCCGCGTGTTCGGCCAGGACTCCGCCATGCTGAACGCTCAGCAGAAGGCCATCGAGGCCAACGCCGACCACGAGTTCTACAACCTCAACATCGACATCGGCGGCATGTGGGCACGGCGCATCATCGACGCCAAGGTCGCCGCCGAACAGGGCCGCGAGCGCACCCACCCCACCGTATTGGCGTCCGTCGCCACGTCGACACGGCAGACGGCATGAGCCGCGGCGCGAAGAACCTGGCGACCGTCGAAGCCCGCGACGATGTCGCACCGGACATCGCCCTGATCACCTTGCGCCTGCCTGACCCGGCCCCCACTCCACCGCCCGGCAGCCACCTTGACGTCACCGTACGGCTCGCGACCGCCGGCGACACCCGCTCGTACTCCCTCGTCGACCTCGGCCACGACGGCGGCCTCCTGCGCATCGCCGTACGCCGGCAGGGGGACGGCCGGGGCGGATCCGTGTGTATGCACTCGCTGAAACCGGGCGACGAAATCGAAACCACCGGCCCCGTCGACGAGTTCCCGCTCAACCCTGGCTCGGCCCCCAGCGTGCTGCTCGCCGCAGGCATCGGCATCACCCCTGTCCTCGGACTCGCCCGGGCCCTGCGGGCCCGAGGCAGCACCTACCGGATCATCTATGCCGGCCGATCCCGCGACAGCATGGCGTTCACAACGGAACTGGAGTCAGCCCACCCCGGCCTGGTGACCCTGGCCGAGTCCTCGCGGGGAGGACGCCTGAGCCCCGCCGAAGTGGTCGCCGACGTTCCCCCCGGCGGCGTGCTCTATGTCTGCGGGCCGATGGGCCTGCTCAGGGATGTCCGTCAGAGCTGGCAGCAGGAGGAACGGCCCCCCGCCGACCTCCGGTTCGAGACGTTCGGTACGAGTGGCAGCCATCCTGCGCGCCCGTACCGGGTCACCGTGCCCCGCCACGGTGTGAGCGTCGAGGTCCCGGTCGGCACTAGCATGCTCGATGCCTTGCAGGAAGCGGGCGTCGAGATCATGTACGACTGTCTGCGCGGCGAGTGCGGACTGTGCCGCGTCCGCATCCTGGAGAGCGATGGACCGGTCGACCACCGTGACGTGTTCCTGTCCTCACGGCAGAGGGCTGAAGGCCGTCAGATGTGTGCCTGCGTGTCGCGGATCGCGGGACCGGGGGTCACCATCGACACACCGGCCAGGCCGGCCACAGGCGAGCCCGCGACCGCCTTGAGGTCCGTTTCGCCTTCCGACGCGGCCGAATCCGGCTCACCCTCGCAGGCCTGACCCGGGAGACCGGGTTCCGGTGGAGCGCTGAACCGGGCGCGGACGGCGCCTTCACCGTGGGCACCCGGTTGTGAGAACGGGGCATTCCGGCGCCGCTGAGCGTCCCGCTGCCCGCGGTCGCGCTCCCGTTCACGGACGACCTCCACACCGCAGGACGCCAGCACGTCCGCCTTGCGGTGCCGGGAGGCCGCCGCTGCGCTTCTTCGTGTGTACGGGGCCGACGGCGAGCACCGAGCGGACCGTCACCGATTCCGCACGGCTGCGGATAATGGCGGCCGAGTGCAGGGAGAGGCGGGCAGGCCGTCGTCAACGGGGTGACGACAGCAGGCGTCGACTCGGTCGCCGCCCAGTGTCATCAACGCCGATGGCGTCGGCGACTCGTGGCGCACGGGAGCGCCAGCCGTTCCTTCGGGTCTCTGCTTCGGGGTGGCCCAGGACGCCGAGCGCGGTGCGCAGCGCTTGCCGTGACCACTGCGCTCAGTGGATCGTGACTGCTACGGCTCGATCGCCAGCTCGGTCAGCGAGCGCATCGTGGAGTCGTCGATCCTCGATCCGTCCCAGACGGTGGTGAAGTTGGTGATCTTGTAGGTGCGCGCGGTGGGGTTGGTGTAGGGGGCGACCTTGTCGATCTGTAGTGCGCTGATCCCGCTGGGAACGGCGTCGCTGCCGGTGATCCACTCGTAGCCGCCGCCGTGCTCGTTGCCGGCGACGTGGAGCACTTCGGAACCCGGGCCGTAGGGCAGCTTGGGCAGCGCGCGCTGCAGGTAGCGGCTGATCGCCGCCCGGCCGGTGATGATGGTGCGGGTGGTCATGTCCTCGAAGACGGCGTCGTCCGCGAACAGGGCCTGGGCGCGGGTGACGTCGCCGGCCGCCAGGGCCGAACCCAGCTGACGCGCGAACTTGTTGATAACCGGGTTCTTGCTGCTGTGCACGGTTTCGGCGGCGAGGGTGCGGGGGTTCTTGGCGTTGGGGTCGCGGAGTTTGGTGGCGGCGTTGCGTCGGCCGTCCCAGAAGTCGACCACCCGGACGATCTTGCCGTGTTCGTAGGTGAGGGAGGAGACGGCGCGGATCTCGTCGCCGAGGAGTTCCGGGGTGTTGTGGAAGAGGACGATGGCCGTGTTGGAGTCGCCGAGGACGCGCAGAGGGTACGACTTGCCGCCGCTCTGGGCCCAGCCGGCCAGGGTCGCAGCCATGATCTCGCTGAAGAACGTCTTGTTCGAGGGGAAGACGCCGCCGATGCCGAACGGGGAGTCGAAGTAGCTCATCTGTCCGGAGCTGAAGAAGCTCATCATGGCGTCGGCGTCGTAGCTGGACTTGGCGCTGTAGTAGCCCTTGACGAGAGCTGCCACCTTATCGGTGGCGTGACTGGCGTCCAGTACGTCCGGAATCACCGTCGAGTGAGCGCCCTTGGAGCGACCGGACGTCGCGGCGGACGCGTTGGTCACCAGTCCCGGTGTCATGGCCAGCGGTACACCTATGGCCGCGGCACCGAGCAGACTCCGCCGGTTCAACGAGTGCATTTCCATCTCCTGCTTTGTGTGAAAAGCGCAGCTTGGGGGTGGGCGGCGAATGGAGACGTCGCCCCTGGCGGTGTCGGCCCTGTTGGCGGTCCGCCGTTCGGGAGATCGCGGGTGGTTACAGCCGTCCATGGCGCTCGGGACGCTTTCACCGATGATTCAACTTGAACCGCGACAGCCAGTCGGCAATCTCGCAGAACGAAGACCAACTGAGATCTCCATCAACTGACATGGGGTCAGAACCATGCGACGTTCGGGCATGACGAAGCGCAGGACCGCGTGGGTGCTGGCGTGGGTGGACTGTCCATAGCAGCGCTGCTGGGCGCGAGCGGAGCGGCCGGCGCTGTCGGCTCCTTACCTGTGACCCGCAGCGGACCGACGTCGTAGGCGGCGAACGCGAGCGCTGCCTACGACGGCAGCTACGTCTCCTTGCTCTGGTACCGACTCAGCACATGGCAGAACGCAGCGTCATCGGACGACGAACCCGCAAGAGGCGCCGATGACCCACTTGGCCTCCTCCGTCCTGCGCAGGGCTTCGTCACACATCGCCGGCATGTCGGCCGCGTCCGTTACCGCATCTTCAGGACGGTCTTGCCCAGAGAGTGGCCGGCTTCGACCGCGGCAAGAGCTGTCGCTGCCTCAGCGAAGGGCACGACGTTGGTGACGTGGGGGTCGAGGGCGCCGGATGCGACCAGTTGGGCGAGCGGGGAGAGCGTCTTTCCGGTCTGCTCCGTCTGGAAGTAGCAGCCGCCGAGTTCGGCCGCTGCCGTCGGATCTGCAGCGGTGATGATCCGGGACTTGTCCGCGGCGAGATGGGCGACGGCGTACAGGGCTGCGCCACCGACCAGATCGAGGATGGCGTCCACGCCGTTCGGGGCGACGGCGGCGACCCGGTCGGCCACGCCTTCGCCGTAGGCGACATGGGTGGCCCCGAGGGAGGAAACGAACTCCGCCTTACCCGGGCCGGCGGTGCCGATCACGGTGGCGCCCAGGTCGCGGGCGATCTGCACGGCGGCAACGCCGATGCCACCACCGGCCCCGTTCACCAGCAGGGTGGCACCGGGCCTCAGGTCCAGCCGTCCTATGCCCTGGTGGGCGGTGGCCGCCGACACCGACAGGGTCGCGGCGTCGGTGAACGACACGGCGGCCGGCTTGTGTGCCACGGCCTGGGCAGCCAGCAGCGCGTACGCGGCGTAGCCGCCGGCCAACGGCAGAGCCCCGAAGACCTCGTCTCCGATCCCGAACCCCTCGACCCCGGCGCCGATCTCGTCCACGACACCGGAGACCTCCGTGCCAAGGGTTGCCGGAAGCGCCAGCGGAAGGACCTCCTGCAGGTAGCCGGCGCGTACCTTCCAGTCGACCGGGTTCACCCCGGCCGCGTGCACCGCGACCAGAAGCTGACCCGGTCCCGGAACGGGCCTGGGAAGGTCGACGAAGGTCTGCGTCTCGGGACCGCCGTACTCGGTGAAGACGTATGCCTTGGGCATGGTTCCTCGTTCTGTTCGATGTTGGGGGAATGTTGGGGTGAAGGGTCGGCCGCTCGGGCGTGGCCGTCGCGAGGCCCTCCGGGCCCGGCCGAACGCTGTGGTCGCGGTGCTGGCCTTCGCCGGAATCGTGATCTCGCTGATGCAGACCCTGGTGATCCCGATCGTCCCGGAGCTGCCGAGGCTCCTGGACGCCCCGGCCTCGGACACCGCGTGGGCGGTCACCGCGACGCTGCTCGCCGCCGCCGGGGTCATCGGCGTCATCCGCGACCAGCTCCGCCGCAAGGTCCGCCTCGCCAGCGGGAAGACACCCCGCGCGGCGTCCGCGATCGTCGACTCACAGAGCATCAAGGTCTCCGAGACGGTCGGCAAGGACACCAGGGGATGGGACGAAGCCAAAAAGATCAATGGACGGAAAGGCGCCTGATCTGCGATAACAGGGGCCTGGTGCTGCTGGTCATGGTCACCGCCGCCAACACGAGTGACTGTGACGCGGCCAAGGAGCTGCTGTTCCGCTCACGCACCCCGAGATCTCCATCGTCTGGGCCGATTCCGCCTACGCCGGAAAGCTCGTGACCTGGGCCAAGACTCACCTCGACATCACGATCAAAACGGTGCGTCGCCCGCCGGACGCGAAGGGCTTCGTCGTCCTTCCCCGCCGCTGGGTGGTCGAACGATCATGGTCGTGGATTATGAGGGCCCGCCGGCACTGCCGCGACCATGAACGGCTCCCCGAGATGAGCGAATCGTTGATCGCGTGGGCGGCCGTCATCTTGATGACGAGGCGCCCGACCCGCCGCACGGCCCGGACTGCCGAACGGCGCGACGTCAGCCCGTACTACCTAGCACAGGCGGCATGAGCCGTTCCTGAGAGCTGCCGGCCATCGAACAACGACGCCCCGCCAGTAAGACGACGAACCGGCGAGTCAACCTACCCAGGGCGGCAAAGGCCCCGGAGTTGCATTCGTCGGTTCTCTCACGCCGTTCGAAGGTCAGTGACCGCTAGTCGGTATAGCCGTCGAGCTGCACACGGCCCTCGGCGACCACGAGAGTCGTCTCGGCACTCCGCTGGCGCAGCTCCAGGAGCCACTTGTACTCCTCCGAGTTGTAGAACCGGTCGACGGCGTCGGCGTCCGGGAAGGTGAGCAGGGCGACGGCGTCCACCGGGCCGCCCTCGAGGACCTTGCTGACCGGAGCGGCGAAGCTGCGCTGCGCGCCGTACTTCTCCAGCACGGCACCGACGTTTTCCATGTACTCCTGCAGACCCGCAAGGTCGTTGATCTTGGCCAGGGCTATCATTTGAACTGTCATGCGAATGACTCTACGTCTCTGTCATGCGCCTTTCAATGACACTTTGACGCAATACTTTGACTATATGTCTCAATCAGCGGCGCATAGTTAGTATGACCTCATGGATGCACTTGCAGATGTCTTGTCGACCAGCCGGGCCGGCGGAACGCTGCTGGCCTGGGGCAGCGCCCACGCCCCGTGGGGGCTTGGAACACCTCCCGGGATCGACAGCGGGACGACGTTCCACGCCATCGTCAGCGGTGCCTGCTGGCTGCTGATCGAGGATGAGGATCCCCGTCAGCTCGTCGCCGGCGACGTCGTGGTCCTGCCACGGCACCGCTACCACGCCCTGGCCAGCGACCCCTCCGCACCCGTACGCCGCCTCGATGCGTGCGTCCCGGGTGAAGTGGTCATCGAAGGCACCGGCGGATGCACCCGATTCCTCAGCGGCTCCTTCGACTTCGATCCCGAACTCGCGCACCCGCTGACCGGACTTCTGCCCCCGGTTCTCGTCGCGTCCGCCGACAGCCCCGGACACGACGAACTGCACGACGTGGTCCGTCTGCTCTCACGCGAGCTCGACCGTGACGGGCTCGGATCCAGCCTGGCTGCCGACCGCCTCGTGGACGTGCTCCTCATCCACGTCATGCGCGTGTGGATCCTCGGCTGCTCCGACCACCAGGCCTCCTGGCTCACCGCCCTGCGCGACCCCGACATCGCCAACGTCCTGGCCATCGTCCACGCCCGCCCCCACCTCGACTGGACCGTCGGCTCACTGGCCCGGGAGGCCGGGCTCTCCCGCGCCACACTCGCCCGGCGCTTCACCCAGCTGGTGGGCACCACACCGGCCGCATACCTGACGTCATGGCGCATGGAAGTAGCAGCACAACGGCTGCGCACGACCAGCATCGCGATCGACGACATCGCCCGCACCGCCGGCTACACCTCCCAGGCGGCGTTCTCACGGGCCTTCGTCCGCGCCCGCGGAGTACCCCCCGGCCGCTACCGCCAGCAGGCCACAGCCAAGACGAACATCAGTCAGACCCCAGCACTGGCGAACACCGGCTGAGTCAACAGGCGGTGCCAGCCTTGACGGGCTGACGACGCGACACAACCATGTCATGGCCGCATCAGGAGCAGGCACTGAACGACGACCCCCCAAGGGCACGTTGCGCGCGGACGACCGCCTGCCGATGAAGGGCGTCCCGTACATCAGCCGGGCGGACGCCGCCGCCTTCCTGCACCGGGCGGCGCACAGTGACGAGTGGATCCACCGCAGCCCCGTGATCAGCGATTGACGACCTCCCGATCGATCCTGACGGCCGCCTGGCCTGCCCGCGGGCCGGCGAAAATCCCTGCCCGCAGCGCGCAATTGAAGGGGCGCCTGAGCGCGTCAGCGGGCCTGGTTCAGTGCCCGGGTCAGTTCCCGGTTAGCCGCCCGCGCCGCATCGA
>NZ_BAAGPS010000046.1:0-22009 GCF_054783935.1 Streptomyces pseudoechinosporeus
GTAGCCGCCGGGGCCCGCGCCGAGTACGACGACGTCGAAGTGCTCACCCTGCTCGTCCATGGACGGCTTCCTTTCCACTGGGGCGGCCGGCTCCCGCGAGGGGCCGACTCGCTCCCGATCGAACAACCTGTTCATCAACTCGACAGCGGCGGCATCCGCCACCGCCCGCCGCAGGGGAGCCGGTAAAGGACGAGGGATGTGCCCATATGGTTCATCACCTCGGCAGCCGTTCCCCGGACATCCGCTTCAGCGCCCCGGCGCCGTGATCTATGCCCGCTCGGCCATCATCGACGGCGGGCTGACGCCCGTCGACTTCGTGCACTCCAGCCTCGGCAGCACCGAGCCTGAGGGTGTCGAGGCCGAAGGCGGCGACCGGGCCGTGCGCACCGGGCTTGAGCACGGCATCGGGCTGTGACGCGTGGGCGG
Organism: Streptomyces pseudoechinosporeus; assembly: GCF_054783935.1. Classification (NCBI taxonomy): domain Bacteria; kingdom Bacillati; phylum Actinomycetota; class Actinomycetes; order Kitasatosporales; family Streptomycetaceae; genus Streptomyces; species Streptomyces pseudoechinosporeus. The sequence goes on from NZ_BAAGPS010000046.1 coordinate 427, forward strand.
CGCCCCACGCCAGGAGGGCTCCCGTCATCTCGTACGGATCGGGTCCGGTGAGGGCCGTCGTGGCCTGTCGCTACCGTGCCGCCTCGTCCTCGATGTCGCGGACCAGCTCGATGGCCCGGCCCAGGGTGGCGAGTCGGGCGTCGAGGGTCTCGCCGGCGGGATAGAAACGAACGGTGTCGACACCGGCGTCGCGCCACACGCGCAGCCGCTCGCGCACCATGTCCTCGGTTCCGATCAGTGTGGTCGCCAGCACCATCTCGTCGGTGATCAGGCCGGCCGCGCCGTCCCGGTCCCCGGCCAGCCAGTGGGTGCGGACCTCGGCCGCCACCTCAGCCCATCCCTGGCGGCTGTAGGCGTTGTTGTAGAAGTTCGTGGTCGCGGAGCCCATGCCGCCCAGGCTGAAGGCCAGTTCCTTCTTCCGTCCGGCCACCATCGCGCGCAGTGCGTCCTCGTCGTCCGCGAAGGCGACCTCGGCGCCCTGGCAGATGTCCAGGTCGGCGCGCTTCCGACCGGCGGCGGCCAATCCCTGGTCCAGGTGGTCGAAGTACGCCTCCTTGGCACCCTCCGGAACGAAGCTGGTACCCAGCCAACCGTCCGCGATCTCGCCGGTCAGGTGCAGCATCTTCGGCGACAGGGTCGCCAGGTACACGGGGATGTCGTGCTCGGCGCGCATCGACAGACGCATGGGCTTCGCCTCCCCGCCCGGCAGCGGGAGCTGGAACTCCCGCCCGCTGTAGGAGACCTTCTCCCCCGTAGCGGCCTGTCGCACGATTTCGACGGTCTCGCGCATCCGCGGCAACGGCCGAGAGAACGGCACACCATGCAGCCCTTCGATCACCTGTGGTCCGGAGGGGCCCAGGCCGAGGAGGAAACGCCCCTGGGAAATCTGCGACAGCGTGATCGCGGCGCGGGCGATGGCCATCGGAGTGCGGGTGCCGAGCTGGATGATTCCCGATCCGAGAAGCATGCGATCCGTCTTCGCGGCGAGATAGCCCAACGGTGAGGGCGCCTCGGAGCCCCATGCCTCCGCCACCCAGCAGATGTCCAGACCAAGCTTCTCCGCCTCGGTGACGTAGTCGACGATCTCCCGCCAGTCGCCCCCGGAGGCTTCGATCGTGGTGGAGGTACGCATCACAGACTCGCCTCGCCCGAGGTCCGGGCGCTCTCGGCCAGCTTCTTGACTCCTTCGAGGGTGACGGTCATGTTGGCCTCGAACTCCCGCATGCGCACGAAGACGATCTTCTGCTCCTTCTCCGGCATGCGATCGATGGCGAAGGAGAGGCCCGAGCGGGCCGGCCCCATCTGCATCCACTGCCGCAGCAGCGTGCCCCGGTCCCGCGGCTCCAGAGTGAACCGCCAGACGGCCGTGGGGTATTCGGGGTCCTCGACCGCCCAGGCGAGCACCCTCGGCGGCTCGTACTCGACGATGTGAGATGTGGTGGCCCACTCCCCGAACGCCTCGTGCTTGCTCCGGCCGATGAACCGGGCTCCCGGAGCAGGGGAGCGCGCGCCATCCAGCCATTCCACCGACTGCAGCTCGGCGCTCAGACGCGGCATCAGCTCAATGTCGGTCACCAGCGTCCACACTTGTGCCGGCGGGGCGGCAATCCAGGTGTGGACCTCAGCCGTCGGCTTATCCGCATAGCGCGCACCCGTCCACTCCACGATCCTGCGGCCTCCCTACCCATCCGAGAACCCTCATTCCAGCACCTGACCAGTAAAGTTGCCTAGATAGACTCACCTGTCAAGGGAACAGACACAGGCCCCGCAGAACTACTGGGTCAGCCCGCGAACCGCTCCCGCACATCCGGCCGCTCGGCCAAATGCGATGGATAGCCGGGACCCATCCGGGGGCGGGTGTTGTCCGCGGTCATGGGCTCGCCGCAGGCGGCGCACACCACCTCGGCATGGGTCTCCTGCCCGCACACCTCGTGATGCATGGCCACCGGCGGGCCCGCTTCACCGGCCAGCCAGCGGTCTCCCCACCGGTTCATCACCAGCAGCACGCCAAAGAAGTCGCGCCCCTTCTCGGTGAGCACGTAGTCGTACCGAACCGGCTCCGTCTGGTACGGCCGCTTCTCCAGCAGCCCCTCGTCCACCAGCCGCCGCAGCCGGTCCGCCAGCGTGTTGCGGGCGATCCCCAGCGCCTCCTGGAACGCGTCGAACCGCCGGATCCCGTAGAACGCCTCACGCAGCACCAACGGCGTCCACCAGTCCCCGAGCAAGTCCATGGTCCGCGCGATCGAGCAGGGCCACTGCGCAAAGGATGTCCGCCTCATGACAGCCAGCATAGGTTCGTCCAGTCGTGAGACCCAGCAGGTAAACCGAGCAGCGGCCGGTGCGCGGTATCTTGCACTCCATCAATAACGAAGTTATGTTGCCGCCATGAAACGTGACTTGCTGGGCAGAAGGCTGGTTGTCACCGGAGCGGCACGCGGCATCGGCGAGAAGGTGGCCCGACTGGCCGCCGCCCGAGGGGCTCGTGTGACCGTGATCGGGCTGGAACCCGATCGGTTGCGCGACCTCGCCGAGGGCCTGGGCCCCGCCGCTTCCTGGCGTGAGGCCGATGTGCGCGACGGTGCGGCCCTGCGGTCGGCGATCGATGCGGCGGCGGAGGTGATGGGCGGCATCGACCTCGTCGTCGCCAATGCCGGCGTGGTGGCGTACGGGACGGTGCGGCAGACGGACGAGGCGTCGTTCGAGCGGGTCCTGGACATCAACCTGAACGGCGTGTTCCGCACCCTCAAGTACGCGACGCCCCATCTGGAGCGCAGCCGGGGTCACGTGCTGGTCGTGGCGTCCGGGCTGTCGTTCATACCGCTGGCCGCGATGGCCTCGTACGGCGCGAGCAAGGCGGCGGCCGAGCTGCTCGCCCTGACCTACCGCCAGGAGGTGGCGCACCTCGGGGTCACGGTCGGCCTTGTGCACCCCTCCTGGGTCGACACGGATCTCGTCCGGGGCGCCGAGGCGGACTTCCCCTCCTTCAAGGAGCTGCGCGGGCGGCTGCCCTATCCGGGCAACGTCACCACGAGCGTCGACCGGGTGGCTGCCGCGATCGTCGACGGGCTCGTGCGCCGACGCAGCCGCGTGTACGTGCCGCGCGGGGTCGTCGTGGCCAACTGGGCGAAGGCAGCGCTGAATTCACCGCTGGCCTGGCCCTGGGCGAGGCGCTTCGCGGCCCGGGCGGTTCCGTCCCTCGAACGGGAGGTCGCAGCGTTGGGGAGGCATGACCAGCTCACGCCGGGTACCGATGCCCCTGCCGCGGGGACCAGGTCGTCCTAGCCGCGCACGGGGCTGCGCCCAACCACCCGACTTCTCAGTGGTCTTGGACGATCGAGTCGTACAGGCGCGCGCCGGCCTCGTGCGAGGCCTCGGCACGTTCCCGCTTGTCACCCAACCCGACAGAGAAGTTCACGCCCATCGGCAGGAGCACCTGCGCCACGGCGTCGTCGAACTCGACGAAATGCTCAGCCAGTTCAAGGGTGATGTAACCGTGCACGAAACTCCACAACTGGGCGGCGATGGCTTCGGGTTCCTGCCGCTCGACCCTGCCGGAGTGCACGAGCCGTTCGCACGCTGCGGTGACATGAGCGTGGGCTTCCCGAAAGGCCGGGGAATGCCCACTCAGGCGAAGGTCCGCATCCGACAGAGGCCGGTACGTCGCCCGAGTGGACAGCCCGAACATCAGGTCGTAGAGGTGAGGGTTCTCGCGGGCCAGCCGACGGCAGGTCAAGGCCATGGCGAAGAGATCCGCGATCGGGTCCTCCGTCACCGGTACCTGGGCGAACGCTCTGCCGAGTTCCTTGAACCCATGGTCGGCAACAGCGCTCATCAGCTCGGGGATCCCACCGAAGTGGCTGTAGACCACCATCGTCGACAGTCCGCTCGCGGAGGCCACCGTGCGCGCTTTCAAAGCCGATGGCCCCTGCTCGGCCAGCAGACCGATGGCCGCCCGCACAAGCCGTTCCGGTGCGTCATCAAGCCTCGCCCGCCCTGCCATGTCTCGCACGCCTCCACCGTTGACACGCCAAAAATAACTTGGTTATGTAATTCTTCACGGCAATAGTACACATCGCACGTGACGTGCCGTCTCGGATACACGCGTCCGTCCTTGGACACGTCATCTCGCGCTGTTCCAGTCTCCTGCCGCCGGTGCGGACACAGCCCGTCGGGGCGAACCCGACCCCGTTGCTGCGACACGCATCCGCGGCTGTCCCCACGCACTTTCCACCCCCATGAACTCAGCACGGGAGCAGAATTCATGCCGTACAAAGACAAGGGCCATCTGGAGATAGAAGATCGCGGGGCCGTCCTGATCGTCCGGGTCGACGGCGGCCCGCACCAGGTGTTCGGCCTCGATATCGCCAATCAGCTCGACAAGCTGGTAGCCCGAGCCGACCGTGATCCGGGCATCCGTGCCGTCGTCTTCACCGGGGCGCATCCCGAGCGGTTCGTCAGCCATGCCGCGGTTCGGTGGCTGCAGGAAGAGGGCGCCGCGAGCCCTACGGTCGGCCGACGCGGTGCCGCCGCCGTCGTACGCGCGGCGAAGCACGTGGACCGGTCCCGTGTCCTCGAGCCCGTGATGCGCAGGACCCCGATGCGGGGAGCCCTCCAGCTGGAGCGTCTGCACACGACCTTCCTCCGGATGAACGCCAGCGGTGTCCTCTTCGTCGCCGCCCTCAACGGTTCGGCTCTCGGCCTCGGCGCCGAGTTCGCCTGGGCGTGCGATCTGCGGGTCATGGCCGACGGGGACTTCTTCATCGGCCAGCCGGAAATCCTCCTCGGCATCATCCCGGGTGGAGGCGGCACCCAGCGGCTGACCCGCCTGATCGGCACCCACCGGTCCCTGGCCGCGATCCTCGAAGGCAAGCCGTTCACGCCCGCGGAGGCGCTCGCCAACGGGGCGGTCGACAAGGTCGTTCCGCAGGACAAGGTGGTCGCGCAGGCGCTCGACCTCGCAGAGCACTTCGGCAAGCGGTCGAAGGGGTCGGTCGCTGCCGCCAAGAGGTCGGTGTACTTCGGCGGCTCGATGTCACTGGAGGACGGCCTGCACGTCGAACGCGCCGAGTTCTTCACCCGAGTCATGTCGAAGGAAGGTCAGGAACTGATGCTCGACTACATGGAGACGACGGACGCCACCGGCGAGCTCCCGCTCTACAGGCCGGACACCTACGCGCAGGCGCTCGCCTCGGGCAGTGTGCCCGGGCGCCGCTCGGCGAACGGACGGTGAGCCGACGATGACCACTGCGCACTCCTTCACCCGTCACGACATCACGTTCCCCTCCGGCGACAGCACCTGTGCCGGGTGGTTCTACCTCCCCACGGGCGTCACCTCCCCGCCCGTCGTCGTCCTCGGGCACGGCCTGGGCGCAACCCGCGAGATGCGCCTGGACGCCTTCGCCGAGCGTTTCGCACAGGCCGGCATCGCCGCCGTGGCCTTCACCTACCGGCACTTCGGCGACAGCGGCGGCCACCCGCGCCAGCTCCTGTCGATCAAGCGTCAACTCGCCGACTGGGATGCCGCCCTCGCCTACGTCAAGGCCCGCCCTGACGTCGACCGCTCCCGTGTCGCGGTCTGGGGCAGCTCCTTCGGCGGCGGCCACGCCATCACCGTCGCCTCACGCCATCCCGAACTGCGCGCGGCCGTGGCCCAGTGCCCGTTCACCGACGGCCTCGCCTCCGCGCTCGCGCTCGGCCCGCTCGCCTCCCTCAGGATGACCCCCGTGCTCGCCCGGGATCTGGCGACGAGGGTCCGCGGCAGGGCGCCCGCGATGGTTCCCATCGCCGCCGCCCCCGGTTCGCCGGCCCTCATGAACGCCCCGGACGCACTGCCCGGATACCAGGCGCTGCAGCCGCCCGGCACGACGTTCCGCAACGAGGTGGCGGCACGGGTCATCCCGACCATCGCCGCCTACCGGCCCGGGCGTGCGGCGAAGAAGGTCACCATGCCGATCCTCTTCTGCGTCAGCAACACCGACTCGGTCACGCCTCCCGCCCAAACCCTCCGGTACGCGGGCACCGCGCCCCGGGGAGAGATCAAGAGGTACGACGCCGGTCACTTCGACTTCTACACCGGCGAGACCTTCGAGGAACTGGTACGCGACCAGATCGAGTTCCTCGCCCGCCAGCTGGACCCGGCACCCGCCGTGTCGACGACTTGACCGGATCGCATCACACCGAGACAGGTACGCCCGCCATGAATTTCGCTTCTCTGCCCGACCGCCGCGCCGACCTCGACCCCCAGGGGGCCGCGGTCTCGGACGGGCACCAGTCCCTCACCAACACGCAGTTGCTGAGCCGGGTCCGAACGGCAGCGCGTCAGCTCCAGGACCTCGGAATCGGTCCCGGTGACGTCGTCGCCCTCAAACTGACGAACCGCGTCGAGTTCGTGATCCTGCTGTTCGCCGCCTGGCGGCTCGGCGCCACCATCACACCGGTCAACCCGAGCATGACCGACGTCGAAGTGGTCCGACAGCTCAAGGACTCCGGTGCACGCCTGCTGGTGGTCGAGGACAGTACGGCCGTCGTGGCGGACGGTACTGCCGTACTCGCCGTCGACGAACTGCGCGCAGGAGCAGTGGAGCCGGATCAGGCACCGCTTCTGGACCCGTCCACGCTGGCCCTGCTCATCTACACCAGCGGTACGACCGGGGTGCCCAAGGGTGTGATGCTCGACCACGCCAACATCGACGCCATGGTGGAGATGGGGCGCCAGGCGTTGGAGGTCGGGCCGGCCGACCGTTGCCTGCTGATCCTGCCGCTCTTCCACGTCAACGGAATCGTGGTCAGCGTCCTCATGCCCCTGCTCGTGGGCGCGAGCGTCGTCATCGCGGGCCGGTTCGACCCCCGCACCTTCTTCGACCTCGTCGAGCAGGTGCGCCCCACCTTCTTCAGCGCGGTGCCGACGATCTACAGCATGCTCGCGGCACTCCCGGACGACGTCCGGCCCGACACATCGTCGCTGCGGTTCGGAGTCTGCGGCGCCGCACCCGCCTCCGCCGAGTTGCTGACCCGGTTCGAGGCCCGGTACGGGTTTCCGCTCGTCGAGGGATACGGCCTGTCCGAAGGAACCTGCGGCTCCACCATCAACCCCGTCTCCGGCCCTCGACGCGCCGGAACCGTGGGGCTTCCCTTCCCCGGCCAGGAGATCCGGATCGTCGACGCCGACGGCAGCGAGGTGGCGCCGGGCACGGACGGTGAGGTGATAGTGAAGGGCCCCAACGTCATGCGTGGCTATCTCGGCCGTCCGGACGAAACGGCCCGAGTCATCGTCGACGGCTGGCTGCACACCGGCGATGTGGGCCACCTTGACGCCGAGGGTTATCTGATCCTGGTCGGACGCTCGAAAGACATGATCATCCGTGGCGGGGAGAACATCTACCCCAAGGAAATCGAGGACGTGCTCGCAGGCGACCCGTCGGTGCTCGAGGCAGCCGTGATCGGCGTACCCGACGAAAAGTGGGGAGAGGCGGTTGTCGCCTACGTCCAGCCGCGACCGGGGTCGACCGTCGATTCCTCGGCGCTGAAAGCCCTCTGCGCGCGCAGCCTTACCGGCTACAAGCGCCCGACCGCGTTCTTCGTGGTGGAAGCCATCGCGAAGAACGCGGTCGGCAAGATCGACAAAGCCTCGTTGCGTGCTGGCCACGCCGCCCTCTCTGCCCGGTCCTGATCCCCCAAGGCCTTCGTCGTCCGCCGACCCGGCACCGACCTCACCGCGGACAAGGTCATCGAGTTCGTCGCACGCCAGGTCGCCCCGTACAAGAAGGTCCGGCGGGTCGAGTTCGTCTACGCCGTCCACAGCTCCGCATCGGGCAAGATCCTCCGCAAGGATCTCCGCTCCCCGGCCGCGTGACACAGGGCCGCGCGGCTTCTTCGGCAGGCCACCCCGGTCACCGGCGCCGCGACCCGTCGTAGGCGCGGCGCCCTGCACAAACCGCGGATCAGGTGTTGCCGCCCGGGGGCAGGAGTGCCTCGCCGAGCATGCGCCAGTACGGCAACGCGGACTCGCCCGGCTCGATCCCGATCACCTGCACCGCGACATGATCGGCTCCGGCCTCGACATGGGCATGGAGCTTCTCGACGATGGTGTCCAGGTCACCCCAGAACACGAGGTCGTCGACGATGCGGTCGCTGGCACCGGCGATCTCCTCCTCCGAGTAGCCCAGTCGACGGAACTTCGCGATGTTGTAGGGGGAGTTCAGATAGATGTACAGGTGTTCCCGCGCGATCGCGCGGGCCTTGTCGGGGTCCGACTCGAACAGCACCGCGTGCTCGACGCCCAGGAACGCGTCCGGCCCGAGGATCTTGCGCGCCTGCGCGGTGTGCGCCACGTTGACGTGATAGGTCTGCGCGCCGGCCGTGCGTTCGCGAGCCAGCTCGAGCATTTTGGGCCCGTACGCGGCCATGATGCGGCGCATCGGGGTCTTCGGCAGGGGGTTGGGAGTCTCGACCGCGTCCATCTCGTCGAGGTACGCCGTCATGGCCGCCAGGGGCTTGGTCCCCGGCCCCTGCCCGCCGCCGAATCCCAGACCGAGCACGTGCCGGTCGGGGTAGGCGTCGGCCAGCAGGAGGGCGGCTCCGTACGCCCACCGGGCCCGGCGTGACCAGATCTGTGCGATGCCGTTGACGACGCGCATCTGCTCAGTGCTGGAGAGCAGATAGCCGGCGTGCGTGAGCGCGTCGCGCCCGAGGAGCTCGGGAATCCACAACGCCCGCCAGCCCTGCTCCTCGAGTTCCTGAACCGACTCGCGTATCCGCGCCGCCGGCTGGACCTCGAAGTCGAAGGTGTAGACCCCGAACGTCCCGAGATCCAGGCCATCAATGCTGCCCATCGAACATCTCCTCGTAGTCAACCGCTAGATAGACAGACAGGTCTGTTCATACCTTGCAGTAGACAGACCTGTCTGTTAACTTACACCTCATGACCATCGCGCCCAAGCGACTCCCGGCCCGGGACCGCATTCTCGACACCGCTTGCGAGCTGTTCTACGCCCACGGCATCCACGCGGTGGGGGTGGACCGGCTGATCGCCGAGTCGGGAGTCGCCAAGGCCACGCTGTACAAGCAGTTCCCCAGCAAGGACGACGTGGTCGCCGCCTACCTGCGACGCATGGACGACCGGTGGCGGCGCCAGCTGCGCTCGGCGGCGCTGGCGGCCGGGGACGACCCACGCGAGCAGCTCTTCGGCCTTTTCGTCGCGCTGGAACACGCGGCGCGAGAGGGCACGCTGGGCTGTGCGTTCATCAACGCGGCGGCGGAGTACGCCCCCGGCAGCACCGCGCACGCCATCACCGCCGAGCACAAGCGCGCCGTACGCGACTGGGTGCGCGACCTGGCCGCCGCGGCCGACGCCTCGGACCCCGAGACACTCGCGTTCCAGCTCACGGTCCTCATCGACGGCACGCTGGCGGCGACACGCGTCGAACATGCCGACGCCGCCGCCGAGGCCGCCAAGCGGGCGGCGCGCGGCCTGCTTGACGCAGCCTGCCCCCGATAGCTCCTGGAACCGGCCGTTCGCGGCTCGTTTCGGAACTGCACAGACAGACCTTTCTGTGCACTAGACAGAACTTTCTGTTCATCACCAGAGCACCGCCTCCCGCCGAAAGGACTCGATCCACATGTCCGAGCAGACCCTGCCCACCACCGCCCTCGCATGGCACCTGGACACCCGCCCGGAGGGCTGGCCGACGGCGTCCAACTTCTCACTGCGCGAGGTGGACCTCCCCACGCCCGGCCCCGGGCAGCTCCTGATCGCCAACGAGTACCTCTCGGTCGACCCCTACATGCGCGGCCGGATGAGCGACAAGAAGTCATACATCGAGCCGTACGAGGTGGGCGCGCCGATGGACGGCCCGGCGGTCGGCCGTGTCCTGGTGTCCAACGCCGAGGGTTTCGCGCCCGGCGACTACGTGGTGCACGTCCTCGGCTGGCGCGACCACGCGGTCCTCGACGCGGCGGGCGCCCAGAAGGTGGACCCGAATCTCGCGCCGCTCACCGCCTACCTCGGCGTGCTCGGCGTCCCCGGCCTCACCGCGTACATCGGACTGGAGCGGTTCGCGAAGATCAAGGAGGGCGACACGGTCTTCGTCTCTGGTGCGGCAGGCGCCATCGGCACCCAGGTCGGCCAGATCGCCAAGCTGAAGGGCGCCGGACGGGTGATCGGCAGCGCGGGCTCGGACGACAAGGTCAAGCTGCTCATCGAGGAGTACGGCTACGACGCGGCGTTCAACTACAAGAACGGGCCGGTCGCCGAGCAGCTGGCGCAGGCGGCGCCGGACGGCATCGACGTCTTCTTCGACAACGTCGGGGGCGAGCACCTGGAGGCGGCGATCGGCGCACTCAAGCTGCACGCACGGATCGTCCTGTGCGGGATGGTCTCCCAGTACAACGACGAGAAGGTCGTGGGGCCGCGGAACCTGTGGAACCTGTCGGTGACGCGTTCCAACATCCTGGCGTTCATGTTCAGCGAAGAGCTGGACCTCCAGCCGGACTTCGTCCGCGAGGTCGGCGGCTGGCTCGCCGGGGGCAAGCTCCGCTACCGCGAGACCGTGAGGGAGGGCCTCGACAACACCTTGGACGCCTTCCTTGCGCTGATGCGGGGCGAGAACGTCGGAAAGATGATCGTCAAACTCTGACTCCACCTTCGATGGACCGCGAAAGGGGTCTGCCGTGCGTACGGCAGGCCCCTTTCGCGTTGGTCGTGGGCACGGTCGGCGCCAGGGGCGGGACGCACCCTCTCCGCGCAGACCGCTTGCGCTCACCGACTCCTCTTGCTTAGAATTATGATCGTACTTTAATAAATCTACTTCACCAGGAACCTCCATGGACCTCTCCGCCAGCACCGCCCTTGTCACCGGAGCCAACCGTGGCTTCGGCAGGGCTCTCGCCGCCGAGCTGCTCAGCCGCGGCGCCACCGTCTACGCCGGCGCCCGCAACCCCGACCAGGTCGACCTGCCCGGCGCCAAGCCGATCGCGCTCGACATCACCGACCCCGCCTCCGTCGCGACCGCCGTCGAGGCCACCGGCGACGTGACCATCCTGGTCAACAACGCGGGGTCCTCCACCGGCGCCGACCTGCTCACCGCCGACCTGGACGACATCCGCCTGGAGATGGACACCCACTACTTCGGCACCCTCTCGGTGGCCCGCGCCTTCGCACCCCAGATCGCGGCGGGCGGCGGCGGGGCGATCCTGAACGTCCTGTCCGGCCTGTCCTGGGTCAGCTTCCCGGAATTCGGCGCCTACTGCGCCGCCAAGTCCGCTCAGTGGTCGCTCACCAACGCCCTGCGCCTGCAACTCGCCGACCAGGGCATCCAGGTGGCCGGCCTGCACGTCGGCTACATGGACACCGACATGGTCCGGGCCGTCGACTCAGCCAAGTCCGACCCCGCCGACATCGCGCGGATCGCCGTGGACGGCATCGCCGCCGGCGCCTACGAGATCCTCGCGGACAACGCCGCCCGCCAGGCGCAGGCCGCACTGGCCGGAGGCGTCTCCGCGCTCTACCCACAGCTCCCCTGAGTTACATCGCCTCCGGCGCCAACAACGCCATCCGCGAGGTCGGCGGCGCCCTCGGCGTCGCATCGCTGGCGGCCGTCTTCTCTGCCCAGGGCGGCTACGAGTCCGCAGCGCGGTTCGTCGACGGGCTGACTCCGGCGCTGTGGACCGGTGCCGGCGCGGTCGCCCTGGCGGCTGCGCTGATGTTCCTGATTCCCGGGCAGCGCAAGGCCGGTCGTCCGGCTGCCGACCTGGCCTCGGGCGACGCGGCCGCTGCCCCGGCCTCCCTCTGAGTTCCGTGTTGAGGGCGGAGACGACCGCTCAGCCGTCGCCAGGACAATCGCCGCGGCAGCCCCTCAGCCACCCCACGTCCCTGTGCACCCGGTGCAGATGGAGGACGGAAAACGTGCACGCACGGCGACATCACGGAGTGAGCGGTGACGGAGACACCGAACAACGGATCGGTCGGCGTCACCGCCGAGCGATCCGATGCCGCCCGCAATCGCTCCCGGCTGCTGGAAGCGGCTGCCCGGCTGATCGTCGAACAGGGAGCCGAGAATGTGACGATGAAGGAGGTCGCCGAAGTCGCCGGCGTAGGAAAGGGCACGCTCTTTCGCCGGTTCGGCGACCGCGACGGCCTCCTGGTCGCTCTCCTCGACGAAGCCGAGGCGGAGTTCCAGGAGGCGTACACCTCAGGTCCCCCTCCGCTGGGGCCAGGAGCACCTGCGGGAGATCGTCTGGCGGCGTTCGGCTGCGCCCTGCTCGAGCGCATCGCCGCCGACGCGGACCTGGGCGCCGCGCTGGGACGCCAGGTGCCCTACGCACGCCGCAACGCCTCGGACACCGGCCGGGCCTTCCACGGTCATGTCTCAACTCTCCTGCGAGAGACGGGGGTTGACGGAGACCACGACATGCTCGCCCACGCCCTTCTCGCCTTCACGAGCTTCGAAGCGGCGGACTACCTGCGCAAGGAGCGCGAGGTACCCACCACACGCCTCCAGGCCACCTGGGTGGACCTGGTACGGCGGCTGACCCAACCCAAGGGACCATGACGGAGATCGAAGACACCGCTCCGGCCTTCACAGAGGCGACGGCATGGCCGCGGCCACTCGCGACGTCATCACCCCGTCGGCCGAGCAGGCGACCGCCGGCATCCCTTCGGGAAGAATTCGGGCGTCAGCGAGCACCCATGCAGTCCAGGGAAGCCGCTGGTCATCCCATCAAACGCAGCCCGTCCTCGAAGTCGAGACGCGCGAGGTCGGCGCGCGAGACGATACCGAGCTTGGGGAACACGTTGGCCAGGTGATGAGCCACCGTACGAGGACTGATCAGCAGCTGTGACCCGATCTCCCGGTTGGTGAGTCCCTGCGCGGCCAGCCGTACGACTCTCAACTCCTGCGCCGTGAGGGTCGTCGGGGTGTCCCGTGCCCGTGCCCGCGCGGAGTCCCGGCGCGGTTGCTGCCCGGTCAGCTCCTGTTCGGCCCGGGTGCGGGCGAGCAACGGAGCCGCGTCCAGTCGCCGGAAGGTTTCCGCGGCTTCGGCCAGCTGTATCCGGGCGTCGGTACGACGGCGGGCCCGCCGCAGCCACTCGCCGTACAGCAGGCGCGTGCGGGCGTAGTTGAAGGGCCGCGACTGGGCTCCGAGAACCTCCAGCGTGCGGACGGCTCATCCAGCCACTGGGCGTCGTCGGCGATGATCAGCACCGGCCGCTTGTCGGCCAGCTCGCCGACGAGCGTCAGTACGGCCACGCCGATCAGGAACCGGTCCGCCACGTCGCCGCTCATCCCGAGCGCCCCGTTCAAGGCGTTGGCCTGCGGCTCCGGGAGCGTACTGATCCGCTCCGTCACCGGCCACAGCAGTTCGTGCAGTGCGGCGAACGTCAGCCGCGATTCCAGACGAGTGCCCCCGCATCGCAAGACGGTGAAGTCCGCAGCGGCGGACTCGGCCACGTAGTCGAGCAGGGCGGTCTTGCCGATGCCAGGGTCACCTCACAGCATCAGGGCTTTCGCGTCGCCTTGACGAGCACCGTCAAGGATTTCATCAAGGGTCGCCTGCTCATGGCGCCGTCCGTACAGGCCCATTTGCTTGAAAGCTTAATGGGTTGCTGCCGCCGGAACCACTCGCGATACCCCTGTTCAACCACGTTCGGCAATTCCATGACGGATGCGGTGACGGATGCGCTTCCAGCGCTCCAACTCGTAGCGTCGTGCGTGACCAGTGCACCCGCAAGAACCCCAAGCGCACTCACCAGAAGAGAAGGACGTCATGAGTACGTATCTGTCGGACAAGGCCGAGGATCTGTCGGTGGAGGGCCCCTCCGCGCGGTCCACCTACCGGCGTATGGGTCCGCGGGGCGGTGTCCCGCTGGTCCTCCTGCACCGCTTCCGCGGCACCATCGACTGGTGGGATCCGGAGTTCCTGGACCTCCTGGCCGCGGACCACGACATGATCGTGTTCGACAACATCGGGACCGGCTACACCACCGGTGAGCCGGGCCTTGGCCTTCGATCTGCGCTGCGCCAGCCGCGAGCATGCGCGGTTCGGCCGGCCTGAGGTCGCTGACGGGACCACTCCTGGCGGCAGGGGCAGCGAACGCTTGCCCCGACTGGTCAGGCGGGACCGGGCATCAGAAGTCATACTCGGCAATAGTGACTACGACGCCGATATGGCAGAACGCTGCGGATAGGTGGCGCGCGCCGTCGCCAACGCCGGACTGGACGGCTTGATGGACGGTGTCGCAATGCGGCTCGCGTCATTCGACAAGCAAGACAGCACTCGCGGCCACCAAGGCCTTGGTCAATCGGGCAACGCTCCCGCCCGACGCTGCCCTGAGGCGACCTACAGGGAATTTCTGAACTCGCTCGCCCGGCCGGGCTCCGGTGCAGAGGTAGTCGCCCAGGCGGAATCAGCAGGCATAGGGCTGCCTCTCCGGCAGACGTCCGCAGCTGTGGGTTCTGGCCGCGAGAAGAGGTATACAGATCGTTTCGCAGGGAGAAATAATTAACACTACATACAAGGACGCACCGACCAAAATCATCGATGTCAACGGAAGGCGGTTCGCGTACCGGCGACTCGGTGCGGATACCGGCGTACCGGTCATCGCCATCAATCACCTGACCGCGGTGCTGGACAACTGGGACCCCAGAGTCATCGACGGCATCGCTGCCAGACATCCGGTGATCACCTTCGACAACCGAGGGGTCGGTGCATCAGAAGGCAGGCCCGCAGACTCGATAGCCGCGATGGCACGTGACGCTGTCGCCTTCATCCGGGCACTGGGCTTCGATGAGGTCGATCTCCTGGGGTTCTCCATGGGCGGCATGGTGGCGCAGGTAATTGCGCAAAAGGAGCCACAGCTCGTCCGAAAGCTCATTCTCGCGGGCGCGGGTCCGGCCGGCGGAGAGGAAATCGACAAGGTCACCCGTGCCTCCCTCCTGGATACGATGAAAGCCAAGGACCTTCAAAGACCCGAAGGAACTCCCCTTCCTCACCCCAACCGCAAACGGCAAGTCGGCTGCCCGACGATTCGTGAAGCGACTGAACGAGCGTACAAGAAATCGCGACAAGGATATTTCCCTCACGACAACCCGAGCCCAGTTCAAGGCCATCCACGGTTGGGGGACTCAGGAACCTTCCGACTTGACGAGCGTCCAGCAGCCCGTCCTGGTGGCAAACGGCGACGCCGACAGGATGGCGCCCACCAGTAATTCCTTCGAATTGGCCGGCGTCCACCGAATGCCCAGCTCAAAATATATCCTGACGCCGGGCATGGCGGCATATTCCAGCATCACGAAGAGTTTGTCACCGAGGCTCTGAAATTCCTCGAGTCCTGAATCAAGAGCCCTCTTCGGATCGAATCGGATCGGCCGAGCAGGTGAGCGCGGTGTGCGCCAACCCACCCGAACCCGCCCGAACCTGCCGAAAGCTCCGGAAGGGGATGGCGTCCCACGGCTTGGCGCAGCTGACCTCGGCCGCAAAGTGCACCGCTTCCGCGCCATTGGGGCCGGCCGGTGGGCCGGCCGGTGGGACCAAACGAACCGACACCCGCACCACAGATCGGCCCACTCCGATGCCGCATCCGCGTCGGATGACGCCACGAAGTCGCCAGCCCGGCCAGGGACCGGACCTCACCACACGATTCCCGGATCGCCGGAGGTGAGCACTTGCCATCAGCCACCCTTCTCTATAGCCTTACGGCCATAAGACAAACGATCGTAATCCAATGACCAAGGAGCCTGTGATGGCAACAACCCGGCCGGTAGCACTCGTGACGGGAGCGTCATCGGGTATCGGCAAGACAACGGCCCGCGCCCTCGTCGCAGCGGGTTTCGAGGTGATCGGCACCGGCCGGAAAACCTCGGGACTCACCCCGCCCGCCGACGTGACGTACCTCGACCTCGACGTGGCCAGCGACGACTCCGCCACCGCCGTGGTCGAGCAGGTGATCGACCGGTTCGGGCGGATCGACGTCCTGGTCAACAACGCAGGTATCGGCTCGGCGGGTGCCGTGGAGGAGAACTCCGTCGCCCAGGCCCAGAGCGTCTTCAACATCAACGTCTTCGGTGTCATGCGTATGACGAAGGCGGTCCTGCCGCACATGCGCGCCCAGGGAGGGGGACGCGTCATCAACGTCTCGTCCATCCTCGGGGTCATCCCCCAGCCCTTCATGGCCCTCTACGTCTCGGCGAAGCACGCGATCGAGGGCTACTCCGAGTCGCTGGACCACGAGGTCCGCGAGCACGGCGTCCGGGTCCTCCTCGTCGAGCCCGGCTATACCAAGACCAGCTTCGACACCAACGCCGCGCAGCCCGACACCCCGCTGCCCCTGTACGCGGAGCGACGGCGCATCTTCGACGAGATGATCGCGGAGGCGATGAAGGACGGCGACGACCCCGCCGTCGTCGCCAAGGTGATCGTCACCGCGGCCACCGACAAGAAGCCGAAGCTGCGCTACACCGCCGGCCCGCTGGCCTCGCGCGTCAGCGCGGCGCGCCGCCTCGTCCCCGCCGGGACGTTCGACAAGCAGATCCGCAAGACCAACCGCCTGCCCGGATGACGCCGCCCCCCACACATCGACCTGACTGCGCGCGACAAGCGGGCGCAGCACGGACCTGAAAAGGAATATCACCATGGGAATCAGTCCAGAAGCACAGCAGTTCGTGGAGTTCCTCGCGAGCACGAACGCGAAGTTGGTCACACCCGGCCTCGACCTGGCCGTCGTCCGCGACATCGCCGACTCGCACCACAAGGCGTCGACCGAGCCGGAAGGCGTCACCTACGCCGAGGTCGACGCGGACGGCGTCCCCGCCCTGTGGGCCATCCCCGAGGGCGCCGACCCCGACAAGGCGCTGCTCCACTTCCACTTCGGCGGATCCGTCACCGCCTCCATGCACTCCGACCGCAAGGCCGCCGGCCACATCGCCAAGGCGGCCGGCGCCCGCTCCCTCGTCGTGGACTTCCGCCTCGCCCCCGAACACCCCCACCCCGCCCAGCTCGACGACGCCGAGACCGCCTACCGGTGGCTGCTCTCCCAGGGCTACCAGCCGCGCAACATCGGCAGCACCGGCCACTCCATCGGCGGCACCCTCGCGGTCATGCTGCCGCTGCGCCTGCTCGCCAAGGGCGAGGCCACCCCGGGCGCGATCGTCAGCGTCTCGCCCTGGACCGACCTCACCATCCAGAACCCGTCGGTGGACGCGAACGAAGACAACGACAAGATGCTCAGCCGGAACACCCTCGAACTCTTCCGCGGAGCCTGGCTGCAGGACCCCGCAGTGGACTTCGCCGACCCCGCGATCAGCCTCGTGAACGCCGACCTGACCGGCCTGCCGCCCACGACCGTCCACTACGGCGAGTACGAGACCCTCGCCGACGACGGCGCCCAACTCGGCCGCCGCCTCGCGGACTTCAAGGTCACCTCCGAGGTCCACCCGATGCCCGAAGGCCAGCACTCCTTCGTCCTGGGCGCCGGGCGCGTGCCCGAGGTGGACCAGGCGATCGAGCAGATGGGCCAGTGGCTCCGTAAGCACCTCGGCGCCTGAACAGAAGAACCCTCGTCACCGTCGGTGGTCCTCCGCACCGAGGGCCACCAGCTTCCATCCCCAGACCAGCCCCGACTCGGCGAGGACGGCCGGCCATGCGTAACGGTCCGCTCCGAGTCCTTCCGCATCGTCGTCGGCAGGCCGACCCGGACGACCTCCCCGATCGCCGGGGGCCGCGTCCGCCTGCCCGACGCGGCCCCCGGCTCGGTCCGCTTCGCACGCGTTTCGGTACCGCCTGGGCAAGCAGCGGAACCGGGCAGGCCGACCGCATCCAGATGGCGTCCACGAACCCTCCAATGAGGCGCGTCCACGGCGTGGCATCGGGAGGGCTGCCCGAGCGGCACACCCCGGCAAAGGAGACGACTGATGACTACGAACGCCACGCCCGGCGATGCCCTGCACGGCCCCGGCCTGACCGACGTTCGCGACATGGTCATGGCACATGACGCGTTCCGCCGCGCCCTGCGCTCCAGCGCGTCACTGGTGAGCGCGGTCAACGACGGTGACCGTAAACGAGCCAGCGTGGTCGCCGACCACCTGGAGTTGATGCTCGGCCTGCTCGTCCACCATCACGAGGGCGAGGATGCGTTGCTGTGGCCCATGCTGCTGCAGCGTGTGCCCGAGGAACTGGCTCCCCTGGTGCGCCTGATGCAGTCCCAGCACGAGGCGGTGCACGGGATGCTCGACGAGGTCACCGCCCTGATTCCGCCCTGGCGAGTCAACCCCACCAGCGCGGCCCGCAGTCGGCTGGCCGACCGCGTCGAGCACCTCCTCGTCCTGCTGGAGGAGCATCTGCGCGACGAGGAGAGGCATCTCCTGCCGGTCGCCGCACGCACCGTCACCCAGCCCGAGTGGGACGCGGTCGCCGAACGCAACCTCAAAAGCCTGCCGCCCTCCAAGGCCCCCATGGTCTTCGGCCTGTTCATGGAGGTCGGTGACCCGGAGATCATCGCGCAGCAACTCGTCAAGGCGCCTGCGCCGATCCGTCTGCTGCTGCGCCTCACCGCCCGCCCCGCCTGGCGCCGCTACCGGGCCCGCGTTTTCGACGCCTGACGATCGCCTGGCCGCATCGGGTACAGCCCCACGGGCCATTGCGCCTCAGCCCGACGGAACCATCCGCTGCGGCCCTCGCGCATGGCCCGGCACAGCGGGGAGAGTCGGCCCCCTTGGCTTGTCACCGGTTCGTGCCGCCGGTCAGGAAGGCGCGCAGATGCGCCAACAGCGCCTCCGGCTGCTCCTCCGGGATGAAATGGCCGCATTCCGGGATCTCGGCACCCCTGACGTCTTCCGCGTAGTCGCGCCAGATCTCCAGTGTCGGCAGGCGGGCAGGCAGCCCGCGGAACCCCACAGCGCCAGCAGCGGCATGGTGAGGCGGCGGCCTTCGGCGGCGTCGATGTCGTCGAGCGCGGTGTCCTCCTCCATGGCGCGGTAGTCGTCAAGGTTCGCGCGCAGGGCGCCGGGCGGGAGAACGCGCGGACGTAGCCGTCGACCGCGTCGGCTGTGAGTCCGTGGCGGTTGTAGGTCCACCGCTCGAAGAAGTACTCGAGATACCCGCGGATGTCGTGTCCCAGGAGGCGTTCGGGCAAATCGGGCTGCATGTGGAACAGCCAGTGCCAGTACCCGGAGGCGAGCGAAGCGTCCAGGCGGCGGAACATCTCCCGGGTGGGAACGATGTCGAGCACGGCCAGCCGCTCCACCTGCTCCGGGCGGTCCAGCGCCCAGCGGTGCCCCACGCGAGCGCCGCGGTCGTGGCCCACGACGCCGTCGACTTGCTTCTGTCCGCCGAGATCCGGCGCGTACGCGTCTGCGGAGCGGACCGCTGCGCACTGCGCTTCCTGGACCGCTCCCCGGCCCGCAACCGCCGCTGGTGCTCCATGTCCCGCTGCGGAAACCGCACCAAGGTCCGCCTCCATCAGGCGCGTACACGACAGAGCGGCCGGATTACGGAAAGCTGACGGAGGAGTCCTCAGCTCACTCGGGCGACCTCATACGAAAGGCCGGGCCGGGGACGCTCTCGATGTCCTTCGCTTGCACCGGGTGGCCTTGTTCGCAGCGAATCTCGACGTCGACGTGCGCGCCGCACTCGCGGTGTCGTGCCAGCACGGCCGGCCCCTCCGGGTCGGCGCGGTAACGGTCACCCCACTGCAGCAGCCCCATCACGGCCGGCACCAGATCCATGCCCTTAGCGGTGATCACATACTTCGGCCGGCTCCGCGAACCGGGCTCCTTGTACGTCTCCGTCGCCAGGATCCCTTCCTCCACCAGCATCCGGAGCCGCGTCGCCAGGAGGTTGCGAGGACAGCCGAGGACACGTTCGAAGTCACCGAACCGGGACGAGCCGTACCAGACCTCGCGCAGGATCAGGACCGTCCACTTCTCGCCCACGATCTCAAGGGTCCGCGCGATCGAGCAGTTGGACGTGTCCCGGTCGAGTCGGGGGTCCATGCCGGTGTCTTCAAGAACTTCGGTCCACGCATCCATGGGAGCGATACTAACCGTTTGAGTTTACTTTTAGATACTCAGCATCAACGTTGTCGCCGATGAACTGCGCACGCAGGTGGAGCGGTACGACACGCCGCGGCCCGGCCGACCAGAGACTCGCCGACAGAGAATCGAGGACTTCGTTCGCGGCTATCTGTCGCCCGAGCACCGTGACCAGCCCAGCACCGGATGCCCCTTTGCCGCACTGCTCGACGAGATCGGCCGCTGCGCGGACGTCACCAAGCAGGCGTACACCGAGGGCGCGGCGGCCATCGTGGAAGAGATCGCCGCCCGTCTGACGCCTGCGGATCCACAGGCCGCTCGCGACAAGACCATCGGGCTCTTCACCATGATGGTGGGGACGCTGCGACTGTCCCGCGCCCTCGCCGCCCGCCCCCGACACCCACTACCGCTCAAGGAAGTCGAGGGCTTCCGCCACGAACTGCTCGTGGAACTGGAAGATGCCTCCGTGGCCGGCGTCGGGGTAGACGACCACGTCGGCGTTCGGCAGTCGCCGGGCCAGTTCGAACGAGTTCTTCGTCGGCACCATCCTGTCGCTCTCGCCGTTGGCGATGAGCACGGGCTGATGGATGACGGAGAGATCCTGGGGCTGCGCGAGCCCCCAGCGGTGGATGGCCTTGAGCTGGGCGAAGTACGACGTGAGGGAGATCGCCTTGTCCCGGTCGTGGGTGCGCTCCTTGAGACGGGCCAGGAACTGCTTTCCGGCTCGGCGCCCGCCCGCGGTGCGGGTGAAGAAGAGGAACTGCTTCGGATCCTGAAGGGTGAACAGGGCCCGGACGGTGTCGAGATGGGACAGTCGACTCACGTTCTTGATGCCCTCGCCGCCCGCGGGGCCGGTGCCCGTGAGGATCAGCTTGCGGACGAGCTGCGGTTCGGTCTGCACGATCACCTGGGCGATCATGCCGCCCATCGAGAAGCCGTGAATGTCGACATGCTCGAGCCCGAGTCCCCGGATGAAGGTGACGGCATCCTTCGCCATCTCCTCGATGGTCTTCGGCGTCGAGCCGCTGGACGCGCCGACACCCCTGTTGTCGAAGGTGATGACGCGATGCCTGGCGGCGATGCCGTCGACGACCCGGGGGTCCCAGTTGTCGAGGACCGCGGAAAGGTGGGTGATGAAGACCACCGGGACGCCAGTCCGGGGACCGAGGTCGCGGTAGGCGAAGGTCACTCCTCCGGCGGTGAGGGTGCGGGTCGGTGCGTTCTTGTACGACGTCACCGCGTCGCCTCGTACTCCTTGCGCGTCATTCATGACCGTGCCCTTCTGCATGGGGTTCCTGGACTGCGGCTGCAGTCAGTTCGGTCGACGGCAGAAGGCCCGCAGGAGTCAGAACCCTGTTCGGTTGAGTTCTTCAGCATCACGTCGACTATTGAAGTATGACCGTAATTTCATGTGACCGCAAGAGCTGCGCCGCACACGATGACAGCGAGGCCGCGACAGCGAATCGGTTCCGCCGGAAGTCCGCCCCCTCCCCCATGAAGGCCGTCCGCCCACACCAGGCGGATGCGGACCCGTCACCTGTCGGCGGCGGGCGGCGGGCGGC
>NZ_BAAGPS010000047.1:0-30819 GCF_054783935.1 Streptomyces pseudoechinosporeus
GGCGGGCGAACTGTTGCTCGGTGAGTTCATGAGTGCCTCCTGACCGGAGCGTACGGGCGTCCCGTCCTTGATCTCCATCGGTGACGCCGATCACCGAGCTCCCCGCAGTTCGGCCCACAGGCGGGCGGGGAAGTTCCGGTGGCGTTCATGGCGGCGCCACGCCGGTGCCCCTGGGATCTGAATGAGTGATTCCACTCAGTGAATCACTCGGAGGCACCGGAGGGCCGTCCCATGACCGGCACCGATCCCGATCCCGCATCCCCGATCAACCGCCGTCGCTTTCTCCTCGCTTCCGGCGCCGCCGCGGCGGGGGCGGCCGGAACGGCGGCAGCGCCTCCACACCGCCCACCCCCGGGAACTCCCACCAGCCGCCCGGAGGAGTGAAGACGCCGCCATGCCGCAGGAGTTGACCACCCAGGAGCAGTTCGACGCATTTGCCGACGAGGTGGCGTTAGCCCGGCCTCGCCGCCAGACCGAGGTTCTGCGAGCGACCCTCGCAGCTGCCTGAAGCCCAGCACGCTGCCGCTGACGTTCGGCACGGCGACCATCGACGCCCAACCGAATCACCACAGCACTTCACGACGCCGTGACCTGCGAAAAGGAGATGTGGCACAGGTTCTCAAACCGACCGGCGGGTGAGAGCCGCGGTGCTGCGGCTGTTGTGGTGCCAGCAATTCGTGACGGACCTGACGGAGCCGTTGTCCGAGCGCCACATGCTGCGCCAGGGGTTGGCCACGGTGGTCGGCGCTGGAAGACGCGACCTGCCCCGCCCGTCGAGGAGCCCGAGGACGAATCCGCACTCGGGACCGGCATGAGCGGAACGGCCGTCGCCGCCCGCGTACGTGAATGCGGCATCCCGATCCGGACCAACCGGCAACCCAAGTCCCCGCGGCAGGAGTTCGCTTCGGCGCCGGAGGTGCTTCGGCCCGCCCTGGGCAACGCCTACGCGATCCGCCGGCTGCGCGTCTTCATCTAGGTCGTCCGCTACCCCACCCTCGCCGAGGCGTGCCAGACGCACGGCATCAACCCGGCGACGCTCACCACCCAGCTCAGGCGTCTGGAGGAGGACCTCGGTGGCCCCCTGCTGATCCGCGCAGGCAGAGGCCGGCGGGCGGAACTCACCGCGCTCGGCCAAGAAGTCGTCCGGGCCGTCGAGAATGGGCGCACACGCTGGCCGACCAGCCCCGGGAGACCTGGGAATGCGCGACCGTACGCCGCCCGCACAAGAAGAAGCGCAAGCCCCGCCCCCGCCCCGCTGACGCACCGGGCGTCGACCGTTTCCCCGCGCTCCTACAGCCTGGTGTGCGCACATTCGACGGACGCCGTCGACTCCTGCGGTTCGTGCAGGCCGCAGAGCATCCCACTCTCGCGGCGTACTGCCGCACCGTGGGCACGTCTCCGTCCACGATGACCGTGCAACTGCAGCACCTGGAGCGAGACCTGCAGGGGCAGCTCCTGATCCGCGGGTAGTACGGGCACCGGATGCGCCTCACCGGCTTCGGGCAGAAGGTCCTGGCCGCGGCCCGCCCGCTTGCTGGTCTGCTCGGCGATCTTCAGCGCGGTGCCGTGGAGAGGTGATCATCACTCACCGAGCGATGGCCCCAACTGCCGGGTATTCGTCCCGTCGTTCGCGCTCAGAGACGCAAGCCAGTAGCCTGATTGAACGGAGCCTGTGAGACATGGGGGTGGTGAGTGCAGGCGCCTGCGACCGTCGTGCAGCTCGCTCTGCTCGTCCTTCTGGTGCTGCCCGGGGTCACCTATCAGTTCGTCCGAGAACGCCGTCGTGGGCCGGTGCCCGGTGAGCGTGATCTGGGTGAGCGGGTGCTGCGGGCGATCGTCGCGTCGATCGCGCTGGACGCCCTGTACGCCGTGGTGGCGGGGCCGGTGCTGGTTCGCCTGGCTCGAGGCACCGGCGGCGGCTGGGACGGCTTCGTGGAGCGGCCGCGAGTGGTCGGCTTCGTCGCCGTGGTGCTGTTCCTCGTCGTGCCGGCCGTGGCGGCGGTCACCGTTTCCCTGGTGGATCGGCAGCGGCGCAAGGCTCGGTTCCTGCGCACGCCCAGCGCCTGGGACCACGCGTTCCGCGACCGCGAACCGTGCTTCGTGCGCGTGCGGCTCAAGGACGGCAACTGGGCGGGCGGCTGGTACGGCGACCGGTCGTACGCCTCCTCGTACCCCCACCCGGCCGAGCTGTACCTCGAATCGGCGCGCGTGATGGGTGCCGACGGGTCGTTCGGCGCGCGCGTGCACGGGACGGCGGGCCTGCGGCTGCGGGCGGAAGACTTCGACGTGCTGGAGTTCGTCGAAGCCGGAGAACCGGCGGCCGTGCCGGGGGAGGAGCGATAATGGCGCACGAACCCGAGCTCTCGCCCGAAGAGGCGGCGCTGCTGCAGGAGGCCGCGGAACGCGGCTACACCCCAATGGCGCACGAACCCGAGCTCTCGCCCGAAGAGGCGGCGCTGCTGCAGGAGGCCGCGGAACGCGGCTACACCCCGAAACGCACGGTCGCCGAGCCGGACGAGGCGCCCGGCGGCCCGGCCGGCACCTCGAACGGCAACGAGGACTGACGCGTGGGTGGCGGGCCCGCGAACGGCTTGGCCGAGCGGTTCTGGGAGGCGTTCCACGTGGCCCGGCACAGCGCGGACCCCGCGTCGGTCGAGAAGGCGATCGACCTCGGCCATGCCCTGCTGGCCGCCGAGGACGTGGCCGAGCGCCGCTCGGTCCTGTCGAATCTCGGGGGCCTGCTGCAGACCCGCTACCACCAGACCGGCGACTTCGCGTTCCTGCAGGAAGCCGTCCGGGCAGTCACGGAGGCCTACCTCCTGGCGTACGGAAGCCCGGAGGATTCGGCGGGCTACGCCAACAACATCGGCATGCTGCTGCACACCGCGTTCCAGCGGAACCAGGACCGCGGAACCCTGGCCGACGCGCTGGACTGGAGCCGGACGGCCGTCGACGAGGAACCGTCCACGAAGAAGGCGTTCTACCTGGGTAACCTCGTTGTCGCGCTGCGGACGGCGTTCACCGTGACGGAAGACCTCGCCCCCCTGGCGGAAGCCGCCGAGCACGCGCGGGCCGCCGTCGCATGCTCCCCCGATGACGTGTCCACCGCCAGGAGTCTGCACTTCCTCGCCGTCGTCCTGCGCGACTGGTCCCATGAGACCGGGGAGACCGGTGTCGTGGAGGAAGCTGTCGATGCCGCGCGGCGAGCGGTGGAGCTCACGCCGGCCGGGTCGTCCGACGTGCTCGACCGGTTGAAGAACCTCGCGTACCTTCTCGACGACCACTACCGGGCTCGCGGAGCGCGGGATGATCTGGCCGAACTGCTTCGGGTCCGGCAGACGCTGGTGGCCCACACCCCGGTCACCGATCCACGGCACTCGCAGAACCTCTCCGAGCTGACGACCACGGAACGAGACTGGGCCGCGCTCACCGGCGAGCGCCCGAAATCGAACCGTGGCTGGGAACGCGCCGATACCGAAGCCGAAGTGTGCGGCCGGTACGCCGCCGAGTTCAAGCAGACCCGGGACTCGGCCCTGCTCGACCGGGCGATCGAGCTCGGGCGTTCGGCGGCGGCGGCGACCCACGCCGGGCACCCCCGTCGGGGCGTGCGGCTGGACCACTTCGCCACGGCGCTGGCGACCCGGGGTGAAGAGTTCGGGGACCACGCCGCGCTTGCGGAGGCCGTCAGCATCGAGCGGGAGGCGGTCGCGTGCACGTCGGCGGGCCATCCGCTGCGGGTCCAGTTCATGGGCAACCTCGCCGTCAACCTGAACGCGTTGTTCCACGCGACCGGAGACCTGGCCCACGTCAGGGACGCGATCGACGTCGCCCGCCGTGTCGCTGAGGCCACGGCCGGGCAGGGCGACCACCCGCGTTCGCTCGGGATCCTCGCCGTCGTGCTGCACAACCGGTTCCGGTTGACCGGCGAGCTGCAGGTGTTGTTGGAGGCGGTCGACCGTGCGCGGGAGTCCGTCCGCCTCGGCGCGAGCCTGGTCGCCGAGCAGGCCCAGCGGCTCTCCAACCTTGGCGCCATGCTGTCCGACTGGTTCACCAGGACGGGCGAGGCGAGCGTGCTCGACGAGGCGATCGCCGCGCACCGCGCGGCCGCGGATGTGACGGCGGACGACGACCCGGGCCGGGCCGTGCGGCTCGCCAATCTCGGCGGTGTGCTGGGGATGGCGTACGAGAAGTTCGGCGACCGGAATGCGTTGCGGGACGCGATCGCCGCGCGTCGCGCGTCCGTGGCCGCGACTCCGCAGGACAGCCCGCACTGGCCCGGGTACACCGCGAACCTGGCCGCCGCGCTCGGCGACTGGTGCACGAACCCCGCCGCACCCGCCGTCGCGCGACGGGAGCCGCCGGATCCGCAACTCCTCGCCGAGGCGATCGGTCTGGCCCGGAGTGCGGTGCGGAGGCCCGAGCAGGACGCCTATTCCCGGGCGGGTTTGCTGACCCGCGTCGCCAACGTCCTGGCGCTCGGCTTCCGGCACCTCGGCGACGGCGACGCGCTGACCGAGGCGCTCGGCTGCTACCGGGAGGCCGCGGCGTCTGCCGGATCGCCGATGGAGAGCCGGGCGGAAGCGGCGGACCGGTGGGGCGATCTGGCCGCCGAGGCCGGGCAGTTCGACGTGGCCGCCGAGGGGTACGCCGCCGCGGTCCGGCTGCTGCCCCGGCTCGCCGGGCGCCGCCTGGGCCGCGAGGACGCCCAGTACTGGCTCGGCCGGTTCGCCGGGGTCGCCGCCGACGCGGCCGCGTGCGCGCTGGCCGTCGGCGACGAGGTGAGCGCGGTGACCCTGCTCGAATCCGGACGTTGCGTGCTCGCCGCCCAGGCACTCGACAGCCGCGGCGATCTTTCCGACCTGCGCGAGCGGGCGCCCGAGCTGGCCGAACGCTTCCGGACGCTCACCGCGGAGTTCGAAACCGACACCACGAGCGACCGCGTGGCCCTTGCCGACGAGCTCGACGCGGTGACCGACCGGATCCGCGCGCTGCCCGGGATGGAGCGGTTCCTACGGCCCCCGCTGCTCACCGACCTCACCGCGCAGGCGCACGAGGGCCCGATCGTGTACGTCAACGTCAGCCGGCACCGGTGTGACGCGCTGATCATCACTCCGGACGGGGTCCGGTCACGCGCGCTGGACCGGCTGAGCGAAGAGACCGTGAGTCACCGCGTACGCGCTCTGCACACCGCGTTCACGGAGGGGCGGCTGGCCGCCGAGCAGGCGATCCATGACACGCTCGAGTGGCTGTGGGACACCGTCGTGGGTCCTGTGCTCGGCGAACTGGGGCTGACGGCGGAACCGGCGGCGGATGGTCCGTGGCCAAGGATCTGGTGGGCCATGGTCGGGTCGCTCAGCCTGCTCCCCCTGCACGCGGCGGGCCACCACCGCGACGGCGGACCTGTGCTCCTCGACCGCGTCGTCTCCTCGACGACGCCGACGATCCGCGCTCTGGGCCACGCCCGCGCGGGCCGCCGCGACGACCGGAACGAGCTGCGGCTGCTGGTGGTCGCGATGCCGCACACTCCGGACGCCCCGGACCTGCCTGGCGCACAGGCCGAAGCAGACCACCTGGCCGCTCTCATACCCGGCGCCACGGTCCTGGTCGGCGCGGACGCGACTCGTGACACCGTTCTCGACGCCTTGCTGGCCAGTGGCTGGGCGCACTTCGCCTGCCACGGGTACAGCGACCCGGACAACCCTTCGGACAGCCACCTCGCGCTGCACGACCACGACCGCGCGCCGTTTCGGGTGCTGGACCTTTCCCGGCTGCGTCTGCGGAACGCGGAGTTCGCGTTCCTGTCGGCCTGCGACACGGCCCGCACCACCGCGCGCCTGTCCGACGAGGCGATCCACCCGTTGGCGGCTTTTCAGATAGCCGGGTTCTCTCAGGTAGTCGGCACGCTCTGGCGCGTCGACGACGTCGTGGCACCAGCCTTCAGTCAGCAGATCTACGGCGAGTTGATCGCGGATCGATCCGGTGCGTTGTGCGCGTCGGCGGCGGTCCATCGCACGGTCAGGCAGCTCAGGACGAAGTATCCGAACCTGCCGTCGGTGTGGGCCGCATACGTCCACGCGGGCGCCTGATTACGCGCACTCCGTCGTATCGGAGGTTGATCCGCAGCCGACTCGGCCAGCTGCGTCGGTAGCTGTCATCGGCATCCGCTCATGGCTCCCCTTTGTGTCAAGCCGTGGGCTCATTTTTGATCTCGGGCCCGATGAGCCGCTGAACGAGCTGCGGACCGCCGCCACACGGGCCTTCGAGGTCGTGCTCGGCGCTGCGACCACCACGTACGAGACCGGTGTTTTGCACCTGACGGAGTCGTACGCCACCGCCGAAGTCGAGCTCGACCACTACCACCAGATCCACCGACGCGTACGCCGAGTCCGCCCCAGCCACGCGCCGCGCCGCGTCGACGCCAGTCGCGCTGGTCGACGTGGTGGCCAACGACGTCGAGAAGACCATCACCTGGGAGACGATCCCGTTGGGTGGCACCACGACATAAGGGCCAAGATCGCGAGACGGAATGCCGGGCCAACCGAACGAGACAGTGCGGGAACATGCAGGTCGTCACGACGGAACGGGACACTCCGATTGCGGGCCTACACAAGTTGTAGGTTCGCTTTTTGGGCATCCCTTTCTCATTGGTGGTGGCCCCTGCCCGGCCCAAAGGCCATTTCAGTGAGACGAACTTCCGTCCTGTCGCATTGAAGCTGTCGGAGTCCCACCCGTTCTCGTTCGTGCTGGGGGGCGATGGACCTGGATGCGCTCGATCGAGGTGGAGTGAGTTGACGAGGACGGCGGCGGACTGCGGAAGTCCGGGCTCGGGGCAGCGACTCGGGTCGCGTTCGAGTCCGTCGGGGACTGCGAGGCCGGTGGCGACCCACGACAGGTATTCGGCGATGCCAGGGAGTGTTCCTCCCCACGGTCCAGCCGGTTGTGCTTGGCTGTGCGGGCCAAAGCAGCACCTTGCCCGTCAATCGGCTGTGGACCGCCGCCCACTGTCGCGTGCCTGGAGTGCCTCCCGGCAGACCTGCCGTAGCCCGGAGGCGTCGGCCCTGGGCGCCGAAAGGTGGTCGCCGTCCCTCTCCCTTTGGAGGACGCCCGCGAAGTCCTCGAAGTCGGCTCCGGCACGCAGCACATGGTCGGGTATAGCGCGGCCATGCGCGGTCACGAGGCGTTCGAGTGCCCGCAAGGCCGGTTCCTTGTCCGGATCATGGTCGCGGTAGGTCTCCTCGAACATACGCATCAACGGCCCCGCCGCCGCGGCTCCGGCCGCGACGACGTCGTCCCACGAGCAGGCAGAGATGGCGGCCTGGACGGGGTCGCCGGTCCAGGCCCACCGGTGGAGCGCTTCGCCCGCGTGCATACGGGCGAGACGCTCCCCGTCGGTGAGCAGCGGCACGAGCACGTCGGCCCACTGCGGATCGTCGAGGTCGGCGGCTGACATCGCGGCCTGTGCGCGAACATCGTCGTGCGGGTCCCGCACGGCCTGCCGCAGGATGTGGCCGTCCT
Organism: Streptomyces pseudoechinosporeus; assembly: GCF_054783935.1. Taxonomy (NCBI): domain Bacteria; kingdom Bacillati; phylum Actinomycetota; class Actinomycetes; order Kitasatosporales; family Streptomycetaceae; genus Streptomyces; species Streptomyces pseudoechinosporeus. The sequence goes on from NZ_BAAGPS010000047.1 coordinate 7,516, forward strand.
TCCCGACGGCTACCGCGACCGCCGCCCTGCGAACCTCCTGGTTCTGGTCACCCATCTTGGTACGCAACACGGCGATCGCCTCCGGGGCGTCCATCTTGCGCAGCGCGGCGACCGCGGCCAGCCGGACCGCCCAGTACCGGTCGTTGAGTGTGCTGCCGAGGTCGGCGACCGAATCCAGCCGGTTCATGCGATGCAGGGAGATGAGCGTGTCTCGCCGCAGTGCGGCTGTCTCGTCGTCGCTGCCGCGCAGCAGCCGGATCATCACCTCGACGATCGGGTCGTCGACGTGCGCGCCGAGCGACGGGGGCGTAGCGGCTTCTTCCATGTCTTCAGGAAGGGTGCCCAGCATCGCCTCCAGGTTGGTCAGCTCAAGCCACGGCGACACAGCGTGAAGTCCGTCGAGATGGAAGGGCTGAGCGTTGGGCCCGACAGAGTGGTGGGCCACCATCTCCTGGCGGGACACCGTGCTCAACGCGCTGTCGACGGCGGCTCCGGCATAGGAAGCCACGCCCCACCTCATGCCGGAGGTGGCCTCGGCCGACGAGATGCCGTCGCGGATCTGGCTGAGCAGGATATGACCGGCGTCGAGGTCACCGGCCCACACCAGCCGCCGGACCTCTGCCGCGGCATCACGGGTCAGGTGTCCCGGGAGGCGGCCCGCCGGGAGGCGAAGGGCCGGTATGAGTCCTCTCACCGCGTCTTCCAGCGGCGCGCGGCTGCCCGGAAAGTTCGGGTCCGTCAAGGCGTCGGTGAGCACGGTGAGCGCCCGCCGCCCGCCGATCCGGGCGAGCGCCGGGGCGGCGGTCCGCACGTCCTCGCTGTCGTGGAGCAGGCCGGTCAGCGCGTCGGTGGCGATCGGGCCCCCGATCGTGCCCAGACTCCGCACGATGTGGAAGCGGGTGTCGCCGCGAGCGCCGCCGAGCGCGGCCAGCAAAGCCTCAACCGCGTCCCGGCCACCGATCCGGCCCAACGCGGCGGCAGCTCGGATCACCGTCTCCTGCTCGCCGCCACGCAGCAGCTCCACCAGCCCGGCAACGTCCCCGGCCCGTTCCCACGCGTCCACCTTCGCACGCGCCTTCTCCTCCGCCTTGCGACGCCGGTACCTGTCGAACATGACCCCTCCATGGCAGAGACACTTGCCTTCCTTCCACGTTCCGTGGGGCGGACAATCTCTCTCCGCCCTGTCCCCGCTCACGGGGCGACGGCGGCGGCCAGTGCGATGACGTCCTCCCCGAGCCGGACGAAGAGATAGCCCCCTTCGGCCGCCACGGGCTCCGGCGCCCCGCCGCTCATCTCGAACAGCGGTGTGCCGGTCGGCCGGAGCGTGTGCGGATCGAGCCGGTACAGCCGCCAGGGAGACGCCTCACCGCCGCCGCCCTCGATCCGGTAGAAGGCGGGATCCCCAGGGCTGCCGTACCAGCCGGCCAGATAGCTGGCGGGCGTCCCCGGTAAGTCGTCGGCCCACGTCGTCAGCACCTCGCCGGTACTCGCGTCCAGCGTGATGTACGTGCCCTCGGAGGTGTGGGCGAGCAGGCGGCGCTCGAACACACCGATCAGGGACGGTTCGACCACCGACTCGCTGTCCGCGTCCGGGGACTCCCGTCGCCAGCGGACGTTCCCGGCCGTGGTGTCCACGGCGACGAGGTCCCTGGAGAAGGAGTCCTCGGGGTCGTAGTCGTATCCGATCCGGCCGTCGGACCGCTGCACGACCACCGTGCCGTCGGACCCGAGCACGGCCGCCTCGATGGAGCAGGAGCCGCCGCATGCGTAAGGAGGCGTCGGCAGGGTGTCGGCAGACAGCGCAACGGTGTCGGCCCGGGTGACCCGCGCGCCGGAGCGGTCAAGCGCGGTCACAGCGGCAGAGGTGCAGGAGTTGTCATTGTCGTGCGTCAGCAGCGCGGCCTCGGCCCCCGCATCGGCGGTCAGCCAGGCGAACGCGCAGCGCCAGGGGAGCTCGCGGCGGAGCTCGCGTACGTGGCCGGTCGTGAAGTCCAGCGCGGCGGCCGCCATGGGCCCGGGTGAACCGTCCGCATCATCTGGATCACCTGGCTCGCCCTGCATCAGCAGGTAGCCCGGTGCGCGCATCGGTGTTTCGGCCGAGCCCGGGCCGGCCGGGATGACGGACCATCCCTCCCTGGTCGGAGGCAGCTCGTAGGTCTCGGCGATCTCCCCGGTGGCCAGGTCGAGCCGGACCGCGGCGTCGCCGGTGAGCAGGCCGATGGCGCGGTGTTCGGTATCGACGAGGAACTCACAGCCGAAGCGGGTCGATCCGATGAAGACGGCCCAGTGCACCTCACCCGTGTCGAGGTCCACGGCCCACAGCTCCATCCCGCCGGGTTGACGCATCCCCGTGGGGTCCCCCCAGTCGGGCGCGCACAGCACCGCCAGGCCGACCTCGGGCAGCGGCACGGCCCGATCCGCCCGCTCGGTCCAGGCCCGGTCGAACCCGGCCGGCCCGGACGCGCCGGAGTCTGGCCCGTGGCGGTCGGCCGGCTCCAGATCAGCGGGGACACCAGCCGGGCCTTCCACGCGGTCGAATGCCTCGTCGGCGGCCCACTCGGCCACCTGGCCCGCAGCGACCGATCCCGCGGCCAGGGACACCGCGCCCACAAGGGTTGCGGTCACGGCTCCGAGGACGGCGTACCCTGCCCTGCGCCATCTGCGGGCACGGCGGGCACGGGCGGCTGCGACGAGTTCCCGTACGCTCGGCTGGTGCAGCCCGCTCCGCCGCCGGGCGACGCGACGCGTGCCTGCCGCCTCGGCCCGCCGCGCGAAGGCGGTGGCGAGCAACGCGGCCGACAGGAGCAGCCCCCCGGCCGCGAAGTCACCGGCCTGCGGCAGCCCGTCGCCGAGCAGTCGGTCATTCAGCACCTGGGGCGCGGATGGGAGCCAGGCCAGCAACAGCACGCAGGCCGCAGTACCGGCGAGCACGACGCAGGCGAGCCAGTGCGCCCACCGGCGCCGCAGCAGCGACGGCACGAAGCCGACCAGCGCAGCGGCCAGGAGCGACCTGGGCAGGGTACCGAGCCCCAACAACACGCCCGCCCCCACCGCGAGCACGGCGAACGCGCCGACGGCGAGCCACAACAGCCAGTCCCCTGCGCGGTCACCGTCGTCCGTGTCATCCGTCATGCCGACGAATCTACGACCGGAGACCGGGACCCCTCCCGCACGGAGGGCAAACGGAGCTGGCCGAGCCATCCGCGCCCCGATACTCCCCTCAAGGGACAAGACCGTGAGACACAAATGCCGTGGCCCGTGAATGAGACGGTCGAGAACTCCCAGGCCAGCACACCGGAATGAGACAGTCCGATTGAGAACCTACACATCCGGGAGCTCGGCATCCGGGTCGCGGCCCGCGGCTCGGGCGCGGGGTCGATGGTCTGTCACGTGCTGGGTATCTCCACGGCCAACCCTCTTGATCACCACTTGCTGATGGAGCGGTTTACCGACCGGCCAGATTCTGTCGGAAGTGTTCGTCGAGCCCGCTGCAGGCCGTGACCCGAGTACGTTTTCCGACCATCCCAAGGGCGTTAGGGACGTCCGTACATGACCGGGGAGGGTGGTCGGCTTGCGCAGTGAGATGGTGCTGGGGGATTTACGGGTCCAGGAGTTACCGCGGGCGGGCGGCGGCTGGTCGTACGCGATCCTGGAGCCGGATGGGTCCGTGGAGGAGGAGTCGTACGGCTTCCTGGCGCAGTACGAGGGCACGGGGACGCAGAGGACCTACGCCTACTATCTCGTGGACCACCTGCGCTGGCGGGTCAGGGAGGGCCTGACCACGAAGTCCGTAACCCTGCGGGACCTGTTTCGGTACATGGGGGCGGTCGGTGCGAAGGTGCCGCTGCCGTACGGGCAGCCCTGGCGGGTGCCACCGAAGCGTCCATATGGCGAGTCCGGCCTCGGCGTGGCAGCGGCGGCGCTGAAGGGGTTCTACCTGCACCAGTTCGCGGCGCATGGGATCAACGCGGAGCTGAAGGAGGCGCTGGACGTGCGTCGCCTGCCCACCAGGGTGGACCGCGATCGCGCCCTGCTGGGGCATGTGAAGACGTCGATGCCGATGAACCCGCTGGCTCCTCGTATGGGCACGCGTCGGCGGCATCCGAAGATGCTCCCGGACGGGGCGCGTACGGAGCTGCACCGAGTGGTGAACACAGCCCGGGACGCGATGGTCGTGACTTGGCTCGCCGACAGCAGCATGCGCATCGGCGCCCTGTGTGGTCTCCACCTGGTCGACCTGCACCTGCGGGACGGCGCTGCGTGTGGCGAGTGCGGCCCCGCCCACGTGCACGTCTGCCACCGGTGGGGCAATGCGAACCGGGCGGCGGTGAAGGCCAAACCCGAGTGGAGGCTGGTCGACGGCACTATTACCGGCGGGGAGATCTTCCGCGCCAGCCCGGCCATGATCAGCAGCTACTTCCGGTATATGACCGAGGAGTACGCGCAGCATGCCGCGGGTCACGGCATGCTGCTCATCCAACTGGCCGGGCCGCGGCGCGGCGAGCCGTGGACGACGGACGGGGCGCGCGGGATGCTGCGGCGCGCCGGGCGCCGAGCCGGGTTGCCGGGGCGGATCAAGCCGCACGCTTTCCGGCACACGACCACGGCCAACATCATGGACGCCTCCGGCAACGACCCGATGGTGGCCAAGGTGGCCGGCAACTGGTCCTCGACGCGCATGGTTGAGGAGGTCTACGGACACCCCGATCTGCACTCTCCGACGTTCACCGCCGCCCTGCGCAAGGTCTGGGGTGAGGAGGAGTGAGCGAGGAGGCCCGTGAACTGCTGCCGCTCGTCGGCCTCGCCGGCGGAGCGGGACGCACCAACCGCGACCGGCTGGAGGTCCTGACGGCGCTGATCAATGCCCCGTCCTTCGATTCGCTGTTTCGCCCCGACATCATCGTGGTGCCGCCCGACCACCCCACGTATGCCTGGCAGTGCGGGGTGGCACAGTGCGAGCGCCCCAAGCACGAGCGGACCGACTTCTGTCATGTGCACCACGGGCAGTGGTCGAAGCTCCGCCGAGGGGGCGACGTGAGCCTGGCGCACTTCCTGCGCACCGCCAAGCCGCTGAGGGCCCGCTCGTACGCGACGCCGCCGCCGTGTGTGATCTGCGGCGATGTGCCGGCCTGGAACGGCGCGAGACAGCTGTGCTACCTGCACCACTACCGGTTGATACACGACCGCTGGGAGTACAAGCAGCAGGGCCTGGTCCTCGACGAGCACCTGGATGAGTGGATGGCGCGGCAGCCGGTGATGCCGGCGTTCGGCCCCTGCCAGGTAGATGTGTGCCCCGAGGAGGCGGTGCACCTGCTCGGGCTGTGCCGCCGCCACTTCCTGCTCTACAAGAAGGAGGGGAAGCCCGGCGGCGCCCGGGTGCCGAACAACTGGGGCCGGATGCTGACTGAGTGGGGCTCCAACCCCGGGGTGTCCTACGACGACCAGGTGGCGTTTCGCCTGTGGTGCGCTGCCGCCGGAACCCGCCACCACGCCTACGCCAAGGTGTCCCTGCGCGGGCTGCGGCCACTGCTCAAGGCGGAGTTCAAGTGGACGATGTTCCACCGCACCCAGGACCCCAATCCACGGGGGCCGATCTGGGATCTGTCCCGGATCCAGCTACTTGCCGAGGAGTGCCGGCAGCAGCGGGTGAACTCCCTGGTGGACCTGGACCTCGAACCCAGTCCCAAGGGGCACTACTCGCGTCGCCACAGCATCGCCAAGGCGATGCTGCACTACCTGCGATTGGTCTACTTCAGCCGCGAGGACACCCGGGACGCCGGGTTCATCGAGACGGAGCACTTCGGGGTCCGCTTCAAGCACCGCATCTCGCACTGGGACCTGGGCGGGGTGTCGCAGCGTTGGCTGCGCGATCTGCTGTGGGACAGCCTGGCGGCCCGGCTGGAGAGCGACCCCCCGCGCACCGGAGCCACGCTGGACCAAAACCGCAAGGCGGTCGTGGAATTGAGCGCGTTCCTCGAGGCCCGCGCACCGGGCGGTGGACACGATCCGCAGGTACTGACGCGGGCCCTTGCCGTTGACTTCGTCGCCGATCAGCGGCACCGGGCCGAGCATCGGCTGCCCTCCCTTGGGCTGCAGCGCCGCGGCGACGGCGACAGCCGCAGCGGGCAGCCCTCCACCGTTACGCCGATCATGCTCGGCCACGTGCTGCGCAATTGCCGTCGCATCCTGCACGAGGCCCTGGACTCTGGCACCGCCGACCAACTCGGCCTCGACCGCGGCTTCGTCGTGGCCATCCCGAGCTACCACCCGCCGGTACGCCGCCGCTCGCCGTTCCCCGACGAGCTCGCGCGGGCCCTGGCCCACCCGGACAACCTGCGGCGCATGGAGGACGAGTTCGACCCGTTCGACGGCGGGCTGCGCGACGCCTGGGAGATGCTCGTGCTGACCGGACGCCGCGTCAACGAGGTGCTTCAGGTGCGCTACGAGTGCATCTTGCGGCTGAACGGGCTGGCGCTGTTCTGGCACGACCAGACCAAGGTCGGCAACTACGACCAGGCCATCCGCATCCCCGACCGGCTCTTCGCCCGCATCGAGCAGCGCCAGGCCAAGACCCGTACCCGCTTCACCGGCCGCTACGGCCGTGCCCCAACCGCCCAGGAGCGCCGACAGCTGGCGCTGTTCCCCAGCCGGATCCGCAACCCCGACCTGCGCACTGGCGTCAGCTACCAGTGGTTCGCGGACGCCTTCCGGGAGTGGATGGAAACGCTGCAGGTCGGCACCGGAGTGCTGCACCAAGCCCGCCACACGCTGGCGACGAACTTGCTGAAGAACGGCGCCGATCTGGTGCACGTCAAGCGCCACCTGGGCCAGCTCTCCCGCGAGATGGCCGAGCACTACGTCCACCTCGCGCACAACGACCCCACACTGAATGCGGCTCTGGAGGCGGTGTGGGTGGCCGGCCCCGGCTCCGCCGAACCCGGACTCCTGCTTTCCGGCGGCGAGCCCATGACCCGGGAGCAGGCTGAAGCACTGGCCATCGATCTGACCCGCAAATCAACCCCCACCGACGGCGGCTTCTGTACCTTCCAGCCGGTCGTCAACGGCGGGGCCTGCCCGTGGAACCTGGACTGCCACCACTGCGACAAGTTCGTCTTGTCCGGCGCCGACCTCGTCTACTGGCACCGCAAGCGTGAGCAGTGGCGCCTGCTCGCCGAGCGCGCCCCCGACAGCACGACCGCCGACTACCTGCACCAGGTGTTCGAGCCGACCGCCCGGGCGATCGACGGCCTGGAGAAGGCCCTCGCGGCGGTCGGTCTGCTGGAGGAGGCCCGAGCCTTGGACCTACGCCGGCCGCAGGACTTCTTCGGCCGCGTATGGAGCACTGCCTTTCGCGCGGCGGAGCTGGCCCAAATCCAGGACGCCCCCGAAGAGCCCGAGGAGCCCGAGGAAACATGACCACGGCCGCCGCCCTCGCCGCCCGTCGGGAGCAGACCCGGCACAAACTCGCCCAGGTCGAGACCGCCATCGCGCAGCTGCGCCGAGAGCGCGGCCGATTGACCGTCCGGGCCATCGCTGCCCGGGCTGGTGTCTCCGCCACCTTCCTGTACGAGAACTCGCAGGCGCGCACCCGCGTGCAGGCCGCCATCGCGGACAGCAGGAGCCGCCATGACCACGCCGCCGTTGAGACGCACGAACGGATCGAGGCGACCTGGCGGGAACGCGCGCTGAACGCCGAGGCCGAACTCACCCGCGCCCAGAAGGAGATCTTCACCCAGCGCCAGCGGATCGGCGAGCTGATGGAACGCCTGCGAGACCTCGACCAAACGGTGCCCGGCGAGTCCGTCCAGGCCCTGGTGAGCGAGAACACCAGCCTCAAGCACCGAGTGCAGCAACTCACCCGCGAACACCGGCTCCTCCAAGAACGCCTCGAAGGCTCCCGCAGCAACCTCCGCTTCGCCGACAAGCGAATCGCCGACCTGGAAGCCCAACTCCTGGAACTGCAGCCGCCCACCTCCGACACCACCGGCCAGCCGTAGCGGGCGCGCGCTCGCAGGAGGTGACTGAGCGCGCTATTGGGTGGTCAGCGGTTGCGCGCTCACATTCGTTCCGGTGCTGAGACCCCGAGCAGCCGCAGCCCATTGCGCAGCACCAGCCTGCTGGCGTCCGTCAGCCACAGCCGGGCCCGGGTGCGGTCGTCCGGGTCCTCGCCGGCCCGCGGCAGGACCCGGCAGGCGTCGTAGAAGCGGTGGTACGTGCCGGCCAGTTGCTCCAGGTAGTGCGCGACCCGGTGCGGCTCGCGCAGCGTGGCGGCTGTGGCCACGACCTGCGGGAACTCGGCCAGCATGCCCAGCAGGTCGGCCTCCCGCTCGTGGGTGAGCAGGGAGGGGTCGAAGTCCTGCGGTGTGCCCTTCTCGATCCCGGCTTCCTCCGCCCTGCGCTGTACGGCGCACGGCCGCGTGTGCGCGTACTGGACGTAGTAGACGGGGTTGTCGTTCGACTGCCGGGTGAGCAGGTCGATGTCGAGGTCGATCACCGAGTCCACGCTGGCCCGCGCGAGCGCGTACCGCGCGGCGTCCACACCGACCGCCTCGACCAGGTCGTCGAGGGTGAGGACCGTGCCCGCCCGCTTGCTCATCCGGACCGGCTCTCCGTCCTTGACCAGGTTGACCAGTTGGCCGATGAGGATCTCCAGGTGCGTGTCCGGGTCGTCACCGAAGCAGGCTGCCATGGCCCGCATCCGGCCCACATAGCCCGCGTGGTCGGCGCCGAGCATGATGACGACCCGCTCGAAGCCCCGGGACCGCTTGTTCAGGTAGTACGCGCAGTCCGCGGTGAAGTACGTCCAGGAACCGTCACTCTTCACCAGGACCCGGTCCTTGTCGTCACCGAAGTCCGTGGTGCGCAGCCAGACCGCGCCCTCGTCCTCGAAGACGTGACCGCCCTCCCGCAGGCGGGCGACAGCGGCGTCCAAGTCGCCCTGGTCGTGCAGGTCCTTCTCGTTGAAGTAGACATCGAAGCGGGTACCGAACGCGGCGAGCGACGTCTTGATCTCATCGAACATCAGCGCCGTGCCCTCCGTCCGGAACTCGGCGAGAGCCTCGGACTCCGGCAACTCCAGGGCCGCGGGCCTCCGACGCAGCACCGCGGCGGCAATCTCCTCGATGTACGCCCCGCTGTAGCCGTCCTCGGGCACCGGTGAGCCCTGCGCCGCAGCGAGCAGCGAGCGGGCGAAGCGGTCGATCTGCACGCCGGCATCGTTGAAGTAGTACTCCCGCGACACGTGTGCGCCCGCTGCCTCGAGCAGCCGGGCAAGCGCGTCGCCCACGACCGCCCACCGGGCCCCACCGATGTGCACCGGTCCGGTGGGGTTCGCCGAGACGAACTCCACATTGAGCCGAAGGCCCCTGAGCCGGTCCGTGCGGCCGTAGGCGTCACCGGCCAGGACGATGTCACGCGCCAGGGCGCCGATCGCCGCCCTCTCCAGCGTGATGTTCAGGAATCCGGGGCCCGCGACCTCGGCCTTCGCTACTCCGGCAGCCGCACCCACCAGCGGCGCCAGCAACTCGGCGATGGCGCGGGCGGGCAGGCCCGCGGACTTGGCGAGCTGCATGGCGACGCTGGTCGAGTAGTCGCCGTGGCTGCGGTGGCGGGGGCGCTCCACGCGGATCTCCTGCGGCGCCTCTCCCGAGATGCGTCCGGACTGGATGGCCGTGTGTACGCCGTCGGAGATGACGACCGCGAGATCTGCTGGAGTCACGGCGGCGACGCTACCGGGGCGGACGCCGCAGGAGACACCGATTATTCGGGCGGAGCCCCAGCCCTCTCGAACCACGTCGCTCATCGCGCCCGCCCGGACTGCTCGAGGCAGCGGCGGGTCGGCGGTGGCGCTCCACCATGACAGCCGCGCCCGTTCGCCGTCTCGGTACGTCCCGGACGCGATGACGCTGTGACCAGGGCGATGCAGGTTCGGTGAGACGAGTTGGGCGGAGGGCATGTCATCGAAGGCGCTCCATACCGCGTGGCGTCCTATCGCGTTCCACTGAACCTGCTCCGTTTTGCTCTTCCTCCCGGAAGCACGGAAAGGTGCGTGATCCACCGGATGGGAATCAGCTAGCGATGCCGCGGTCTCGGAGGATGTCGTTGAGCGCGAGCTTGTCGTCGCCGCTGCCTTCGGGCTCCGTCGGGGAACTTCTTTACCCGGGTCGAGCTTGACGCACACCGACCAGGCCGGGGCCTCGCCGCGCGGCAGTTCGTCACCGGTCTCGGCGTCGAAGACGCGGGTCGACTTGGTCAGGATCACGTCGGCGCCGAGTTTGGCACCCCTGCGGACCCGGGCGCTCTCGACGACCATCGAGCGTGACCCGATGAACGCGTCGTCCTCGATGACCACGAGTGCGGCGTTGGGCGGTTCCAGGACGCCACCGATGCCCGCGCCGCCAGCTAGGTGGACGTTGCGCCCGATCTGCGCTGCGGATCCGACCGTGGCCCAGGTGTCCACCATCGAGCCGGTGTTGACGAAGGACGGCATGAGCACCACCCCTGGCGCCAGATAGCTTCCCCACCGTGATCGCGCCAGGGACGACGCGTACGCCGTCGAAGTGCTTCTTTAACGGCATCCGGTCATGGTGGTGGAATCCGTCGACGGTGCTCTCGTGGGATGTCGTCCGTGGAAAGGCAGACTCCGTCGAGACGGTGTGACGGCGTTCGCCGCCGCAGAGGGCGGGCCGACGACGTTGCGGTGATGCTGCCGCTTCCCCTGAGGGAGTCAAAGCTGCTTTGCCGGCCCTCTGGCGGTACCTGGGGAACAGCTCCAGGTACCGCCATCACCGCCGACCCGTCCCGACCGTCGGACCAGCAACGGGAAGTGCCCCCTCCTGGTGACCAGCCTCATGCCTCCTCGCGTACGTCCTGCCGCTGCGTTGCCTCTGCGCGGACCAGGCCGAGCGCTTCGAGTACCGGCCGGTCGGACAGAGGGAACAGATCGGCGTCATCGGCGCGAGTCGTCCGCGGCCCAGGGACTACACGTCGCCGCACGTCGTGTGCGTGGCGAACGGCAGCCCGGAATCGGGGAGCGGTCATCATTCCCCTTCGCAGACGCCCTCGACAGCGACCTTCTGATATAGGTGCGGGTAGGCGACGGTGCCGGCAGGGTAGCGCTCCAGGTACGAGGCGAACTCCGGCGTGCCGAGCGCTGCACGGAGGTGCTCGGTGGATTTCCAGACCGCGACGTTGGTGAACAGCCGGCTGCCGCCGATGCCCCGGTACAGCTGCACCGAAAGAAGGCTCCCCGACTTCTTCATGTACTCCGCGTCGGCCGTCCAGGCGGCCACCACCTCGTCCTCCTTGCCTTCCGGGGCGACAAACGTGTTGATGATGGTGACCGGGCCGGCCTTCTCCTTCTGCTGGTCGCGGTGGTGGGTGGACTCGTCGAGGTTGCCGAACTTGAGCATGATTCCTCCATGAACTCGAGGGGGAAGTGGGGTCTGCGAACCCACAGAGATTCAAGTGATCCGGGGCCGGGAGGCGGCCAATTTCCACCACTAGGGCGTGTAGTGAGTCGTGATCAATGGGCGGTCCGGGTGAGGGCCCCGCCGCTGTTCGCTGCGTGGCCCCACCCGTGGTGCGCTTTCAGGCGTTGCGCTTGCCGAGGAAGTCGGTGATGAGCTGCAGCCACTCGTCGGTCCGCTCCAGCATCGGCAGGTGGCCGGTGGCGATTTCCGCGAGCTGGGCGTCGGGGATGGTCTCGGCGAGGTGGCGGTGCAGGGCAGTGGAGATGAGCCGGTCGTCGGTGGTCGAGACGACCAGGGTGGGGACCTTGATGCCGGCGAGGTCGTCCCGGACGTCGACATGGCCGACGAGGTCGGTCTGCTCGGAGCTGCCGTCGGCCGCGCCGGCGGCGACGTAGCCGAGGGTCTGCCGCAGTTGCTCGGCCGGCATCGACTCCAGTGCCTGGGTGCCGAGGGCCATCATGAGCTGGAATTCGGCGAGCAGCTCGCGGTCGCCGGACGCGGCGATCTTGCTCCAGACCGAGGAGGCGAGCGCGAGCCGGTTGTCGCGGTGCGGGAAGGCGGCGGTCAGGACGAGTGCGGTGACGCGCTCGGGGTGGCGGGTGGCGGCGCGGATGGCGACCGGACCGCCGAGGGAGTAGCCGGACACGGCGAAGCGGTCGAGGCCCTCTGCGTCGGCGGCGGCGACGAGCTGGTCGGCGAGGTCGTCGACGGACAGCGGGGTGGTGGAGCGGGGGGTGTCGCCGCTGCCGGGGTAGTCGATGCCGACGACGGTGTGGCGGGCGGCGAGGGCTTCCAGGACGGGGCCGTAGGTGCCGGCCAGGCTGCTGCCGGCGCCGTGGGCGAGGAGCAGGCCAGGGCCGGAGCCGAGGCGAGTGCGGGCGAACGCGGGTGTGGTCAGGGTGCGAGGTGACATGGCCGTCTGCCTTTCGAATGCGCCGACACGCGAGAATCATCCAGTGCGTGTGATTACCTCCCCAGGTTTACCATACGATGCGTATGATTGGCGCCTGTGACGTCAATCACACGCACCGTATGATGTGCCGGTAGGGTGGCGGCATGAAGGAGCCTCTCCACCGCCGTCAGCCGACCCCGGGCAACCCGCGCGTGCAGCGCACCCGCAATCGCGTGCTGGCCGTCGCGCGGGAACTGCTGCCTCAGGTCGGACCGGCCGGGCTGACCTACGCCCTGCTGGCCGAGCGGTCAGGCGTCACCCGCCAGACCCTCTACCGGCACTGGCCCACCCGAGCCGCGCTGCTCTTCGACCTCGTCCTCGAAGGCCCCGACCTCGGCACCTACCCCGAACCGGGCAGCGACGCGCGTGACGTGGCCACCGCCTGGTTGAAGAGCCTGCGCGCCGGCGTCAGCGTGCCGGCCGTGCGAGCCGCGGCCCTGGCCGTCACCGCCCAGGCCGACCATGACCCCGACAGTGCGCGGGCGCTCGTCCGCATCGGCGAAGACCGCTACGTCGGCTTCAACAGGCTGCTGGAGCCTTCGGGCGTCCAGATCAGCGACGACGAGTTCACCCTGCTGTACGGGCCCGTCCTCGCCCGGCTCTTCCTCGACCGCGGTCAGGTCACCGACGCCTTCATCGACGCCGTCGTGGCCCAATGGCTCACTACGCTGCAGCCTGGCGACGCACCGCAGGACTCCCGGTAGTGGTCACCGAAAGCTCCTGACAGAGGGGAACAACCGCGTTCAGGCAGCGAACCGGACTCCTGTCAACCCGTCATCGCCGCCTCTGCCAAGTGAGCCTCGCCGCCCGCTGCTGGGCGCTACTGCACACCCAGCATTGCCGCCGGCCAGCTGCCCGTGTCCGCATGTGGAGCGCCGTCAGGTACACCCGGACGTGCTCGCCGACCCTTGGTTGGCCGAGCCGGTGTGGTCGACCACCGATCTGAGCGGAGCCCTGCACCGGTACGAAGTTCTCGAAGGCACGGGCGTCAGTCCGGCGATTGGCTTCATGAAGGCTTCATGTGCTGAGTGGTACGTGCTTTATGAGGCGGCTGTTGTCTGGCGGTCATGCACGTACTCCTCGTCCCGCCGCTGGACAGCGTTGATCACCCTGCTGTGCGGCACCTGACTACGGCGGTTGACACCGCGCTGTCCGGTTCCGTTGTGATCGGCGCGTTCCTTCGTCTGGGGTCGGCCAGGCGGGTGGACCCCGTTGGGCAGGCGGTCGGCGATGACGCGCTGCATGAAGGAACCGCCGGCTAGTTCACCTGTGTGGAGCCGACTGCCGGGCCGGCGCGGCTGCGTCGGCGCCATGGGGGTTCCCACGCATGAGCGCCGGATCGATCTGCTGGTGGCGACTGGCCCGGCCGAGGAGCGACTTACCCGCTTGCGCTCCCCGATCGGCCTGCACTGCGCGCACGCCCGTGCGTGGAGGCAGTCTCCATTACGGCGGGGACCATCGCCGTCCTGCGCAGGCCCTGCCCGGCCTGGCGACGGCGCCGTGACGCACGCACATACGACCTGACTCGCACACAGAATGAAGATGGAGAGCTGGAAATGAACCTGCGACGGAACATCTCGCGTCGAAGGATGATCGAAGGAGCATCGGCCGCGGCGCTTGTCACGGCGGCGGCGGCCACGGTGCCTGCGGCCATGGCCAGTCCGGAGGTGGCGCCGTCCGGTCCGGGGCTGCCGAAGGGCAACTGGCGTATTGATACCCATGCGCACTACGCCCCCGACGTGTACAACGACTACCTGAAGCGCTACGGCCTGCTCGGCGCCATTACCGGGGCGTACGGTCCGTGGTCGGTCGATCGGCACCTGGCCTTCATGGACCAGTACCGCATCCAGGCCAGCGTCCTGTCGTTCGGCGACCTCCAGGTCACCGTCGGCCCGGTCGACGACCGGCGCGCCACCGCCCGCGCGGTCAACGACTACGCCCGCGACCTGGTGCAGACCCGTGGTGACCGGTTCGGGATCTTCGCGGTCACCCCGATGCCCGACATCGAGGGCTCGGTGGCCGAGGTGGATCGCGCGCTCGGCGAACTGGATCTCGACGGCATCTGTCTGCTCACCAACTACAAAGGCACCTACCTGGGGGATCCTTCATTGGCGCCTCTGTACGAGATCCTCAATGACCGCGGTGCCTACGTCTACGTCCACCCGACGGGTCCGGAGGTGAACCCGGCTCCGAAGCTCTGCTTCGGCCCCGACATCCCGGCCGGGAACAACGTCTTCGAGTACACCTTCGACGCGACCCGTGCGATGACGAGCCTGATCTACAACGGTGTGCTGCGGGACTACCCGAACATCCGCTGGCACTTCACGCACTGCGGCGGGGCACTGCCGTTCCTGGCCTACCGGCTCGCGACCCGGCACTCGGCCTTCCCGCCGTTCAACGAGGTGCTGCCGGAAGGCCCCCTCACGTACCTCTCGCGGATGTACTTCGACGACGCACAGGCGTTCACCGCCGCGCAGTTGCAGCCGCTGTCGTCCCTGGTGCCCGCCGACCACATCATGTTCGGCAGCGACTGGCCGGCGACCCGCCACCTCTACGCGGCCGACAACGTCGAGACGATGCCCTTCCTCAAGGGCAGCCTGCCGCTCCTCAAGGCAGGCGACCCCGAACCGACCGTCGATGAGGTCTACAACCGGCGCCAGCGGATCGCTCTCGAGCGGACCAACGCCCTCGAGCAGTTTCCGAAGCTGCGGGCGCGTATACGCCGCTCCAGCTCGCGCTGAGCCGCGACCGCACGCCATGCCCGCCGCCCGGTGCCCCGCCGACGGGGCGCGGGCGGCGCTCTGTGCAAAGGTCAGCGCCGGCCGACAGGGGAGGCCGTCGACGGGAATCGGCGTCGGCGCCGGGCGAACGCGGCCCGCAGGATGGGGAAGCCGGTTTGCGCAGGTGCGCTTCGTACCTGGCCGGTCGTCTCGCCTGCCGCGCGGAGCTGCAGGGCCTGGTCACCATGGAGGCCGTGGTTGCGGGCAAGCCCGTCGTCGCGGCCGACTCGATGGCGCTGCCGCACCTGGTCCACCTCGGCGGCGACGGCTACTTCTTCCCGCCCGGTGACGTGCGCGCCGTCGACACCCGCCTCATGGAGCTGCTCGACGACCCGGCGGCCAAGCGGCCCGGCGCCGGATGGGCGAGGCCGGCCGGGAGATCGTCGCCGACCACGACGTCCCCCATACGCTGGCCGCATTCGAGGCCCTCCGCCTCCATACCACCGGTCACCCCGCGGCCACGACGGCCCTCCCGCTCCCCACCTCGGCGATGGAAAGCGAGCACGATGAGTACGCAGCGCGTTCTGGTCGTCGATGACGAACCCAAGATCCGCATGACCGTGCGCGGCTACCTGGAGGCGGACGGGATCCACGTCATCGAAGCCACGGACGGACCGTCCGCCCTGCAGGCCGTCACCCGTGACCGGCCGGACCTCGTGGTGCTCGATGTGATGCTCCCCGGGCTCGACGGATTCCAGGTCCTGCGCCGCATCCGGGAGGCGAGCCAGATCCCGGTGATCCTGCTCACCGCCCGGGACGAGGAGGTCGACCGGCTGATCGGCTTCACCACCGGCAGCGACGACTACGTCACCAAGCCGTTCAGCCCCCGCGAACTGGCACTGCGCGTGCGCGCGATCCTACGGCGCGCCGACAACCGGCCTGAGGCGGCCCACGAGGACGGGGTGCTGCGCTTTGACGGCCTTCGTGTCGATCCCGGGACGCGGACCGTCCTCGTCGACGCCGACCGGACGGTGGAACTGTCCGCCCTCGACTTCGACCTGCTGCTTGCGATGGCCCGGGTCCCCGGGCGGGTCTTCACCCGGCGCGGACTGCTGACCCAGGTGTGGGGCGAGGACTTCTTCGGCGACGAGCGCGTCGTGGACGTACACATCCGTACCCTGCGGCGCGCGCTCGGCGACGACGCGAGCGCACCCCGGTTCGTAGGCACCGTCCGCACCATCGGCTACCGGTTCATCGGGCGCCCCGCCTAGCGGCCAGGAAGGACACCCACCCATGCCGCCCTCCCGCTCCCCGGCCCACCACAGGTGTCGTGCGCGGCTGCGCCGAATCCAGGAGCGGCTGTCGCTGCGCAACCGGCTGGTGCTCTCGCACGTCATGGTGCTCCTCCTGGCACTGCTGGCCATGGCGGCAATCAGCGCGCTGATCGAGGTGTGGCTCGGGCTTGACGACGTCGAAGGCGACGTGGTCCTGCAGGTCGGCCTTTGGTTCGGCGTGGCCGCGGCCTTCCCGGCGTCCGTCGCCCTGTCCCGGTTTCTGCTGCGTCCGCTCGACCGGGTGCGCGCCGCCACGCGCCGGCTCGCCGAGGGACACTACGACGACATCCTCGAACTCCCCAGCGAGCCGGGCCTGGCAGCGCTGGTCGAGGACGTCAACACGCTGGCGGCAGCCCTCGCCGACACCGAACGCCGCCGCGCCCGGCTGATCTCCGAGGTCGCCCACGAGATGCGGACCCCCATCACCCTCCTACGCGCCCAGATTGAGGGCGTGGCCGACGGCATCTTCATCCCCGATGAGGCGATGTTCGCCTCCCTCGCCGACGACCTTCACCGGCTGCAGCGCCTGGCGGGCGACCTCTCCAGCCTGTCCCGGTCGGAGGAGGGCGCCTTCGCTCTCCACCGCAAGCCCACCGACATGGCCATGGTGGCACGAACCACCGCCGAGCGACTGCGCCCCCAGTACGACGACCAGACGGTGACCCTCGTCGTGGACGCGGGCACTCCCGTCGGCGCCTTCTGCGACCCGGACCGGATCACCCAGGTCCTGGTGAACCTGCTCGGCAACGCACTGGCCGCATCCGGTACGCACGGGCATGTGGCACTGTCTGTGCACACCGAACCGTCTCCCGGGCATCACGTGATCGTCCGCGTCATGGACGACGGCATCGGCATCGCCGAACACGACCTGGAGCGCATCTTCCACCGCTTCGAACGCCTCGAGCATCCCGGCCGACCCGCTGCCGCCGGCGGCAGCGGCATCGGCCTGGCCATCGCCCGGGGCATCGCCCGAGCCCACGGCGGAGACATCACCGCGGAATCCGCTGGGCTGGGCAAGGGAGCAACGTTCACCTTGCGCCTACCGCAGGAACCCGCCCCAGGAGGCGGCATGCCTCCGGTCTCCCGCTGACTCCATTGGCCCATCGACCCCGGAGGATCTGAGAAGTCAAACTCGCCGTCCGCTACGAGGCGACCGTGCTGGTCGCAGTCCTCAACGAGTGGCTGTGAGCCGCACCGCCGCGGTCGGCGGCGGTGATGACCTGGTCGAGTCGGCGGAGTGTGTGGGTCATTTCCTCGACCCTGGCTGCGAAACGGTCGCGTTCGGCGCGCAGCATGCGGCGCTGTGTGGCGGTGGTGCGGCCGTAGTTCACGCATGGCAGCAGTGCCCCGATGGCACGGCTGCCGAGGTCGGCCGCGGGTCCGACAGGTACAGCGCGACGGCGTCCGCCTTGAACTCGGGCGAGTAGACCCTCATCACCATAAGAGATCCCTCCTCCCCTGCACGAGGCCGTGGTGCGGTGGTCCACTGTCCGGGTTGTGCTCGACTTGGAGGCGCAGCGCACGAGGGGGCATGTGGGCCTTCGGCCTGGGCTCGGGCGCCGCTGCAGGAGTGGGCGCCGGCGTGGAGAGCCCGGCTTCATGGAAGCTTCATGCGCTGAGTGGTACGTGCCTTATGAGGCGGCTGTTGTCTGGCGGTCATGCACGCACTCCTCGTCCCGCCGGTGGACAGCGTTGATCACCCTGCTGTGCGGCACCTGACTACGGCGGTTCACGCCGCGCTGTCCGGTTCCGTCGTGCTCGGCGCGTTCCTTCGTCTGAGATCGGCCAGGCACATGGACTCCGTTGGGCCGGCGGTCGGCGAGTACGCGCTGCATGAAGGAACCGCCGCCCTGTTCACGGCCTGTGTGGGGTCGGCGGCGTTGCTCGCGGGTCCGCTCCGCAGCCGACTGCCGGCCGGCACCGCAGCACCGGCTGTCTTGAGCGTCGGGTGCGCCGGACTCGTGCTCAGTCGTAGACCTGCTCGTGAACCCGACGCCATCGTCCGACCCGGACACGGCGGGGCGGATCTTCGAGCTGACGCTCACCTGCCCCGAGACCAAGTGGCTGATCGTCGGACCGTTAAGTTCCCGATCCACCCCTGGTAAGCCGCCCGGCCGAGGTCCGCTCGCACACGGCTCACCGGGGCGTGCGAGGCGCAGGCGGCCCCATGGAGCCCCCGATGAACCGCGTAACGATCTGAAGGAACGTGAGAGTGGAACAGACCATGATGGCGGTCCGCCTGTTCGAACATGGCGGGCCCGAGGTGCTCAAGTACATAGAGGCGCCGATTCCCGAGGTCGGCCCCGACGACATCTTGATGCGCGTGCACGCCACGGCCGTCAACAGCTGGGATCTCCGGTACCGCGCGGGGAACTTGCCGCAGCCTCTCCCGGGACGGCCGCCGTGGCCTCTGCCGTTCCAGCTCGGCCGGGACGCGGCTGGCGAAATCGTCGCCACCGGCGAGAACGTCACCAGGTGGCGCCCCGGCGACAGGGCGGTGCAGCTTCCGCACCCGCCGTGCCGTAACTGCGCCCTGTGCGTACGCGGGCTCGAAAACCTGTGCGTCGACACCGCCTACCCCGGACACCAGGTCTTCGGCGGATACGCCGACTACGTCGTGCGTCGCCAGGACGCGATCCTGCCCATCCCCGACGGCGTCGACTTCGAGACAGCCGCAGCCACCATGTGGACCTACACCACCCCGCTCAACTGTGCGCGGCAAGCACCTGTCGGTCCCGGCGACACGGTGGTCATCACCGGCGCCAGCGGCGGGATGGCGATCGCCTGCGCACAACTGGCGAAGCTGAGCGGAGCCACCGTCATCGGCACCACCACCAAGCCGGACCGCGACGAAGCGCTCAGGAAGCTCGGCTACGACCACATCCTGCACTCCACCGATCCCCGACTGCCAGCACAGGTCAGGGAGCTGACGCGCAGTCTGGGCGCCGACGCCGTCTGGGACTGTGTCGGCGGCAACGACTTCTTCCAGCTCTCCCTTTCCTGCGCACGGCTCGGCGGCGCGGTCATCGTCCTGGGCACGCCGACCAGCCAGGGATCCCGGCTTGAGCTGGACGCACTCGCGCTCATCGGCGGGCAGGTGAGGATCGCCAGCGTGCGCGGCGCGACCTGGCGGGACCAGCAGCTGTGCCTGGAGCTGCTGGCGGCCGGAAAGATCAACCCGATCATCGACCGGGCCTACCCCCTGGCAGAGGCGGCCGAGGCCCACTTGTACCTGGAAAGCCAACGACAGATCGGCAAAGTGCTCCTCCTGCCATGACACCCGGGCCAATCGAGGCGTCCTGGCGCGAGCGCGCACTGAACGCGGAAGCCGAGCTCACCCGCACGCAGAAGGAAGTCTTCTCCCAGCGCCAACGCATCGGCGAGCTCATGGGCCAACTCCGCGACTTTGACCAGATGGTCCCCGGCGAATCCGTCCAGGCTCTCACCACGGAGAACACCACCCTCAAACGGCGGGTTCACCAGCTCACGCAAGAGCATCGCAAGCTCCAAGAGCGCCTTGAAGGCGCTCGGACGAACCTCCGCTTCGCCGACAAACGGATCGCTGACCTCGAAGCCCAGATCCTCGAACAGGATCAGTCATGACTCTCCCGGTCATTCGTGGGCCGAGTCCCTAGTGTGATGCGCCAGAAATCCTGAGGTTTAGTCGGTACCTTCTTTTCATGGCGCATCGAGGCCCTGCTGCTGTGGAGATCATCCTGTCCGAGGACGAGCGTGTCGAACTTGTGCGCCGGGCGGTGCTGGTCTTCCTCGTGGGCGATCTGCTGAGCGAGCACCTGGCGGTCGATGTACGGGTCGACGGCGGAGAGGACCAGGCGCTGCATCTCGGCCGGTTCGAGGGCTTCGACCTCCCATTGCACCGGGTGTTCGATGTCGAAGCCGTAGCGGCGGGCGAAGGCCTTCCACCGGGGGATCGCCGCGCTTGCCCTCGGTCGCGGGCAACTCGTAGTCGCGGACCTGGTCGTAGGTGAGCAGTACTGGTGACCCGGCTCCAGCAGCCGGTGCGCTCTACTCAGTCCCGCTCGATATCGGAGCCCGAGCAGTCGAAATCGCCGATGTTTCTCCGGGGCGCCGCGAGCGTGCGGTAAGAGTTCAAGCAGCTCAAAGGCAGTCGCGGCGACCATATCCACTGCAACACCTGTAGTGCACGCTTCAGCTGACGAAGTTCACTCATCGGACGGACAAGGGCTGGCTGCGTCTGTTCACCGGCGCCGGTGTGGCGCACCCCACGTCGCGCGTGCGGCGCTTAGGCTTTCCCAGCGCGCTCGACCGACGCCCCATCGAGGAGACGCAACACCATGCTCGTTCCCCGCCTGCCTCCGCTGGTGAGCCGGTACCTGCCGAACGTCGTCGGCCCCCTCACCATGCTCGTTCCCCGCCTGCCCCGCCTGCCTCCGCTGGTGAGCCGGTACCTGCCGAACGTCGTCGGCCCCCTCGGCCTCAGCGGCGTCCCGCCGATCCGCCGGTTCGTCAGCCGGGCGGTGATCAACTATTTCGGCTATATGACGACCCTGCGGCCGCGGGCCCTGTCGCTGGCCGGCGACTACACCAGCTGGCAGAGCCTCACCGATCGCACGTTCTCCGGGCGACACCTACCGCCCGCCACGCCTGAGGCGCAGGCAGCGCTTCCGCCAGAGACCGAGGTCGTCGCGCTCTACCGGCGCGAGCACTTCGTCGCGTCGACCGACACCAGCGTGATGTTCATGTTCTTCGCGCAGTGGTTCACCGACAGCTTCCTGCGCGCGAGCCACACCGACTACCGCAAGAACGAGTCCAACCACGAGATCGACCTCTGCCAGATCTACGGCTTGAACCGCGACAAGACGGAGTTGCTGCGCGCGCATCAGGGCGGACGCCTCAAGAGCCAGGTCATCGCGGGCGAGGAGTACCCCGCCTTCCTCTTCGAGCCGCGCAAGGCCGGCGGCCCGCTGGTGTTCAAGACGGAGTTTGAGGGACTCCACGATCCGGCGTTTATCACCGACGTGATCCTCCGCAGCGCACCGGAGGAGCAGAAGGACACGTTCTTCGCCGTCGGCCTCGAGCACGGCAACTCGACCATTGGCAACACGGCCATGAACATCGTGTTCCTGCGCGAGCACAACCGCGTCGCCTCCGTCCTCGCGGCGGAGAACCCCGATTGGGATGACGACCGGATCTTCGAGACGACGCGCAACATCATGATCGTCATGCTGCTCAAGCTCGTCGTCGAGGAGTACATCGTGCACATCGCACCCTTCGAGTTCGCCCTCGAAGCGGTCCCGTTCCTTGCCGACGAGGAACGCTGGAACCGGACCAACTGGATCACGATCGAATTCAACCTGCTGTACCGCTGGCACCCGCTCGTCCCGGACACGATCGGCACGGGGTCCGAGCAGCTCGATGCCAAGGGCTTCCGCGACAACAACCCGCTCGTGCTCTCCGAGGGCGTGGAGGCGCTGATGGCGCGGTTCTCCAGGGCGAGCGCCGGCAAGATCGCGCTGGGCAACACGCCGACCTTCCTGGTCGACACCTCGGCCCCGGGCTGGCCCTCCGTCGAGGAGGTCACGGTCGACCTCATGCGCAAGGCCCGGCTGCAGTCGTTCAACGAGTACCGCAAGGCCTACAAGCTACGACCGCTGAAGAGCTTCGAGGAGCTGACGGCCGACGCAAAGATCCGGGAGCGCTTGAAGGCGCTCTACGGGCACATCGACCAGCTCGAGTGGTACGTGGGCATCTTCGCCGAGGACTATCCCGACCACATGATGATGGGCGAGCTGATGACCGCCATGGTCGCCAACGACGCCTTCACGCAAGCCCTCACCAACCCGCTGCTGGCGCGCAACGTCTTCACCGACGCCACCTTCACGAAGACCGGCATGAAGGTCATCGCCGACACCGGCTCGTTGCAGGAGATCGTCGCCCGGAACTCCAAGTCACCGACATCGGTGCACGTCAGCTTCCGCCACGACGCCACGCAAGCTTGAACCGACTTACGTCTGAAGACCGTCCCACCCCCACCGCGGCATGTCCGCACCCGATGCGACGACGGCGTCCTCGGCCGAGTAGGACAGCACGTCGTCCACCGCCCAGCGCATGTACGCGCGCAGGGCGGCACGGAATGCAGGATCGGTGGGCAGCACGGCGTCGTCCAGCGCGCGCTCGAAGCGGCTGACGAAGCGCTCGCCGAGATCGCCCATGCCTCCGTTGCTGCATGCATGCGCAGGACGCGTGGTCGGTGTCGCTGGTGCCCGACTGGCGCGAGGCGTGGGGGGTGGCGTGTTGCATCGCAGCCTCCCGTCCCCTCTCCCAGAGTCCGCCACGGCGTCCTTTTACTCAAAGGGGCAGAGAAGCGGCTCGCGACCTGCGGATTCACTCCCTTCCGAGGATCTTGTCATGGCGGTTGAGCTGGGCCATGAGTTCCCGGTTGGCCGCGCGGGCGGCATCGAGGTCGTCGTCACGATCCTGCAGTTTCAGCTCCAGTCGACGAGAAACCGCCGCCGCCACTTGCGGACCGTGTCCGCGGCCACCCGCAGATTCCGGGCGACCACGACAATCGGCGGCACCTCCGGCCCCGCACACGCCAGCACAATCCGCGCCCGCAAGGCCAGGGCCTGGGCCGATGTCGCCCGACGCGTCCACCGCTCCAACTCCGCCCGCTCCTCCCCGGACAGCAGCAACGGTTCCAGCTTCGGGCCCCGACGAGGAACTGACGCACCAGCAGCAGAAGTCACACCAACTAACGATCAACTACTGGTGCAGGACACTAGTGTGATGCGCCTGAAATCGCGGGCTTAAGTCTCTCGCTGATTATCGGTGGCCGGCGGAGTGAC
>NZ_BAAGPS010000048.1:0-58298 GCF_054783935.1 Streptomyces pseudoechinosporeus
GGCGGGCGAACTGTTGCTCGGTGAGTTCATGAGTGCCTCCTGACCGGAGCGTACGGGCGTCCGGGATCCGTGCTACGCGGACTCGTTCGGGCTCTACTGGCCGAGGATCCGGGGGATATCGGCGGAGTCGAAGTAGTCGCGCCAGGCGGTGATGAGGCCGTCGGTGACCTCGAAGACGCCCATGACCCGGGCCGGGGTCGCACGTTCGCCGGAGCGCCACGTGTCGGTGCGTTCATTCATGACCACGTTGCCCGACGCGACCTGGTGGTGGATCTCCCAGTGGGTGGAATCGAAGTTGGGCAGCCAGTCCGCGAAGTTGTCGCGGATGGCGGTGCGGCCGACGCTGGGTTCCAGCGGCATGTTGTGGTAGACGGCGTCTTCCGCGAAGTACTTGCTGAGCCGGTCCGGATCGGGGGCGGGGACGTTCCAGCCCTGGATGAACTCACGGACGATCGCGTCGGGGCTTTGCATTCGCTTGCTCACTTCTCTGGTGCCGACAGCGCTGGTTGAGCACAGCCGGGAATGAGTGATGGGCTTGCCACGGCAGCGGCCGGGCCCCCGAAGGGGCCGTGTCCGCGCCGTGTCCCACCACCATACAGAATTTTGGACTGAGTGCAATCATATGGACTGCATCCAGTCTTGTAGACTCCATGCAGGAGGATGAGCCATGAACCTGCGTGAACAGAAGAAGCTGGCGGCCTGGCGCGCCATCCGGTCCACCGCGCTCAAGCTGTTCGACGAGCGCGGGTTCGAGGCGGTCAGCGTCGAGGAGATCGCCACCGCCGTCGGCGTCTCTCGCAGCACGTTCTTCAACTACTTCGCCGGCAAGGAAGCCGTCGTCTTCGACCAGGACCCCGAGGAACGCGACCACTGGCGGGCGATCATGGCGGCCCGCCCCACCGACGAACCCCTGTGGGACTCACTGACCGCGATCCTGGTCGGCTTCAACGAACTCCTCGGCGACCGACTGCCGATGCAACTACGGCTGAAGGCCCACTCCCCCGCCCTGGCGAAGTCGAGCTGGGACGTCGTCGGTGGACAGTTCTCCGCCGACCTGCACGCCTGGATGACCTCCCGCACCCCCGAAGGCGACTCCCTCACCGCGACCCTGCACCTCAACCTGGCCCTCGCGGCACAAACCACCGCGTATGAGGCATGGACCCCGGACGAACCCTTCGACGACTACCTACAACGGTTGAAGTACTGCCTGCACCAGGCACGCCCCGACACCACGAGCCCCCCGACCTCGGCTTCCGACTCCTGACGGAACCGGCCCGGGGCCGGACAACCGGCCGGCAGGAACCTCGCCCGGTCGTTGCGGTGCGGACAAGCCCACCCGTGACCGCATCCTCACCATCGCGAGCGAGCCCGACACCGGCAGATTCCTACGCTTCTGGCGGCGGTCCCGGCCGTGCACGGTGGTGCTGGACAACGCCTCCGCGCACCTGGACAAGGAGTTCAAGGACCGCCGCGAGCAGCTGGCGAAGATCGGGGTGGAGTTGTTCTACCTACCGCCCCGCAGCCCCGAACTCAACGACATCGAACGCATCTGGCGCTCGGCCAAGTACGAGGACCACCCCCACCGCGCCCACACCAGCAACGACGCCATCACCACCGCCGTGGACCAGGCACTGACCCGCCGACGAACCCGCATCCAAGGATCAGCAGCAAACTTCACCAGAACCGCTTAGGAGGCCGCTGATATCGCCGTTTCCGGGGCTGGGCTTGAGGCCGTCGGCGGGATGGCCGGCGGCCGGGATTGGTTGGGGTGGCGGGTTGTGGGCGTGGTGGGGTGCCTGAAGGGCCTGCTGTGGGGCTGGCCCCCGCATGCGGGGGGTGTGTGGCGCCTCGGGCCCTCAGGCGGTGGTGAGGGGCCATCCTGCGGCGTAGTCCAGGCCGCGGTTGATGAGGTTGCGCAGGTTGAGGGCGGCGGTGCGGCGTTTGAGCCAGGCGTTGTTGCGGTCTGTGCCGCGATAGCGCAGTTTGAGGCGGCGTCCGCCTCGGCTGGCGACCTGGGAGACGACGCGTTCGATGTTGGGCCGGGGCCGGCGGTAGTCCGCGCGGAGGTCTGGGTTGTTCTTCCAGTGAGGTGTCTGTTGCCTAGCGTCACCACCTGTGGCAGTTGACTGTCTTTCAGGAGAGCAGAAGGCCGGTACGCGCGGTTCGCCGGCGAGCCGTCCGTTCAGGAGCTGGAGGAGTTTTTCTGGCTGGACGCGGTGGCCTTGGAACAGGCCCGGGCCAAGCGCCGGTCTCATAACCGGCTGGGCTGGGCGGTGCAGTGGGGCACCGCCCAGATGCTGGGCGCCTTCTTGTCGGCGCCGGCCGACGTGCCGCCGGGGGTGGCGGCGTTCGTCGCGGAGCAGCTGGAGACAGGGGCGAGACACGAGGGCCTCTCACGGGTCACCGCGTCGGCCCCCGTCCCTCCTCACATGGAAATTGCGCGGTTCAGGCGGACAAGGTACTCCGCGTCCGGTTGCACGCCGGCCCCGAAGCGTTCCTGGACCACGGCGAGCCCGAGGTCGCGCCGCTTCGGTGATCGTGCCGCGTCGGCCGTCGCCAGTGCGTCCGGCAGCTCCTGACGGGTGAGATCGGTGCAGTAGGCGGGTGTGCCGGGCTGCTGCCGCCACGATTCCGCGAGTGGCCCCGCATCAAAGGCGTCGAACCCGGTGTCCTCAACGAGTGCCATTGCCAGGTCACGCTCTCGCGGACTGTCGGCCGCGACGGGGAGCGAGATGCGGTCCGCACTTCCTGCCGGCTTGTTCCTGTGCGCGAACGACTCGGCTCCGATCGAGTTCCACGCCTTGGCGATGGGCCGGCCCAGCTGCTTGGCAGCCCACACGCTCTCGGCCTGGCCGGCCTCGATCGCCGCGATTCCGTTGTCCCGATGCGGGAAGTAGTTCGACGTGTCGATGACAACCGTGTCAGCCGGCACCTTGGCGATCAGTGGTGCGACCTGCGGAATGCGGTCGAAGGGAATGGAGAGGATCACGGCGTCGACGTCCACTACGGCTTCCGCCGCGGTCACCGCGCGTCCGCCCGAGGACAGCACGTCCGCCTCGATCGTCTCCGGGCCGCGCGAATTGGCCGCCTTTACCTCGTGCCCGGCCGCGCTCAACCGCCTGGTCAGCGTCTTGCCGATGTTCCCGGTGCCGAGAATGCCGATCTTCATGGTGAAACTCCTTGTCCGGAACGGAGCCCCGGTGTCGGTGACCGGGGTTCCGGGGCTTGGTCCCCGCGGCGCGACCGGGGCTGCGGCGGACCGCGGACGCGGTGGTGTAGGTGGGTGATGGCGGCCTTGCCGAAGTGAGCGCCGTTCTTCGTGTTCGTCGTGTGTGCTCGTGGCGTGCCGGCGCTGCCGCTCTCGTGCCGTTGGGTGCACGAGGGCCGCGTCGGGTGACTCAGCGGTGGGCGGCGCGGTTCATCTCGACGACGTCGTCGACGGTGGGATTGGCACCGAGGGCGGCGAAGCGTTCCGGGAGGCTGTCGCGGACGCGCGCGTCCTTGGCGCGGTCGGCCGCGGCCAGGGCCGCCGGCAGCTCGTCGAGGGTCAGTTCGGTGCAGTAGGCGGGGCTGTTCGGCTGCTGGCGCCAGGAGTCGGCCAGGGTGCCGGCGTCGTAGGGGTCGAAGCCGGTGTCGTCCACCAGGCTCATGGCCACCTTCCGCGCCTCCTCGGAGTCGCCGGCGACGGGTATGGCCAGGCGGCCGGGCGTTCCGGCCGGGACGCCCTTGGTCCGCTGGGTTTCGGCCAGCGCGGCGTTCCACGCCTTGACCACGGGGCGGCCGAGCAGCTCGGCGGTGTACACGCTCTCCACCTGGCCGTTGTCCACCGCCTCGATCGGCTCGCTGAGCATGCCGGGGTAGTAGTTCGAGGTGTCGATGACCACCGTCTCGTCGGGCACCGACGCGAACAGGTCCGCCAGCTGGCCCGCCACCCCGAACGGGATCGACAGGACGATGACGTCCCGGCCCTGGACGGCGTCGGCGAGGTCCGCCGCGCGGGCTCCGGACTCCCGTACCTCCGCCCGGACGGCCTCGGGGCCGCGGGCGTCGGCCACCTGGACGTCGTGACCCGCCGTGCTGAGCTTGGCGGCAAGGTTCCCGCCGATGGCACCGGCGCCTATGACAGTAATTTTCATGATTTGTTCCTTGAGAGGTTGTGCCGCCCCTGAGGGCAACGCGATGTGATGGCCGTGTGGTGGTGCCGCCTGGCGTTGCGGGGGCCGGGGGCGGGGTGTCTGGCGGTTTACGCCTGGGTGTCCCGCTGGCGGTAGCCGCTCGCGATGAGCGTGCGGAGCCGGTCGAGCGGCTCCTTTTCGGTGCCGGTGCCCTTGATCCAGGCAACGGAACAGGCCGCGAGGAACAGGTCGTGCCCCCGCACCGACGCGCGCACGCGCCCCGCGAGCTGCGCGGCCCGCACGTACTGATCGGTGGCGGAGATGAGGATGTCGCAGGGGATCGTGAGCGGGTTGTCCGGCTCCTGTGCTCGGGCCGCGGCCATGAGCGGGTCCGGCAGCCCGCTGAAGGCGCTGAAGTACTCCTCCATCGCCCGCAGCCACTGTTCCAGCGCCTCGGCGGGGTCGCCGAGCTGATCGATGTCCGCCTGGCGGGCCACCAGCTCCTCGGAGCGCGTCTGCAGCACAGCCGCCAGCAGCGCCTCCCGGGTGGGGAAGTGCCGGTACAGGGTGCCGGGCCCGACGCCCGCCTCCTTGGCCACCGCCTCAAGGGAGGTGCCGACCCCGTGCTGCAGGAAGTGACGCTGCGCGGTCTCCAGGAGGGCGGCGCGGTTGCGCTGGACGTCCGCGCGGGGCTTGCGTCCCCGCTGTTCGACGGCGCTCATGCGCCCTCCTGCCTGCCCTGATCCTGCGGCCGCATCAAAACGGATGCTACCTCCGTACGTATTCGAGAGTAAAGCGGAGGCGGCATCCGGTCAAACCGGCGGCCCGACCACGGAGCCCGGACAGCGCAGGGGGCCGACATATTTGGCCGTAGAGCGCAGAGCAAAAGCCGTGCGGGCTGCACCATTCCAGGGTGCCCTTGTCCGGCCCCTCCCGCGCCGAGCCCGGCTCGGTCCCCGGTCCAGGACGTCAGGGGGTGAGCTGCTGGTGTCCGATGACGGAGAGCAGTTCGAGCTTGCTGTGGCTCTCCGTGCCGGGGCGTGTGGTCAGCACCACCAGGGTCTGGGCGCGGTTCTCGGTGTACAGGAGCTGGGCGTCGACGTCGATGCGGCCGAGTTCGGGATGGAGGACGGTCTTGCAGTCGCCGTAGCGGGCGACCTCCTGAAGTTCCCACATGCGGACGAACTCGGGGCTGTGTTCCTGGAGTTCGGCGAGGATCCGGGCGGCTCGGGGGGTGTCGCTGCCGGCTGTGAGCGCGGCCCGCAGGCGTGCTGCCTGGGCGCGGCCGTGGCTTTCGTGGGTCTCCTCGGGATACACCAGACGCTCGGCCGGGTCCATGAACCAGCGGTAGTAGCCGCTGCGGGCCAGACCGGTGTGGCGGGTCTGGTCGCCGAGCAGCGCGACGGCCAACGGGTTCATCGCGAGGGTGTCGACCAGGTCGGTCGTTACCAGGGCCGGGGAGTCGTCCAGGCGGTCCAGGACCCGCATCAGCGTCGGGCTGACATGTTCGCAGCGGTGGAAGCGGGCCGGGGCGTTGTGGCCGATGAGGACGAAGAGGTGGTCGCGTTCGTCCAGGGTCAGCCGCAGTGCCCGGGCGAGAGCCGTGGTGATCTGGACGGAGGGCTGCGGAGCACGCTGCTGTTCCAGCCGGGCGTAGTAGTCGGTGGACATGCCGGCGAGCTGCGCGACCTCCTCGCGGCGCAGCCCCTGCGTACGCCTGCGCGGCCCCTCGACCAGCCCGACGTCGCGGGGGCGCAGCGTCTCACGCCGGTGGCGCAGGAATTCCGCCAGTTCCTTCTTGTCCATGGCCTCATCCTCGCCGCATCCCGCCCGGCTATCCAGAGACCAGCGATCCATGGCTGAGTCCTCCTCTTCCACCCGCGCGAAGCCGCTCATACGGCCGACGCCGAGGGCGCGCGCCGCCAGACGACCCGATGGTCACCTGAGCTCCATGAGCCGCTGGGAAATTCGCTGACTGTCGGCGGTGCGCCGCAGGCCGACGGCACTCAGGACGGAGCCGGTCATCTCCAGTGCGACGACCGGGGCGAAGCCGAAGACGCTTCCTGACCGTTCCGCGTCTTGGACGAGGACCTCCCTGAGGCGGGTCGAGCTCGCGTTCGTCCATGATGTAGCCCAACGGGACCCCCGCCTGCGTGCTGTTGTTCCGCGTCGGGCATTTCGGGTCGGTCAGCTGCTGGTCATCATGGCGAGGACGTCGTCGTAGGAGCCGGTGGCCACCGCGTCGCGGATGAACCTGGCGGGCTCGACGACAATCTCCTTCGCGTCGGGCTTCTCGCGCAGCAGATCGAGGGCCTCGGTGAGGAAGTCGTCCAACGGCATGGACTGCTCGCTGTCCTGCTGGCCCATCAGCGACGTGCGCACGCCCGCCGGGACCACCTCGATCACCTGGACGCCGGCGTCGGCACCGGCGAGCTGGATGCGCAGGCTCTCGGAGAACGAGTGCAGCGCGGCCTTGGTCGCGCTGTAGGTCGGCGTGATCGGGAACGGCACGAACGCCAGCGCGGAGGTGACGTTCATGACGACCGCGTCGTCCTTACCCACCAGCAGCGGCAGGAAGGCATACGTCATCCGGATCGTGCCGAGCAGATTGGTCGCGACGTGATCCTCGGCGACCTGGAGTCCGGCCGGGTCCAGGACACTCTCCAGCAGCTGAATGCCGGCGTTGTTGACCAGGACGTTCAGCCCCGGGTGGCTCGCCGCCACCGTCTCACGGGCCCGGGCGATCGAGGCGGGGTCCGCCACATCGAGGACGAGCGCGTCGATGCCCGGGTGCTCGGCCGTGATCTCGTCGAGGAGTTCCTTGCGCCGGCCGGCGACGATCACCTTGTTGCCGGCCTCGTGCAGACGCAGGGCCAGACCGAGGCCGATGCCCGAGGTTCCGCCGGTGATCAGGATCGTGTTGCTGGTCATCTTCATGGGGGTCGTGCTCCTTCGGTACGGCGGGCCGGTGAGCGCCCGCGGCCTCGACCGTAGGGGTGCCCGCGCAGGGGCGGGAGAGGAAGGTTTATCCATGGATCGGCGGTCTCTGCCTCGTGAAGCGGCCCTGTGCAGCGGATCCGGTGTCGTGGGCGGTGGAGGTGACGTCGATGCCGAGGCGGTCGGCGTCGGCTGACGACGGCGAGGGCGGTGACTGAACCGCCGAGCGCCCCCATCGTGGCTGTCAGCTGAAAGACCGCGTTGCCTGCCGCGGGACTTCGAGCCGGATGGTCATCGAGTAGGAGACGCTGGGCGTGCTTACGGGAAGGGTCCTCAGCTGTCCTGGTGCACGGCGGCCTGGAGGATGCCGCCGGTGGGTGACGTATATGCCGTCGAGGGGTGACTGCACTCGACGGGCACGGCTACTTGTCGGCGCCGACCTTGGTGGTGTCCGACTCGGCCTGCGGCGGCGTGGTGGTGCGGGAGTGCAGGACCTTGCGGGCCTGTTCGGTGTCGAAGTCGTTCTCCCACTTGCCGATCACGATGGTGGCGACGGCGTTGCCGAGGACGTTGATGAAGACGCGGCCCTCGTTGAGGATGCGGTCGATGCCGACGATCAGGGAGAGGGCGGCGAGCGGGATGTGGCCGACCGCGGTGACGGTGCTGGCGAGGACGATGAACGCGCCGCCCGCAATCCCGGCGGTGCCCTTGCTGGTGAGCATCATGACGCCGACCATGATCAACTGCTGCTGCCAGGACAGGTCGATGCCCATGGCCTGGGCCAGGAAGAGGGAGGCCATCGTGAGGTAGACCGCGGAGCCGTCCAGGTTGAAGGAGAACCCGGAGGGGATGACGATGCCGACCACGGGCCGGCCGATGCCGAGGATCTCCAGTTTGCGTACCAGCTGGGGCAGGACGGCCTCGCTGGAACAGGTGCTGAGGGCGACGAGCAGTTCGGCCTTGAGGAAGCGGATGAGGCCGAACAGGCTCAGGCGGCAGGCCCGCATGATGGCGCCGAGGACGACCAGGACGTAGACGATGCAGGTCGCGGTGAACAGGATGATGAGGTAGCCGAGCTGTTTGAGGCTCTCGGCGCCGTAGGTGGCGACCACGGTGGCCAGGGCGCCGAAGGTGCCCAAGGGCGCGAGCCGCATCACCCAGCCCACGATGCGGAAGACGACGTCCGACAGCGCCTTGATGCCGCGGGTCAGCGGTGCCCCTTCTTCGCCGGCCATGTTCAGGGCCACACCGAAGACGATCGAGACCATCAGAGCGGCCAGGATCGCATCCCCGGTGATCGCGCCCAGCAGGGAGGCGGGGATGAGGGAGGAGATGAAGCCGGTGAAGGTGGCGTGCTCGGTGGCGGTCTTGGGCACGTCGTCGGCGTTCAGTGACGAGGGGTCGACGTGCAGGCCGGAGCCGGGCTGGAAGATGTTGGCGACGACCAGCCCGATCAGCATGGACGCCAGGGACAGCACCAGGAAGTAGCCGATCGCCTTCACACCGATCCGGCCGGCCTTGCGCAGGTTGTCCATGGAGGCGATGCCGGTGGTGACCACGCAGAAGACGACCGGGATCACGATCATCTTGACCAGCGCGATGAACCAGTCGTTGAGCGGCTTCAGGTCCTCACCCAGCCCGGGCGCGAGGATGCCGACGGCGATGCCGAGGACGGCGGCCAGTACGACCTGGAACCACAGCTCACGTATGAGACGGCTCAGCCGTGACCGCTGCGGGCGGCCGGCGGCGGTGGTGCTTGTCATCGTTGGTGCTCCCTTGCACGACGATTGTGTGTAGCCCTGTCCCGTGGGGGGGTGTGGGGGGACGCGACGCGGCTCGCGCGCCCCCGATCTCGTGTGTGGCGCCCGTATCCGGCGGCGCCGGCCGATGGCGCCCGCCCGGTGGCGGGCGCGTCTGCGGTGGGGTGGCGGTCAGCTGTGCAGGGCGCGCAGCACCTTGTAGAAGGCGGCCTTGCTCTCGAAGCCGATGCCGGGGGTGTCGGTCAGGCCGACGCGGCTCTTCTCGACGACGGCGTCGTCGGCGAAGCCGCCGGTGGGCTGGAACTCGCCCGGGTAGGACTCGTTGCCGCCGAGCTTGAGTGCGGCTGCGATGTGCAGGGAGAACTGGTGCCCGCCGTGCGGGATGCAGCGCCTCGACGACCAGCCGTGCTGACGGAGCATGTCCTGGATGCGCAGGTACTCCACCAGACCGTAGGAGAGCGCGGGGTCGACCTGGATGGTGTCGCGGTCGGGGCGCAGACCGCCGTAGCGGATCAGGTTGCGGGCGTCCTGGAGGGAGAAGAGGTTCTCGCCCGTGGCGATGGAGCCGGTGTAGTGCTCGGCGACGGTGGCGTTGAGGTGGTAGTCGAGCGGGTCGCCGATCTCCTCGTACCAGAACAGCCCGTAGGGCTCGATGGCCCGCCCGTACTCCAGGGCCGTGTTGAGGTCGAAGCGGCCGTTGACGTCGACGGCCAGCCGGGAGCCGTCGCCGTCCAGGACGTCGATGACGGCCTCGATACGGCGCAGGTCCTCCGCCAGGTCGGCGCCGCCGATCTTCATCTTGACGACGTCGTAGCCCAGGTCGAGGAAGCCGCGCATCTCGTCCTGAAGGTCGGTGAGGGTCTTGCCCGGGGCGTAGTAGCCGCCGGCGGCGTAGACGAAGACGGAGTCGTCGGGCTGTCCGTCGCCGTAGCGCTCGGACAGATACCGGTACAGCGGCTTGCCCTCGATCTTGGAGGCCAGGTCGAACAGGGCCATGTCCACCACACCGACCGCGACCGAGCGCTCGCCGTGCCCGCCGGGCTTCTCGTTGTTCATCATCACGTCCCACGCCTTGGCGTGGTCCAGGCCGCCCTGCTCGTCGAGCAGGCTGCCGGGCTCGGCCTCGAGGAGGCGGGGCAGGACCCGGCGGCGCAGGATCTCTCCGGCGCTGTAGCGGCCGTTGGAGTTGAAGCCGTAGCCCACCACGGGCTTGCCGTCCCGGATGACGTCGCTCTCGATCGCCACGATCGAACAGTCCATGGAGCTGAAGTCGATCCAGGCGTTACGGATCGAGGAGCTGATCGGAACGACGCCCTCGTAGACGTTGGTGATCTTCACTGCGGAGCCTCTCTCATATCTTATAAGATGCAACGCCTGTTAGACTGGGCTGGTCCGATGCGGGATGTCAAGGGGTGGGAAACCTCCGGAAAGGAACGGTCAGGGGGCTATGGCAGGACAGAACCTGTTCTTCAGCAAGAGCGACCTCGCCTACGCAGAACTCCGCGATCGGATCCTCTCCGGCACTCTTCCTGCCGGGTCACGGCTCGCCCAGTACGACCTCGCCGAGTCCCTCAACATGAGCATCACACCCCTGCGCGAGGCCATCCGCCGCCTCAGCAGCGAGGGACTCGTCACCGTCGACACCCACCGCGACGTCCGGGTCTCCGTCATGAACTCGAACGAAGCCCGCCAGCTTTTCGAAGTCCGCCTGTCCCTGGACCCGACCGCCGCCGAACTCGCCGCCCAGCGACGCACCGACGACGACATCGCCACCATGCAGGCCGCCGTCGACAAGCTCCTCCCCGTCACCCGCCAATGGGGGGAAGAGGCACTCACGGCCCACCGCGCCTTCCACCAGGCGCTGTACCGGGCCTCGCACAACGACGTCCTCATCCGTCTCCTGGACGACCTGTGGGACAAGTCCGACCGCTACCGGCGCCTCGGCCTCGAACTCCCGCCCGGTGACGAACCCCGCACCCGGGACCTACAGGAACACCACCAACTTGTCTCCCTCATCGTGGACGGCCGCGCCGCCGAAGCCGCCCAGCTGATGCGAAACCACATCACCCACAGCCTCACCGCCACCGCCATCAGCGCCCTCGAAGACCGCGAGGGCATTCGCGTGACGTGACGCGCGGCGACCGGCGCCGTCGTGATGCATGGGGGGCCTGATGGAAATGCGTGAGCTGGAGTATTTCCTGGCAGTCGTCGACTCCGGCGGCTTCAACCGTGCCTTCGCCCTGCACGTCTCGCAGCCGCCCCTGGGCCCTGACATAGTGTTTGGCGGTCTGCCTGCAGCCACGTTGACGGACACCATGTGTGGTCACAAACGAGCGGGGCGGTGGTCCAGCGACCGGGTCATCTCACGATTGGCCGCACGAGCCGCCTCGAGCTCTTCGGTGCGTTCGTCAAGTTCGCCCTGCTTATTCGATAACTGCTGTTCCAGCGTGGTGATCCGCCGCTGGAGGTGATCAACATCGGCCGACGCTCCGAGCCCGGAATCCGCCCAGACCTTCGCCCCGATCGACTGAGACAGCCGTTTTTCCAGTTGCCGCACACGGGCGGCCAGGCGGTTGTTGCGTTCCAGGGCGTTGGCCAGGTCGGTCTGCAGCGAGGCACGGCTGACTTCTGTCATCGCCCCGTCCCTCTGGCACGTGACGAGCTCGCACAAGCTGGTCGTGGATGCTCGATCCTTTCGCTGTGATGTGGCGGTATGCCCACTCAGCCTGCACACCAACTATCAGCGGATGTACGCGAGTTGTCCTTTGCGGTCGTTGGCGGACAGCTCGTGCGATCTTGTGGCTGCGACTCCTACGGTGTGCTGAGGCCCTGACGGGGCTGTGGGGTCTTTCTGCGGTGTCGACGGGAGCCGGGGCGGAAACGTGGCGTCGTACTTTGAGCGTTTGGACCGGGAAGAGTCGGCCGTGCGTGACCGGCTGTCCGGGCTGCACGAGGAGCTTGAGCGGATCCACAAGCAGATCGGCGAGGCCGAGGAGCGGCTGCGCCGGTTGGCTATCACCCGGGAGACCCTGGAGTCCTTGCCGCCCGCCACTGCTCTAGGCGGTTTTGGGGCTTCGGAGGCGGAAGAGGCGGCAGGTCCATCAGCGCCGGCGCCTGAAGGGCCTTCAGCCCCGACAGCCTCCGAGTCTCCGCAGGGGCCGCTTGAGTGGGAGGAGGGCCGACGGCGGATGCTGTCGCTGCTGGCCACCGCGGGGCGGGCGATGAAGGCGAGGGAGATCGCCGCGGCGGTCGGGGAGGACGTCTCGACTCCGGCGCGGGTGGAGACCACCCGCGGCCGCCTGAAGAGGCTGGCAGGAGAAGGGCACGTGATCGAGGACCCTGTCGGCTGGTTTGCCATCGCCGCCAGCAGCGGAGGGGGGACGGCCGCAGAAGGCTGAACACAGACTCCTGTGCCGCCTCGCGAGGGGTGGGCGGCAGGAGAGGGTCGGCACCGCCGGTGGCCTGGTAACCGATCGGCGGTGCCGGCACGCGAGCTCCCATCAGGTGGCTCGACGCGTGTCTGAGCGTATTCGAGGCATTCAGCGCTCGACGGGTGGAGCCACGAAATCGTCATGTCCGATCGCTCTTCGTGCGAGTTCGGGCAGGGATTGAGGCTTCATGACTCATCTTCCCGTCAATGACGGCCGTTTGCGGCCACAGCGAGGTTGCGAGGGCAGCGCCGAGACGGGCCACGGTGGCGACGTCCGGCCAGGACCGGCCATTGATGAGGTCAGCGATGGCCTGCCGGTTCACCCCGGAGGTCTCGGCGAGGCCGCGCAGGCTCACGCGGCGTTCCGACATGACCCCGGCGAGGGTACGGGCGATGTGCTGGACGGCAGCGGCGCCGGGGTCGGTGAGCTGGGCGTGGGGCCAGGCTTCCGGATCGTCGGCAAGCTCGCGCGGCGGCCTTCGGCGGTTCATGCCTCCGACCATGCAGATGCACTCCTTTCCGTGAAGATCGGCTTCAACCCCTTCACTGGCTGCCTGACCAGCCGGTGGGCTTGGTCTGTGACGTTGAGTTCGGAGATCTCCGGCCGGATCCGCGACTACTGCCCGCGCCTGCCGCACCGGCGGTGGGCGCCGGTGGCCGACCAGGTGCGGGCCACGGTGACGGCGGCCGCCCCGGCCACCTGCTATGAGACACGGCGGCTTCTTTACGCCGTGGGTCGCCTGGCCGTGTGGGCCGACCAGCAGGGCCTGCCACGGGACCCGGGAGTGTGGCTGCGCACGGAGACGATCGACGCCTTCGTGCTCTCCGGCTGCACCGGCCTGGACGGATCGACGGTCCAGACCTGCCGCACCTGGCTGCGACGCACCCGCGAGGCGCTGGTGTGGATACAGCGCGGAGAGGCTCCGCCCGTGCGGATCTCGTCCCGAAGGAATCCGCAACCGCCTTACGACAAGGGCGAGTTGGCCAGACTGCGCAACTGGCCGGGCACCTGCCGGGCCAGGCCCGGCAGGACGGCCTGGCGTTGATGGCGCTCAGCGCCGGCTGCGGCCTGGCACCCCGTGAACTCGTCAAGGTCCGCGGTCATCACATCGATGCCGCCTGCGGGGTGCCCGTGCTGGACGAGGCCCTGCTCGGGCGCCTGGTGGCCTGCCGTGCCGGCTGGGCACCGGTCCTGGTGGAACTCGCCGACGCGGCAGGGGCCGGCTACGTGTTCCGGCCGGGCCGGAAGGTGGCCGCGGCAAAGAACCTGGTGTCCTCCTGGCCTGCCCGCCACCGGCCGCCCGGCGGCCTGCCCCGGCTGTCGGCGCGGCGGCTGCGGTCGACGTGGATCGTGAGCCTGCTCGCCGACGGGATCGACCCGTCCGTGGTCGCCACGGCCGCCGGGATGATCTCGCCCGCCGGTCTGGCGCCCTACCACCGGTGGGTCCCTCCGCTGCCGCGGAAGGAGGTCATCCGGCTGCTGCACGGGCGCCGCCGATGATGCCCCGCCCGGTGGCAGACGAGGAGGCCGCACGCGCCCTTCGGCCCCGCATCCGCCCGGGAAAGATCACCAAGATCGAGGACTCGAAGGTCGGACAGCTGCTGACGCTGCTGGACCGCTCCGGGGTGCCCCAGCACCTGGAAAGCCTGCTGCAGGGGCGGCCGGGACCGGCGGGGGTGCGTCCGCGCACGGTGCTGGCCGGGCTGCTGCTGGCGGCGTACTACACGGGCCGGGCCACCATCGCCGAGGCCTGGCGGATCCTGCACTTCCGCCTCGAAGCCAAAGCCCGCACCTGGCTGGACATCTCGCCCAAGCCGCCGGCGACGGCGCGGGAGAGCATCGCGGCCAGCCGCCTCTACCGGGGCTTCGACCGCATCACCACCGTGCTGGACCCGGCCCGGTGCAACCGCCGTTCCCGTCTTCCTCAGGAAATCGCCGACGCCTACGCGAAGGCATGGAACGTCCCTTCCGGCAGGCAGGCCGCCGAGCGGCTCCAGCTGCTCGCCAACCAGCTGGTTCTCTCCCCGGTCCGTCTTGCTCAGGATCGCGGTTACCTGCGCGGCTGGCGCGGGGACGTGGGCGTGGACGCCACCCCCATTCTGGTCCTGGCGCGTCCCTCCAGCGAGCGCACCCAGACCGCATCCGTGGAGATCACGGCCGGCTGGCACTACAGCGCGGGCTCGGACGAAGGCACCTTCGGCTACAGCGCCACCTTCGTCGTCGCAGCCCACCGCCGCCGACCCGGCGAGAGCGCGGGCAAGCCGACCGCCTACCCGCAGATGTGCGTCGGCCTGGTACTGGACACACCCACCGTCCGCATCGGCCGCAACGCGATCATCGCGCTCCAAGAAGTCAGCAACCTCCGCCTGCCCACGGGCACCTGCGCGGCCGACCGCGCCTACACCGGCTGCTTCCCCGAGCACTTCCAGATCCCCGTACGCCGCCTCGGCTACCGCCTGGCCCTGGACTACAAGGTCGAAGACCGAGGCCCGCAGGGCAGCTGGCAAGGCGCCCTGCTCATCGACGGCTCCCTCGCCTGCCCCCACATGCCCCACACGCTCGCCCACACCACCCGGGGCCTGGACGACAAAGCCGTACGCGAAATACGCGACAACCAGCAGCTCACCGAACACATCGCCGCCCGCGAACCGCACTACCTCAAAACCAAGCAGGGCCCCGACGCCCGAGGCGCCATCCGGCTCCAGTGCCCGGCCGCCGGACCGTCGCCGTCGGTGAACTGCGCACGCCGCGACCGGCTCCGCCCCCGCACACCCCCCACCCCGGGACCGCCGTCGGCAGTGGTCGACTTCACCGACCACCGCAAACGCGCTGCCCACCCCGCCGCCCGGCCCACCGTCCAACTCCCCCAGGACGAATGGCTCACCCAGCCACCGGCAGACGAACTGCCCCCGGTCTGCAGCAAGTCCGACATCACCGTCCCCGCCGACGCCGCCGGCGACCTCAAGACCGCCAAGTTCCGGCAGGACAGCCACTACCTGTCCGACGACTGGATCACCGCCTACAAGCCCATCCGCTCCCACAACGAAGGCATCCACGGCCGCCTCAAAGGCGACGAGATCGACATCGGCAACCCCAAACACCGGCCAGCCCCGGGCCAGGTCGCCCAGACACTCCTCGTCGCCATCCTGGTCACCGCAGGAAACCTCGACATCCTCGAGACCTGGCTTTACCAGCGCACCGGCGCCCAACTCAGCCGCCTGGACTACGACTACGCCGATCCCCAGCCACCAACACGGCCAGAAGCAGAGCCGCCCGCGCAGACCGGACGGCCACCACAGATCGCTGAGCGGGAAGAACCACATAGGACCTCAGTCAGCCCCGGCACCCCGGGGCTGACAGTGATGGGCGCAACAGAGAAATACAGCGCGGCGGCGCGGCCACCCTCAAGGATCGCCGCCATCCATCACCCCGAACAACCTCGAACAGACCCCGGAAACGACGAAGATCCCGCACGATCATCATGATCGTCGGGATCTCGTCAACCGACCCTGAGCCAACTCAAGAACGGCCGTGCGGTGGACCTGTGGGGATTTGAACCCCAGACCCCCTCGATGCGAACGAGGTGCGCTACCAGACTGCGCCACAGGCCCTTGCAACGAGGGAAACTCTAGCATCCCCGTCCGGGTGCTTGGAAATCCGTTCCTGGCTGGTCAGGGGTGGGGCTTCTGGAGTGTCACTCGTTGGCGGCGCGCGGCCGGTCGCCGTCTTCGTACTGGTCGAAGAGCGGGGTGTGGCCGCGTTCGCGGGCGCGGCGGGCCGAGGCGGCGCGGCGTGCGTCCGCGGCGCCGTCCGAGTCCGCGTCGGGCTCGGACGGCTCGCCCTCCGGCGTCGGAGCCGCCCCGGCGGCGGGCCGCTCGGCCGCGCTGGACCGCGCCGAGCTCCACGCGTCGGGTGCGCCCAGGTCGACGCCGGATGTGGCGCGCGGGGCGACAGGGGCCGTCACGTACGTCGGCAGCGGTACCGGGACGGGGTCCCAGCTGTCGCCGCCGGCCGGACCGCGTCGGCGTTCGCGCTGCTGGTCGACCCACTCCGCGTGGTCGGTCTGCTCGACGAGGGCACGACGGTCGGCGGCCAGCGCGGACAGGCCGGAGTCACTGGTCGGCTCGGGTCCGTCCTCCGGGTCGTCGGCGGTGCCCGGCTCGGCGGGCGGTCGCCGCCTCGGCTGCCGTTCCCGCAGCCGCTGCGCCGCGGCCTCGGCGCGCCTGCGGTCCATCGTGTACGTGAATCGCCGTCGCTCCTGGGAGCGCAGATACGCTATGTAGACGCTCAGCAGTATCGCCGGCACCCCGGGCGCCCACAGGAGGGTGAGCCCCCCGACAGCTGCCACGATCGCGCCGAGCGTGAAGGCGAGGAAGAGAACCGTTGTCGTACGCCGTCGGCGCGCG
The DNA here is from genome assembly GCF_054783935.1 of Streptomyces pseudoechinosporeus. NCBI lineage: Bacteria > Bacillati > Actinomycetota > Actinomycetes > Kitasatosporales > Streptomycetaceae > Streptomyces > Streptomyces pseudoechinosporeus. The sequence goes on from NZ_BAAGPS010000048.1 coordinate 16,650, forward strand.
AGCACCTTCGAGCGCCGGGCGCGCGCGGCGGCCTCCGCCGCAGCAGCCCGGCGCGCACGCGCCGACGACGGCGAGGACATCGGTGCCGGAGACGATGACGGCTTGGTGCCCGGCTTCCCTCTGGGCTTCGCTCCCTGCCGAGGCACGGGCCCGGCACCGGCCGAACGGCCCGCCTGCGACGCCGACTTGGCGCCGGGCTTCGGCTCCGCCGCGGATGCGGACTTGGACGCCGGGCTGGACGCCCGCTTCCCCGAAGGCCCGCCCTCCGCCTCGGGCCGCCCCTCACCGCGTACGCCCCGCGCATCGTCCCGTACGTCCGCGGCCTTGCCCCGTGCCTCGCGCCGGGTCTGGGGCATGGCGAAGGCCCGGGCGTCCACCGAGGCGGTGAGGCCGTCCGGTTCGGCGTCGTGCTCCCCCTCTTCGGTGGAGCGCGCCCGCAGGTCCTTGGCGTATCGGCGCTCCATACCCGCCCGTCCGGACAGCAGCCGGATGGCGGTGCTGAAGCGTTCCGTCGGACGGGCCTCGTTCAGCTCGTCCTGCCTACGGAGCCACATGGGCACCAAGTAGGCGGCCCAGGCCCCGACAATGACTGCGTAGATGAGGCCGCTGCTGCTCACGCCTCACACGGTAGAGGGGTTTACGTGAGGCCATCTGCCAATTCCGCCGGTGTGTCGCACGATCTGGCTGATATTTCGAGCTTTTTTTGTGACCGATGCGATCAGCAGGCCGCCGGGACCGGGAAATTAATGCCCCGGGACGGTCGATCACCGATCATTTTCGAACACGCATTTCATTTAGGCGGCGGTCTAAGCGGACTTGCCGAAGTCCTGTGCGGTCCCCGCGCCCCTTCAGGGGCGCGGGGCTGTATCAATCTGCGGCTCCTCCCCCACTCTCGGCTTCGCTCGAGCGGGGGAACCCATGAGCGGGGGAACCCCCATCGCGGGCGCGACCAGCCACGACGGACCCGCAGTTGCAAACCGCACTCCCAGCGGAGCGCTCAGGCCGTGTTCCGAGGGGTGTCCCGCGGTGAGTTTTCAGACGTGTTCCGAGAGCGTGTCCGCTGCCAGCGGCTGAGCAGGCCCTCGGGCACCTCTTCTGCCGTGAGCGCGAAGACGAGGTGGTCGCGCCAGGCCCCGTCAATGTGAAGATAACGTGGACGAAGTCCTTCCTCGCGGAATCCGAGTTTCTCCACGACCCGGCGGCTGGGCGCGTTCTCGGGGCGAATGCAGACTTCGATGCGATGCAGCCCGACGGTGCGGAAGCAGTGGTCGACCGCGAGAGCGACGGCCGTCGGCATCACTCCGCGTCCGGCGACCGCCTGGTCCACCCAGTAGCCGATATGGCCCGAGCACATCGAGCCCCAGGTGATTCCGGCTACGGTCAACTGCCCGACGAGCCGCCCCTGGTACTCGATGGCGAACGGCAGCATCCGGCCTGCGTTGGCCTCGGCGCGCAGATGCCGGACCATCTGGCGGTAGGTCGGGCGGTGCGCTATAGGCCCGCTGGGCGTAGGCGGCGGAATGGTGGCTTCCCAGGGGCGCAGCCAGTCCCGGTTGCGCCGGTTGACGTCGCGCCAGGCCCGGTGGTCGCGCATCTTTATGGGCCGGAGGACGACATCGGCGTCCACCAGCTCGACCGGCCAGGATGGGCTGTTCAGCTCGCACCCCCACTGCCGCTGGGTCTGGGGTGATCGCCGCCGCGGAGCTGGTCCACGGCGTGGATCAACAGGGGCCGCAGAACGGCGAGTCCGTCCCTGACCCCGCCGGTGGAGCCCGGCAGGTTCACGATCAGCGTCCGCCCGGCGACACCGGCGAGGCCTCGGGACAGCGCCGACGTCGGCACCTTCTCCCTTCCGAACGCTCGGATGGCCTCCGCAATGCCCGGCACCTCGTGGTCGAGGACGCGCCGGGTCGCTTCCGGGGTGCGGTCGGTGGGCGAGATGCCGGTGCCTCCGGTGGTCACGATGACGTCGTACCCGACCTCGACGCCCCCTCGAAGGGCGGCCTCCACGGGGTCTCCGTCGGGGACGACCTGCGGTCCTTCGACGGTGAACCCCATGCTTCCGAGGCCCTTGGCGATCAGCGGGCCACCCTTGTCCTCGTAAACGCCGGCGGCGGCACGGTTGGACGCCGTCACCACAAGGGCGCGATACGTCATGTCCGGCTCCAGTCGCCCGACTTGCCGCCTGTCTTCTCCTCGACGCGTACGTCCGTGATGACCGCCCCCTTGTCGACCGCCTTGACCATGTCGATCACGGTGAGAGCCGCCACGCTGACCGCGGTGAGGGCCTCCATCTCCACACCCGTACGGTCGGTGGTCTTGACGGTGGCCAGGATCTCGACAGCGTCGTCCGCGACCGACAGATCAAGCTTGACACCCGACACCGACAACGGGTGGCACAGCGGAATCAGATCCGGTGTGCGCTTGGCGCCCATGATGCCCGCGATGCGCGCGGTGGCGAGGGCGTCGCCTTTGGGGAGGCCCTCGCCGCGCAGCAGCTCGACCACCCGGGGCGAGACCAGGACCCGGCCGCTGGCGCGGGCGGTGCGCGCGGTCACATCCTTCCCGGACACGTCGACCATGCGGGCGGCGCCCGCCTCGTCGATGTGGGTCAGTCGGTCGTTGGTACTCATGGCGCTCCCGGTCGGGCCTGTTGTGCGCGACACGGTACCGCCATCCCGGCCCTGTCAGCCGAGGAGTACCACCTCGACCTCGGTACCGGGCTCCACGGATTCCACGGTTTCGGGGATCATGATCAGCGCGTCGGCCCGGGCGAGGGCCGCGATCAGATGCGAGCCGGCGCCGCCGACGGGGGTCACCTCGCCGTTCGCGTACCGCCCGCGCAGGTATTGACGGCGTCCGGCGGGCGAGGTCAGCGCCTTGTCGGTGTTCAGGGCCGCCTTGGTCGTGGGCCGGTGGATGTCGTCGACCCCCATCAGGGTGCGGATCGCGGGGCGTACGAAGAGTTCGAAGGAGACGTACGAGGACACGGGGTTGCCGGGCAGTGCGAGCAGCGGGGTGTGGTCGGGGCCGATGGAGCCGAAGCCCTGGGGCTTGCCGGGCTGCATGGCGAGCTTGCGGAACTCGATGCCGCTGCCGGGCTCGTCCTCGTCGCCGACGGACTCCAGTGCCTCCTTGACGACGTCGTACGCCCCCACGCTGACGCCGCCAGTCGTGACCAGGAGGTCGGCGCGGATGAGCTGGTCCTCGATGGTGGCCCGGAGGGTCTCGGCGTCGTCGGCGACGGCGCCCACGCGGTAGGCGATGGCTCCGGCGTCGCGGGCGGCGGCGGTCAGCGCGAAGCTGTTGGAGTCGTAGATCTGGCCGTTGCCCAACTCCTCGTCGGGCTGGACGAGTTCGCTGCCGGTGGACAGGACGACCACGCGCGGGCGCGGGCGCACGCGTACCGTCCCGCGGCCGATCGCGGCGAGCAGCGCGATCTGCGGCGGGCCGAGGATCGTGCCCGCTTCGAGAGCGCGGTCCCCTGCCTTGACGTCGCTGCCCTTCGCGCGCACGTGCGCGCGTGCCGGAGCCGGACGGTGCACCTGGACCTGCCCGGAAGCGCCCTCGGGGGCCGCGCTGTGGGCGCGCATCCGGGAGACGGGGCCCTCGCCGAGGCCGCCGTCGGTCCACTCCACGGGGACGACGGTCTCGGCGCCCGGCGGCAGCGGGGCGCCGGTCATGATGCGAGCGGCCTCGCCGGGGCCCACCTGGAGCGGCTCGGCCGGACCCGCCGCGACGTCCCCGACGACCCTGAGGACGGCCGGGAACTCCTCGCTCGCGCCCGCGACATCGGCGACCCGGACCGCGTAGCCGTCCATCGAGCTGTTGTCGAACGGCGGCAGGGAGACCGGCACCGTGACGTCCTCGACCAGGACACAGCCCTGGGCGTCGAGGAGTTGCAGCTCGATGGGTTCGAGGGGACGGACGGTCGTGAGGATGTCCTCCAGGTGCTCGGTCACCGACCAGAGGTGGTCCTGGCCGGTGACGCGGGTCGCGGCGCTGCTCAAAGTTGCTACATCTCCTCGGTGACGTAACTGCGAAGCCAGGTCCGGAAGTCCGGGCCCAGGTCTTCACGTTCGCACGCGAGTCGGACAATGGCACGCAGGTAGTCGCCCCGGTCGCCGGTGTCATAGCGGCGGCCCTTGAAGACGACGCCGTGCACGGGTCCGCCGACCTTCTCGTCGGCGGCGAGCTGCTGGAGGGCGTCGGTGAGCTGGATCTCGCCGCCGCGGCCCGGCTCGGTCTTGCGGAGTATGTCGAAGACGTGCGGGTCGAGGACGTAGCGGCCGATGATCGCGTAGTTCGACGGGGCGTCCGCCGCGGACGGCTTCTCGACCAGGTCGTGGACCTTGACCACGTCGCTGTCTGCGGTGGTGTCGACGGCCGCGCATCCGTAGAGGTGGATCTGCTCGGGCGCGACCTCCATGAGGGCGATGACGCTGCCACCGTACTGCTCCTGGACCTGGACCATGCGCGCGAGCAGGGGGTCGCGCGGGTCGATCAGGTCGTCGCCGAGGAGGACGGCGAAGGGCTCGTCGCCGACGTGCGGGGCGGCGCACAGGACGGCGTGGCCGAGGCCCTTGGGGTCGCCCTGGCGTACGTAGTGCATGGTCGCGAGGTCGCTGGACTCCTGCACCTTGGCGAGCCGGTTGGCGTCGCCCTTCTTCTGAAGGGCCGATTCCAGCTCGTAGTTGCGGTCGAAATGGTCCTCGAGGGGGCGCTTGTTACGGCCTGTGATCATGAGGACGTCGTCGAGGCCCGCGGAGGCGGCTTCCTCGACCACATACTGGATCGCCGGCTTGTCGACGACCGGCAGCATCTCCTTGGGAGTGGCTTTGGTGGCCGGCAGGAACCGGGTACCGAGGCCCGCTGCGGGGATGACAGCCTTGCTGATCCTGGGGTGTGCCTGAGTCATGCCGGTCACCATATCCGGTGCCAAAGTGTTGAATGTGTGGCTCCGGTTAATTCGCTCTCATATGAGCGCATGAGCAAGAGTACGGGAGCGAACTGTGAGTCGGCCGAGACCGGATGCGGAGCCTGGCAAACGGATGTTGCGACAAGAGTTCCTCCTGGTGAGAAGCCGGTTTACGGCGGATGACAGACGGGAAACGGAAGCCGCACTCGCCGCCCGCGCCCTGGAGCTGCCCGAACTGGCGCAGGCGCACACCGTGGCGGCGTACGTCTCCGTCGGTAGCGAACCGGGTACGCGCGCGCTCCTCGACGCGCTCCACGCGCGCGGGGTACGCGTTCTGCTGCCGGCCCTGATGGCGGACAACGACCTGGACTGGGGTGCGTACGGCGGAGAGGGCTCGCTCGTCCGCGTACAACACCGGGGAAAAATGGCCCTCTTGGAGCCCGCGGGCGAGCGCCTCGGACCGGATGCCGTGCTGTCGGCCGGTGCCGTCCTGCTGCCGGGGCTCGCCGTGGACGCGCGCGGGATGCGGCTCGGGCGCGGCGGCGGGTCGTACGACCGGGTGCTCGCGCGGCTGGAGCGGGCGGGGGTTGATCCGGCGCTGGTGGTGCTGCTGTACGACTCCGAAGTGGTCGATCGTGTCCCTGAGGAACCGCATGACCGGCCGGTGCACGCGGTGATCACTCCTTCGGGAGTACGTCGCTTCCGGCGACGCCCTCTGTAGAGGCTGATCCACCCGTAGAGGCTGATCTGCGAAATGGCCCTCCACGCGCGCGTGGAGGGCCATTTTCACGGCGGGGCCTGCCGATTCACGGCGAGGTCTGCCGAAGTCCGCCTCAGGGCTGCAGCACCAGCGTGTCCTCCGTGGCCTCGTCGACCGCCCTCTCCGTGGAGACCCAGTCCAGTAGCTCGCCCTTGGCCCACTTGTCGGTCTGGTCGATGTAGTGGGCGTTGTAGGCGTGCCCGGAGGCGCCGGTGAGATTGATCCACTTCGACTTGTCGAGGTCGTCGAGGTTCACGACCATCCGCATCGACGGCACCCAGACCACGGTGTAGCCACCCGCGGCGTTCCAGCCGGTGGCGCTGACCGCGGCCTCACCGCCGCCCAGGTTGTACGGGCCGCGGTTGAGCATGAACTGCAGGAAGCCGGGACCGTCGGTGCCCATGGTCTGGTTCTTCAGGTACAGCCGGTGCAGGCGGCCCCAGTTCCAGGTGTCCATGTCCTTGCCGAGCTTGGCGGTCAGCTCCCAGCGGGCGTCCTCCAGGGCCCGCCCGAAGAGCTCGTCGCGGTTCGTGGCCGCCTCGTCGGTGCGGTTGCCGGGCGCCTGCCACCAGTCGCTGTCCTCGTCGTCGAGGATCGACCTGACCACCTCGAACCAGCGGTCGCCGCCGTCCGGCTGCGCGCTGTCCGCGTCACGCTCGCCGCACTCGCGCACCCGCCGGTCCTCGTCGGCCGGCCCGGTGGTGTCGACCGGCTCGACGTACAGGCACTGGCCCTCGACCCGCAGCTCCTTGGGCAGCTTGTTGCCGAACGCGAGCTTCAGGATGTTGCGCCAGACCGCGTTGAAGTAGGCGGCAGCCGCCGAATCGGCGTCCTGGGTGTAGTTCCAGCCCTCCAGGAGCTTCTGCCCGTCCCGTACGTCCTTGTCAGGGACGTCGATCTTGAGCAGCAGAGGCACCAGGAGCTTGGCGATCTCGCTGCTGTTGTCGAGCTGCATCTGGCGCATGTCGTCGGTCGAGACCTTGCCGCCGCCCTTGAGTTTCGACTCGATGAGATCGGTGATCCGCTGGCTGCGTGTGCCGTAGCCCCAGTCCGTGGTGAGCGTGTAGGGGTACTTCTCCTTGTCGATGACGGCCTGGTTGGCGGTCACTATGTAGCCGCGATCCGGGTTGTACTCGTAGGGCAGCTCGGACTGCTTGATGTAGCCGGTCCACTCGTACTTGGAGTCCCAGCCGGGCGACGGAAGCGAGCCGTCGCCCGCACCGCGCTTGGGGATCCGGCCGGGCAGCTGGTAGCCGATGTTGTTCTCGGTGTCGGCGTAGATCAGGTTCTGCGAGGGCACGTCGAACAGGGCGGCGGCCTTGCGGAAGCCGGTCCAGTCGGTGGCCTTGTTCATCGCGAAGACGGCGTCCATCGAGGTGCCGGGGTCCAGGGCGGTCCAGCGCAGCGCGATGCCGTAGCCGTCGCCGCGGTCGGGTGCCGACTGGTCGACAGTGGCCTTCTTGCCGACCTTCACGAGCTCGTCGTCGCGGTCGGACAGCAGCGGCCCGTTGTCGGTCTCCCGGACGACGATCGTCTTGCTGGCGCCGCCCGCGACGTCGATCTTCTCCTCGCGGCTGGTGAAGGACCTCACCTTGCCGTCGTACTCGTAGCCATCCCCGGTGAGCTTCTCCAGGTACAGGTCGGCGACGTCGGCACCGGAGTTGGTCATCCCCCAGGCGATGTTCTGGTTGTGGCCTATGACCACGCCCGGCAGGCCCGCGAAGGTGTACCCGGAGACGTCGTACTGGCACTTGTCGGAGACGCTCTTGCAGTGCAGGCCCATCTGGTACCAGACCGACGGCAGCGACGGCGACAGATGCGGATCGTTGGCGAGGAGCGGCTTGCCGCTGATGGTGTGGGCGCCGCCGATGACCCAGGAGTTGGAGCCGATGCCGTTGCCGTTCACGCCGACGGCCGTGGGGACGTCGTCCAGTTCCTCGTAGAGGCCCGACAGCTGGCTCTGCAGCCCGTCCGGGGCCGTGGCGCCGCCGGCGAGCCCGGAGCCCTCCTCGGACGCGTCCGTGCCGCTGCTCTGCTCGTACTCCTCGGTGCTCCGGTTGTACTCGCCCTCCTGGACGATCGTCTTGTTCCGGTCGTACGGGTACTGCGGATACAGGTCGGCGATCTGCTGCGGGCCGAGGCGGCTGGTCATCAGGGAGCGGTCGATCTCGTCCTGCATGTTGGCGCGCAGGTCCCAGGCCATCGCCTTGAGCCAGGCCACCGAGTCGGCCGGAGTCCATTCCTCGGGCTTGTAGTCGTTGGAAAAGCCGAGCGCCGCGTACTCCAGGGAGATGTCCTCGCCGTCCTTGCCCCGGAGGTAGGCGTTGACTCCCTTGGCGTACGCCTGGAGGTACTTTTTCGTCTCGGCCGACAGCTTGGTCTTGTACTCCTCCTCCGCGACCCGCTTCCAGCCGAGCGTGCGCAGGAACTCGTCGTTGTCGACCTGGTCCTTGCCGAACATCTCGGAGAGCCTGCCGGACGTCATGTGGCGGCGTACGTCCATCTCGTAGAACCGGTCCTGCGCCTGGACATAGCCCTGCGCCATGAACAGGTCCTCGTCGGTGGCGGCGTAGATCTGCGGGATCCCGTTGCCGTCACGCTTGACGTCCACAGGGCCCGACAGACCGTCCAGTTCGATCGATCCCTTGGTCTGCGGGAAGGAGGCGCGCACGGTGCTGATCGACCAGAACGCCCCGTAACCGACGCCCCCGATGATGGCCAGGACCAGGACGATCAAGATCAGACGGGTTCTGCGCCCCTTCTTCCTGCCGGACCTGCCGCGCGTCTGACCAGAAGAAGAGGTGGTGTTGGGGGGCATCGCTGTCCTTGCTGTCCTCACGCGAGCGGCAGGCGGGCCGTGCTTTTGACTGAACGCTGGAGCAACCATAGGTCAGGGCCTGGCGCGGCTTGACGCGGAGTCGGGAACAGGGCTCTTCACTCGATCGGAGCCACATTCGCGATCGTCAAGAAAGCGTCAAGAGTTAGGTAAAGTAACGAAGTACTTGCACTGCCGAGAGGGGAGCACCCGCTGACTGTCCACCACCTCAACCAGCTCCTGCTCATCTGCTCGCTCGTTCTGCTCGTCGCGGTGGCAGCGGTTCGCATCTCTTCACGCAGTGGGCTCCCCAGCCTGCTCGTCTACCTGGGCATCGGCATCGCCATGGGGCAGGACGGCATCGGCGGCATCCACTTCGACAACGCCGAACTGACCCAGGTCTTCGGATACGCGGCCCTGGTCGTGATCCTGGCCGAGGGCGGTCTCGGCACGAAGTGGCAGGAGATCAAGCCGGCGCTCCCGGCCGCCTCGTCACTGGCGCTGGTGGGCGTCGCGGTGAGCGTCGGCGTCACGGCCACGGCGGCCCACTACCTGATCGATCTGGAGTGGCGGCAGGCGCTCATCGTCGGCGCGGTGGTCTCCTCGACGGACGCGGCGGCGGTCTTCTCGGTGCTGCGCAAAGTGCCCCTCCCCGCCCGCCTGACGGGCATGCTGGAGGCCGAGTCCGGCTTCAACGACGCTCCGGTGGTCATCCTCGTCGTTGCCTTCTCCACAGCCGGTCCGGTGGAGCACTGGTACGCGCTGCTCGGCACGATAGCCCTGGAGCTGGCCATCGGCGCGGCCATCGGGCTCGCGGTGGGCTTCCTCGGCGCGTACGGGCTGCGCCATGTGGCACTGCCCGCCTCCGGCCTCTACCCGATCGCCGTCATGGCCATCGCGGTCATGGCGTACGCGGGCGGGGCACTCGCCCACGGCAGCGGCTTCCTCGCCGTGTATCTGGCATCGATGGTGCTCGGCAACCAGAAGCTGCCGCACTGGCCCGCCACCCGCGGCTTCGCCGACGGGCTCGGCTGGATCGCCCAGATCGGCATGTTCGTCCTGCTCGGCCTGCTGGTCACGCCGCACGAGCTGGAGGAGGACTTCTGGACCGCGCTCGGCATCGGCCTGGTGCTGACCATGGTGGCGCGGCCACTGAGCGTCGTGGTGGCTCTGCTGCCGTTCCGGCTGCCGTGGCAGGAGCAGGTCCTGATGTCCTGGGCGGGCCTGCGCGGCGCCGTGCCCATCATCCTGGCCACGATTCCGATGGTGAGCGGCGTCGAAGAGAGCCGTCGCATCTTCAACATCGTCTTCATACTGGTCGTCGTCTACACCCTCGTACAGGGCCCGACCCTCCCCTGGCTGGCCCGGAAGCTGAGCCTGGGCAAGTCCGCCGCCGAGGCAGCCGACCTGGGCATCGAATCGGCGCCCCTGGAGCGGCTTCGCGGACATCTGCTGTCCGTCGCGATCCCGGAGGGGTCGAAAATGCACGGCGTCGAGATCAACGAGCTGCGGCTGCCTCCGGGCGCCGCGGTCACGCTGGTCGTACGGGACGGAGAATCGTTCGTCCCGCTGCCCACGACGATTCTGCAACGCGGCGACGAACTCCTCGTGGTGGCCACGGACCCGGTCCGGGACGCGGCCGAGCGGCGACTGCGGGCGGTCGGGCGGGGCGGCAAGCTGGCGGGGTGGCTGGGGACGGGCGGTAACGGCACTTCGTAGGTGGATGTGGCTCGGGTGCTGGCTTTCCCAGGGGCACAATCACGGATACCTGTATGATGAAGGCGCACTCAGATCGAACCAACTCTGCCTGACGCAGAGCTGGCGCGACCGTATGGCGGCCGCGGTGCCCTCACAGTGGGCGGCCCGGTATCTACCGCAGTTCCGCGCAAGAGGACAGCTCTCGGCGGCGCCTTTGGACGGGCGCGCCACCAGGCGGCAGAAAGGCACGGGCCGTGGCATCCACGGTCACCTCCGAGTCCGCCAGGACATCGGTCTCCTCCCGCCCGGGATACGGGCAACTGCTGCGCACACGGGGCGCCTGGACGTTCCTGCTTCCCGGCTTCGCCGCACGGCAGCCGTTCGCGATGCTGACGCTGTCCCTTGTGCTGCTCGTGCAGCACACCACCGGCTCGTACGGGGCTGCCGGTGCCGTCGCCGCCGTGACCGGTGTCTCCATGGCACTGTTCGCGCCCCTCACCGGCCGTCTCGCCGACCGTCACGGGCAGCGCACCGTCCTGGTGCCCGGCGTCCTCGTCCACACCGTGGCGGGTCTCTCCCTGACGGCGCTCGCGCTCACGGACGCTCCCCTGTGGACGCTGTTCGCGGCGGCCGTCCCGACCGGCGCCTCCGTGCCGCAGATCGGGCCCATGGTGCGGGCCCGCTGGGGCGTCAAGCTCCAGGGCTCGCCCCTGATGACGACCGCGGCGGCCTTCGAGTCCGTCACCGACGAGCTGACCTTCGTACTCGGCCCGCTGCTCGCGACCGCGCTGTGCACCACCGTGGACCCGGCGGCGGGCCTGCTCACGGAGGCCGCGCTGACCCTGGTCGGCGGTCTGCTGTTCGCGGCCCAGAAGAGCACGCAGCCCGCTGTACGTCTCGACGGGCACGCGCGCGTGGAGCACGTTTCCGCTGTGTCGGTCCCCGGAGTACGTGTCTTGATCGTGGCCTTCCTGGGCATCGGTTCCGTCTTCGGCGGTATGCAGGTCTCGCTCGCCGCGTTCACCGAGTCGATCGGCGAGCCCGGCCTGAACGGCGTCCTGTACGGCACCTTCGCCGCGGGCAACATGCTCTCCGGGATCGTCTGCGGCGCCATCGCCTGGAAGACAGCTCCGCGCCGCCGTCTGGTCATCGGGTACGCGGCACTGGCACTGACCGCCTCCGGTCTGTGGGCCGCGCACTCCGTTGTCGCCCTCGCGGGAGTCGGCCTCCTGGTCGGCATGTGCGTCGCGCCCGCCCTGATCACCGGCTACACGCTGGTCGACGGCCTGGTTCCGGCAGGGGCCCGCACGGAGGCCTTCACCTGGCTGACCGGCGCGGTCGCGCTCGGGCAGGCGGTGGCCGTCACCGTCGCCGGACAGCTGGAGGACCGCCTCTGGGACGGCGCCGGCTTCCTCGTCCCGATGGGCGGAACGCTGCTGGCGCTGGCGACGCTCGTGGTCCAGCGCTCGCGGCTCGTACCCAGGCCGATCGGTCGGACCGTCGCACGTGGCGTCGGTCACCGCGTACCGCTGGCAGTGGACTGAACGCTGGGAATAGGTCACTATTGATGGTCGTTAGCACTCATCGAGTGAGAGTGCCAGGAGGAAGACAAAGTGCCGACCTACCAGTACCAGTGCACCGCGTGCGGCGAGGGCCTCGAGGTGGTGCAGAAGTTCACCGAGGACGCCCTGACCGAGTGCCCCAGCTGTGATGGCCGCCTGAAGAAGGTGTTCTCCGCGGTCGGCATCGTCTTCAAGGGCTCCGGCTTCTACCGCAACGACAGCCGCGGCTCCTCGTCGAGCAGCTCGACGGCCAAGTCGTCCTCCTCGTCGACCTCGTCCTCCTCCGATTCGTCGTCCTCCACGACCTCGTCCTCCTCGGACTCGTCGTCGTCCGGCGCCGGCACCTCCTCGAGCAGCAGCTCGGCCGCGTAAGCCTTTCTTACGAGACCCTGTCGTCGCACGACGGCGGGGTCCGTGGCGTTTTCGGGCCCGGTTAAGGTGCGGTCATGGCGAACACGGAGAACGCCGAGATCGGCGTCATTGGCGGCTCGGGCTTCTACTCCTTCCTCGACGACGTGACCGAGATACAGGTGGCCACGCCCTACGGGGCGCCCAGCGACTCCCTTTTCCTGGGCGAGATCGCCGGGCGGCGGGTCGCCTTCCTCCCCCGCCACGGCCGCGCCCACCATCTGCCGCCGCACCGCATCAACTACCGCGCGAACCTGTGGGCGCTGCGCTCCGTCGGGGCGCGTCAGGTGCTCGGGCCCTGCGCGGTCGGCGGGCTGCGTCAGGAGTACGGCCCGGGAACGCTGCTCGTACCGGACCAGATGGTGGACCGTACGAAGTCCCGGGAGCAGACGTACTTCGACGGGATGCCGTTGCCGGGGGGCCAAGTGCCGAACGTGGTGCATGTGTCCCTGGCCGACCCGTACTGCCCCGTCGGGCGCGAGGCCGCGCTGGAGGCGGCCCGCGGCCGGGACTGGGAGCCGGTGGACGGCGGGACGCTCGTGGTGGTCGAGGGGCCGCGGTTCTCCACCCGTGCCGAATCGTTGTGGCACCAGGCGCAGGGCTGGTCGGTGGTGGGTATGACCGGGCATCCCGAGGCGGCGCTCGCCCGTGAACTCGAGCTCTGCTACACGTCATTGACCCTGGTCACCGACCTCGACGCGGGGGCCGAGACCGGCGAGGGCGTCTCGCACGAGGAGGTGCTGCAGGTGTTCGCGGCGAATGTGGAACGGCTGCGGGGTGTGCTGTTCGACGCGGTGGCGGGGCTGCCCGAGAACGGGGCGCGGGATTGCCTGTGCGCGAAGGCGCTGGGCGGGATGGATCCGGGGTTCGATCTGCCGTAGGGCGGTCCCGGGGGCTTCGGGTGCCGGGGATCTCAGGGCGGTTCTGTGGACGGCTCGGTGGCTCTGTGGACGGCTCGGTTGGAGCGGAACTCCCCCTTCGGGTGAGCGAGTTGTCCACAACCGGCCGGTAGTCCACGGGCCGCAGCGGGATTCGGCGCGAGGCCGCAGTCTGGCATCGCAAGCCGATCTCCCGACCCGCTGGTGGTGGTTCTCGTGTCGCTACTCCCTTCCTTTCCGCGCCCGTTGGGCACGGACGCACCCGGTACCTGCGAAGTGCCGCACTTCGCTCCCGTGCGGGTGCGTGGCGGGCGGTATCAACTGCGACGGCTCGTACGGCACAGAAGGCGGGCCGTGGCCGCGGGGCTCGCCGTGACCGCTGCCGCGCTGGTGGCGGCGGGGCCACGGGACGCCGGCCGGGCAAGGGCCCACTCCGCCGATACACCGCCTGTCGCGGCGGAGTCGAGAGTGGCGGGCGATCCCGTGCGGGAGCGGCGGGCCGTCGAGATGGTGACGGCGCCGGTGCGGATCGCGGACGGCGCGACGGTACGGCTGTTGCGGCCGGGCGATCGTGTCGATGTCGTCGCGGCCGAGGAGTCGGCGGCGGGTGGCGGTGATGCGCGGGTGGTCGCGCGCGGGGTGCGGGTGACGAAGGTGCCCGAGGCCCTGGACGGTGTGGCCGAAGGCGGTGCGCTGGTCGTGCTGTCGGTGCCGCGGCAGACGGCGGTGCGGCTGGCCGGAGCCGGCGCGACCTCGCGATTGGCGGTGACCCTGTGCTGAGCTTGCTGAAGCGGATCACCGGCTGGCTGTCAAGTCCCTCGTTGGAACTGGGGTGTTGGACAGGTTCGCCACGCTCTGCCGTAGGTTGCGGAGCTGTTCGTTCCACAACTCGTGCGGCTGAAGAGGGGCTCCCTGGTGAGCGAGAACAAGAAACCGGGCGTCTGGGAGGGCTTCAAGACCTTCCTGATGCGCGGGAACGTCGTCGACCTGGCAGTGGCGGTGGTCATCGGCGCGGCCTTCACCAACATCGTCAACTCGGTGGTGCAGGGAGTCATCAACCCCCTGGTGGGCGCGATCGGCACAAAGAACCTGGACAACTACAGCTCCTGCATCAAGGGCCCCTGCACAGGCACCGGTGCCACCGCGGAGGGCGTCCGGATCATGTGGGGTTCGGTGCTCGGCGCGACGCTCTCGTTCGTGATCACTGCGGCCGTCGTCTACTTCCTGATGGTGCTGCCGATGTCCAAGTACCTGGCCCGGCAGGCGGCCCGCCAGAAGGAGAAGGAGGGCGCGCACGAGGTTATCGAGGTGACCGAGCTGGAGGTCCTGAAGGAGATCCGCGACGCCCTGGTGGCGCAGCGCGGCTCGGGGCACACACAGGACTAGCGACCACGGCTGGCCGGGCCTGCCGGGCTCAGAGGTGGTGGGGCGGCTTCTCGTCCAGGAAGCGGGCCAGGTCCCCAGCACTGTCACCGCTGGGCCGCTCGCCCCACCCGCCGTCCGTGTCGTCCGCGGACTGCTGGCTCAACGGATCGTCGAAGACCAGCGCGGGCTTGCGGGAGTCCCGGGGGGCCGGGGCTACCCCCTGGGAAGGCGCAGGGTGGGGTTCGGGGGCGGGGGTGCTGCTCATGGCTTCAGGGTACGGCCCTGAGGGCGACACTGGGTGCCATGACAGTTGGCGCTCTGACAGATGTGACCGGACTGCGCGTGGGGCATGCCACGCGGACAGGCGGCGGTTGGCTGACCGGTACGACGGTCGTCCTGGCTCCGGAGGGCGGTGCGGTCGCGGCCGTGGACGTGCGCGGCGGCGGGCCCGGCACCAAGGAGACCGACGCGCTCGATCCACGCAACGTGGTGCGGAAGATCGAGGCACTGGTCCTGACCGGCGGCAGTGCGTACGGGCTGGACTCGGCGGCAGGCGTGATGGCCTGGCTGGAGGAGAGGGGACGCGGGGTGCGCGTCGGGCCCGATCCGGCACACGTGGTGCCGGTCGTCCCCGCGGCCTGTGTCTTCGACCTGGGACGCGGCGGCGACTTCCGGGCCAGGCCCGACGCGGCGACCGGCCGCGAGGCGGTGACGGCAGCCGCAGCGAGCGAGCTCGGCGCGCCGGTTCAGGAGGGCTGCGTGGGCGCCGGTACGGGAGCGACGGTCGGGAGCATGAAGGGAGGGATCGGCAGCGCGAGTGCCGTGCTCGACTCGGGTGTCACGGTGGCGGCGCTGGTGGTGGCCAACGCGGCGGGGTCGGCGGTGGATCCGCTGACGGGGGCGTTGTACGGGGAGCTGTTCCAGGGGCGTATGACGTATCCGGCGGAGAAGGTGCACGAGGCGGCGCGGGCCCGGCTGGCCGAGGCCGCGGCGAAGAACGGCGCTCCCCCGCTGAACACCACGCTCGCGGTGGTCGCCACCGACGCGGAGTTGTCGAAGGCACAGGCGCAGAAGCTGGCGGGGACAGCGCACGACGGCATCGCGCGCGCCGTACGGCCGGTGCATCTGCTCAACGACGGAGACACGGTGTTCACGCTCGCCACAGGGGCGCGTCCGCTGGCGGAGGAGAACCCGCTCGCGCTGAACGAGGTCCTCGCGGCCGGGGCGGATCTGGTGACACGGGCGATCGTGCGGGCGGTACGGGCCGCCGAGTCGGTGGAGGGGCCGGGTGGGGTGTGGCCGGCGTATGGGGAGTTGTACGGCGACTTGTAGCGGGGGCCAGTCGGCGGGGAAGGGGGCGGGGAGGCGGGGAAGGGGTGCCGGTGGGCGGGGCGCACGGGAAGGGGTGCCTGCCCCCCCCTTCTGAGCAGGGGAGTTTGAGGTTGTGTCAGGGTGGAGGGGAACTTGTCGCGCGGGTTCCACGTTTTCTGTGCGTACGTTTTCTCGGTTCCCGGACATGATGTCCGGCTGAGGGGCTACGGTATGCACCCACAAGGTGACATGCAGCAACGCCGGGAGAAACCTTGAGCGTTCCGTACGAGACGGCAGCGTACGAGCCACCCGAGTCGCCCGAGTCTCCTGAGGAGCATCTCGCGCGACTCCTCGGCCGCGCCCTGAACTCCTTCGAGCTCTCCGACGAGACGATAGGACGGCTCGACTCCGCGCTGGCACACGACAGTTCGCTGCACTCCGCGCACCACAGTGCCGGGCTGCACCGCGAGACGTACCGGCACACGTGGCTGCTCGCCGACGGTTCGGCGCTCACGCTGTGGGAGCTGGTCCACAACACCGGGCCCGGCAGCCATGTGGAGCACGAGGTGTACGAGGAGTGGGAGGAGTTGCGGGCCGCGACCGCGCGGTTGCCGCTGCCGCCCGACGAGCCGGACTTCGAGATGCCGGTCATGGCGCGGCTGGCGCCGGTTCCCGAGCCTCGGCATGTGTACGTGCTCGATGACTCGGCGGACCATGGACGGCGGTTGCTGCGGCGCGCCGAGAACGTGGACCGGCCGGGTGAGGAGATGGCCGAGCTGCTGCGGATGGCGTTCGCGCACGAGATCACGCAGGCGTTCGGGCGGCCGTATGGGGGGCGGGGGGTGGGCTTCTCGCTCTACGAGCATGCGTTTCTGCTGCTGGACGGGCGGGAGTTGTCCCTCTGGGAGGTCGAGCACACGGCTACGCCTGATGGGCGGCACATGTGTGAGGTGTACGCGAGTGAGGACGCTGCGCGGGACGCGATGGAGAGGCGCGCCTCTGCCTCCGGCGGTTGAGCGGGTTGCCTCCGGCGGTTGGGCGGGGGCCTACGGGGGTGGTGGGTTCGGTTCATGGGCGAGTGCGGGTTCGTTGTGGCTGGTCGCGCAGTTCCCCGCGCCCCTAAAAAGCCTGCGCCTTCCCGCGCCCCGAGGACCCGGCGCCCCGAACAAGCCCGGGCCCCGGGAAAGCCCGCACCCCCACACGCCGGCATCCTCCCACCGGCGGGAGGGGCCGTGGGCCGGTGCGTCGTATGCCCGTCGCGTAGGTTCGGTCTCAGGCCACCTTCGCGGTGTACCGACACCGGGTCGTACGCCCGGCCTGCGACGGGCTGACGCACCGGCCCACGGCCCCGACCCACCACCCACCCAGGGGCGCGGGGAACTGCGCGACCAGCCACAACCGACCGGCAGCCGACAACGAACCCACCCGCCCAACCGCCGGAGGCACCCCGCACCCGACATACGTGTCAGACGCGCTGTGGCCCGGGACTTGCGTCCCGGGCCACAGCCCGTCCCGGTGGAGCTCAGGCTGCTACCGGCTCCTTCGCCTTTGAGGCCGCCGCGGCCTCCGGCCGCTCGGCCTCGCCCTCCGGCTTGGTTTTGCGCATGCCCTTCAGGGCTATGACCAGGCCTGCCGTTACGGCGGTGCCGGCTGCGATGGCCAGGAGGTAGAGGAAGGGCCTGCCGATCAGGAAGGTGACCCAGATGCCGCCGTGGGGGGCGCGCAGGGTCGAGCCGAAGGCCATGGTCAGGGCGCCGGTGACCGCGCCGCCCGCCATCGAGGCCGGGATGACCCGCAGCGGGTCGGCGGCCGCGAAGGGGATCGCTCCCTCGGAGATGAAGGAGGCGCCCAGTACCCAGGCCGCCTTGCCGTTCTCCTGCTCGGCCTTGGTGAACAGCCTCTTGCGGATCGTGGTGGCCAGGGCCATGCCCAGCGGGGGCACCATGCCGGCCGCCATGACCGCCGCCATGATCTTCATCGCGGAACTGCTCGGGTCCTGAACGGCGATACCGCCCGCGGCGAAGGCGTACGCGACCTTGTTGACCGGGCCGCCGAGGTCGAAGCACATCATCAGGCCGAGCAGTACGCCGAGCAGGATGGCGTTGGTGCCGGAGAGGCCGGAGAGCCAGTCGGTCATGGCCTCCTGAGCCTCGGCGATGGGCTTGCCTATGACCACGAACATCAGGAAGCCGACGACGATCGAGGAGATCAGCGGGATCACGACCACTGGCATGATGCCGCGCAGCACTGGCGGGATCTTTACCCGCTGGATCGCGAGGACGACCCCGCCGGCCAGCAGACCGGCGGCCAGGCCGCCGAGGAAGCCGGCGTTGATGTTGAAGGCGATCATGCCGCCGACGAAACCGGGGACGAGACCGGGCCGGTCGGCCATGCCGTAGGCGATGTATCCGGCGAGGACCGGGATCAGGAAGTTGAAGGCGACGCCGCCGATCTGGAACAGCAGGGCGCCCCAGCTGTCCACCTGCCCCCAGTTGAAGACCTCGGTGACCGGCTTGGCCTCGTTGATCTGGTAGCCGCCGATCGCGAAGCCGAGGGCGATGAGCAGACCGCCCGCGGCGACGAACGGGACCATGTAACTGACGCCGGACATCAGCCACTTGCGGAGCTTGGTGCCGTAGCCCTCGCCGGGCTCTCCGGTCCGCTCGACCGGCGTACCGCCGGGCCCCGCGGCCGCGGTGACCTCGCCGCGCTCGGCCTTCGCCCGGACCTCGGCGATCAGCTCGGCGGGCCGGTTGATGCCCGCCTTCACGCCGACGTCCACGGTCGGCTTCCCGGCGAACCGGTCCTTCTCCCGTACGGGCACGTCGTGCGCGAAGATCACGCCGTCCGCGGCGGCGATGACGGCCGGGTCGAGCCGGTTGAAGCCCGCCGAGCCCTGCGGCTCGACGACCACCTCGATGTCGTCGTTCTCGCGGCCCGCGTTCTCCAGCGCCTCGGCCGCCATGTAGGTGTGCGCGATGCCGGTGGGGCAGGAGGTGACGGCGACGATACGGAACGGCCGGCCGCCGACGGGCTGGGCGGAGCCGGTGCCGTCGGTGCTCGGCGCCGCAGCCGCCGTGCCGGCTGCGGAAGCCTCCGCGACCGGCGCCGGGGCGGGGCCGTCCTCGGCGGTCGTCCCAGGGGCCGAGGTGTCCGCGGCGGCTTCGACGGAGGCCGCTCCGGCCGGTGCCGCCGCGGAGTCTTCGGTGCTGCCCGCTGTGCCGGCGACCTGCGCGGCCACTACGGGCTCGTTCCCGCGGATCAGGGCGGCTGCCCCCTCCGCGTCGTCCACTGCCCGCAGTGCGGAGGTGAACTCGGTGTTCATCAGCTGCCGGGCCAGCGACGACAAGATCGTGAGGTGGGCGTCGTCGGCCCCTGCCGGAGCGGCGATCAGGAAGATCAGGTCGGCGGGACCGTCCGGAGCGCCGAAGTCGATCCCGGCCGCACTGCGCCCGAAGGCCAGCGTCGGCTCGGTGACGTGTTCGCTCCGGCAGTGCGGGATGCCGATGCCGCCATCGAGGCCGGTCGGCATCTGGGCCTCGCGGGCGGCCACGTCGGCGAGGAAGCCTTCGAGGTCGGTCACCCGGCCCTTGGCCACCATGCGTTCGGCGAGGGCGCGCGCCGCTGCTTCCTTCGTATCGGCGGACAGGTCGAGGTCGACCAGATCCGCGGTGATCATCTCGCTCATCGCGGGCTCCTTCGCACGCGTATCGCCCGGGGGAAGTCATGGGCGGGGACGGGGGTGGTGCGTTCAGACCGGCTGCGTTCAGACGGGCTGGGTTCAGATGTGTCGCGCTCAGCCGTGACTGAATTGCCGGAAGTGTCACATATGCCGAGGTCAGCGGGGAAGGTGGAGGCGGGGTCGGGGAAACCCCGCCTCCCCCCGGCTGCGGCGGGGAGGGGCAGGCTCCGCCGCTTCAGGGCCGGTCCAGGGGTCGTACGAGACATACGGGACGCACAGGTCGTACGGGCTGAACTGGCGGTAGCTGTACGGAAGTTCATGACACCGGCTCCGTCAGTACGCGATCCACCGGAACCGCCGACGTGACGGTCACGGCGGAGGGGTCGAGGTCGGCCGGCCCCGGCATCACGCTGCCGGGGAGCTGGACGGCCGCGGCGCCGTGTGCGACGGCGGAGGCGAGGGCGTCGGGGCCGCTGCCGCCGGCGATCAGGAAACCGGCGAGCGAGGAGTCGCCCGCGCCCACATTGCTGCGGACCACGTCGACCCGCGCGCTGCCGAACCACACGCCCGAGGCCTCGACGAGCAACTGCCCGTCGGCGCCGAGGCTGGCCAGCACCGCACCGGCGCCCTGTTCCCGCAGGTCCTCGGCGGCCTTGACCGCGTCGCCGATGGTGGCGAGGGGGCGGCCGACCGCTTCCGCCAGTTCCTCGGCGTTCGGCTTGACGACGTCGGGACGTTCGCGCAGGGCCGCGAGCAGTGCCGGGCCGGAGGTGTCCAGTGCGATCCGGGTGCCGGCGGCGTGCGCTCGGGCGACCAGTGCGGCGTACCAGGACGGGGCGAGGCCGCGCGGCAGGCTGCCGCAGCAGGCGATCCAGGAGGCGTCGCGGGACTGGGTCCGTACCGTCTCCAGGAGCAACTCCTCCTCGGCGGCGGTGAGTTCGGGTCCGGGTGCGTTGATCTTCGTCAGTACCCCGTCGGCCTCCGCGAGCGCGATGTTGGAGCGCGTCGCCCCGGCGACGGGGACCGGCGCGACCTCGATGCCCTGCGCGTCGAGCAAGGTGGCGACGAGGGAGCCGGGGGCGCCGCCGAGCGGCAGTACGGCGACGGTGCGCCGGCCGGCCGCGGTGACCGCCCGTGAGACGTTGACGCCCTTGCCGCCCGGGTCCATGCGTTCGCCGGTGGCCCGGATGACCTCGCCGCGGTCGAGCGAGGGGATCTCGTAGGTCCGGTCGAGCGAGGGATTGGGGGTGACCGTGAGGATCATGTACGCACCACTTCCGTGCCGCCGCGCTTGAGGGCGGTCGCGTCTTCAGGGCTCAGCCCGCTGTCGGTGATCAGAACGTCCACGTCGTCGAGGGCGCCGAAGCGCGCGAAGTGCTCCTGGCCGTGCTTGGCGGAGTCGGCGAGCAGCACCACGCGGCGCGCGGCGCCGACAGCCGCGCGCTTCACGGCGGCCTCGGCGAGGTCGGGCGTGGTCAGTCCGTACTCGAGGGAGAAGCCGTTCGTGGCGAGGAAGACGACATCGGCACGGATCTCGCCGTACGCCCGCAGCGCCCAGGCGTCGACAGCGGCGCGCGTGCGGTGACGTACGCGCCCCCCGACGAGGTGGAGCTGGATGCCCGGATGGTCGGCGAGGCGGGCCGCGATGGGAAGGCTGTGCGTCACGACAGTGAGCGTCGCCTCCAGCGGGAGGGCCCCGGCGAGCCGGGCTATCGTCGTGCCCGCGTCGAGGATCATCGTGCCGTTGCTGGGCAGTTCGGCGAGCGCGGCCTGTGCGATGCGGTCCTTCTCGTCGGCCGCGGTGGTCTCCCGCTCGGCCAGATCGGGCTCGAAGTCGAGCCGTCCGGCCGGGATGGCGCCGCCGTGCACCCGGCGCACGAGGCCCGCGCGGTCCAGCGCCTTCAGGTCCCGCCGGATCGTCTCGGCCGTGACCTGGAACTCCTCGGCCAACGACACCACGTCCACGCGGCCACCGTCACGCGCCAGCCGGAGGATCTCCTGCTGCCGCTCCGGTGCGTACATGTCCGTTCGCCTCCGTCCATGCCCGAACGTGTGGTTTCACTCGCAGGCTACGCCCGAATTTCCGCAATGTAAACGGGGTCAGACGTAAAAGTGGGCATGAACGGACATCGGCGTGACGGCGCCGGGAGCTCGGGTGCAGGGCACGAGCGGGGCATGGGACAGCCGTCAGGCCCGGCCCCGAGCGGGGCCGGGCCTGACGGCTCGGGCAGGATCAGCCTGAACTGGCGGCGTCAGCCCACGAGTTCGGGCTCCTTGTCCACGGCGACGGCGGGCGTCGTCTCGTCGCCCTCCACATGCTGGGCCGGCCGCTTCGGCAGGGCGAACATCAGCAGGAAGATGGCCGTCATCACCGCGGCGACCCAGATCAGCGCGTTCTGGAAGGCATCGACGAAGGCCGCGCCCACCTCGGCCCGCGGCAGGTGGTCGGACATCGTGCCGAAGAAGACCACGGACACCAGGCCGAGCCCGAGCGCGTTGCCCATCTGCTGGACCGTGCTGATCAGGCCGGACGCCGAACCGGCGTGCTCGCGCGGCACCTCGGAGAGGATCGCGTCCGTCAGCGGGGCCACGATCAGGCCCATGCCCACGCCCATGACCACCAGGGGAAGCGCCATCTGCCAGGGGGCGATGGACATCCCGTACCGCTCGGACTCCCAGATGTAGAGCAGTACGCCCACCGCCATCACCAGCGCACCCGCCTGGAGCACCTTGCGCCCGAACCGCGGCACCAGCTTCTGCACCGAAAGCCCGGCCGCCGTCGAGACCGCGAGGGAAAAGGGGATGCCGGTCAGTCCGGCCCGCAGCGGGCCCCAGCCGAGGCCGAACTGCATGTAGAGCGTCCAGACCAGGAAGAAGATGCCGAGCGCGATCCCGAAGACCGTCTGCACCGCGATGCCCGCCGCGAAGCTCTTCACCTTGAAGAGGGAGAGCTCGACCAGTGGCGAACCGTCCCGCACGGTCTTCCTCTTCTCGTACGCCACCAGCACCGCGAACACCACGAGCGCGCCGCCCATCGAGACGTAACCCCACATCGGCCAGCCCAGCTCACGGCCGCGGGTCAGCGGGTAGAGCAGCATCAACAGGCCGAGAGTGACGAGGGCGACGCCGACGAGGTCCAGCTTGAGGGCCTGCGGGGCCTTGGACTCGGTGATGTAGCGACGGCCGAGGATCAGGCCGGCGATGCCCACCGGCAGATTGATGAGGAAGATCGGCCGCCACTCCAGGCCGAACAGGTTCCACTCGGTCAGCAGCGCGCCCAGCAGCGGACCGGACACCGCCCCGAGCCCGACGACCGCCCCGAACAGCCCGAAGACCTTGCCGCGTTCGTGCGCCGGGAAGGTGGCGTGCACGATCGACAGGACCTGCGGCACCATCAGCGCGGCCATACCGCCCTGGAGGATGCGGGAGGCGACCAGCATCTCGGGGTTCGCGGCGAATCCGCAGAGCGCCGATGCGAGTGTGAATCCGCCGATGCCGATGAGAAAGAGGCGCTTACGGCCGTGGATGTCGCCGAGCCGCCCGCCGGTGATCAGGCCGGCGGCGAAGGCGAGCGCATATCCGGCCGTTATCCACTGGATGTGGCTGAACGATGCGCCGGCGTCCCGCTGGATCGACGGGATCGCGATGTTGACGATCGTGACGTCGACCAGATCCATGAAGGCCGCGGTCATCACGATGGCGAGGGCGATCCACCGTCGCCGGTCGGCCGTGGTGGCCGGGCTGTTGAGAGGGGTCTCGGTTGAGGTCATGCTTCGAAGTTAGAGGTCTAGTAGGTCAGATCATGTCCTAGTAGTCAGGCATCCTCGAAGAAGCCGAAAAACAGAACGCTGAGAGGGAGAACCCATGACCACCGACACCCCGGCCCGGCTCCTCCAGCTCCTCTCCCTGCTCCAGACCCCGCGCGAATGGCCCGGCGGTGAGCTCGCCGACCGGCTCGGGGTCTCGCGGCGGACCGTACGCCGGGATGTGGACCGGCTGCGGGAACTGGGCTATCCCGTGCAGGCGACGATGGGGGCGGACGGCGGATACCGGCTGGTCGCCGGGAAGGCCATGCCGCCACTCGTGCTCGACGACGAGGAGGCGGTGGCGATCGCGGTCGGGCTGCGGGCCGGTGCCGGGCACGCCGTCGAGGGCGTCGACGAGGCCTCCGTACGGGCGCTCGCCAAGCTGGAGCAGGTCCTCCCGAGCCGGCTGCGCCACCGTGTCTCCACCCTTCAGGCCGCCACCACTCCCCTGACCAGCGGCGACGGGGCGAGTATCGCGCCCGAGACGCTGACCGTGATGGCCTCGACGGTCGCGGGCCATGAGCGACTGCGGTTCGCCTACCGCTCGGGGGACGGCACGCCCTCCAAGCGCCTGACCGAGCCGTACCGTCTGGTGTCGACCGGCCGCCGCTGGTATCTCGTCGCGTACGACCTCGACCGTGAGGACTGGCGTACGTTCCGCGTCGACCGGGTCTCCGAGCCCTTCGCGACGGGCGCCCGTTTCGCGCCGCGCGAGCTGCCGACGGGGAGCGCGGCCGAGTATCTGCGGCAGTCGATGTACCGACGGCAGGAGACGTACGAGTTGGAGGTGACGTTCGCGGCGCCCGCGGAGTTCATCGCGGCCCGCCTGCCCAAGTGGCTCGGTGCCCCCGAGCCCCTGGACGACCACAGCTGCCGGCTCCGGGCCGCCGTGGGCGACTCGGTGGAGTGGATGGCGGTACGGCTCGCGATGGTCGACTGCGAGTTCACGGTCCATGAACCGGCGGAACTGGTCCAGTGCGTGCGGGACTTGGGGGGCCGCTTGAGTCGGGCGGCGGCCGGAGGTTAGGGGGCTCCACCAGCCCTGAGGTCAGGGAGCTTCACCAGTTCCGCTCACTTGGTATGGGCCACAGAGACCGCCTCCGTGACACAATGTGTCCACAGGGTCACCCCGGGGTTCAGGTCCGGGGTGGCCCTTCGTTTGTCCCCGCGTCCCTCACAGAGATGGAGCCGAGCCCCGGCGCCAGGGGGAGAGGCGCCGGAGGCTCGGCTCTGGGGAAGTCCCGGCGCCGGGGGGGATAGCGTCGGGACTTGGCTCTGGGAGCCCTGGACCCTGAGGGCTTGTGCCCAGGCTCAAGCGGTTGATGCGGGCGTATACGGTCCGGTGTGCGAGCCATCGAGAAGCGCTGCCGCGAGGCGTTACGCCGCCGCGTCGAACCCGGTCTGCCGGGCCAGCTTCTTCAGCTCCAGCAGCGCGTGCTTCTCGATCTGGCGGATGCGCTCGCGGGTGAGGCCGTGCTCCTTGCCGACCTCGGTGAGCGTGCGCTCGCGGCCGTCCTCTATGCCATACCGCATCTTGATGATCGAGGCCGTGCGCTGGTCGAGCCGCCCGATGAGGTCGTCCAGCTCCTCGCTGCGCAGCAGCGTGAGCACGGACTGCTCGGGCGAGACCGCCGAGGTGTCCTCGAGCAGGTCGCCGAACTGCGTGTCGCCCTCGTCGTCCACCGACATGTTCAGCGAGACCGGGT
Source organism: Streptomyces pseudoechinosporeus (assembly GCF_054783935.1). Lineage (NCBI taxonomy): Bacteria > Bacillati > Actinomycetota > Actinomycetes > Kitasatosporales > Streptomycetaceae > Streptomyces > Streptomyces pseudoechinosporeus. The sequence continues at coordinate 41,559 of NZ_BAAGPS010000048.1, forward strand.
CACGCGCCCAGTCCAGCACGTCGATGACGCGCTCCGGGTTCGAGCCCAGCTCCGCCGCGATCTCCGCGGGCTCCGGCTCCCGGCCGTGCTCGCGGTTGAACTCGCGCTGCACGCGGCGGATCCGGCCCAGCTCCTCCACCAGGTGGACGGGAAGCCGGATGGTCCGCGACTGGTCGGCTATCGAGCGCGTGATGGCCTGACGGATCCACCAGGTCGCGTACGTCGAGAACTTGAAGCCCTTGCGGTAGTCGAACTTCTCGACCGCGCGCACCAGCCCGGCATTCCCCTCCTGGATCAGGTCGAGCAGGGGGAGGCCGCTGCGCGGGTAGCGCCGCGCGACCGCGACGACCAGGCGCAGGTTGGACCGGATGAAGATGTCCTTGGCCCGCTCGCTGTCGGCCACCAGCGCCTCCAGCTCCTCACGGGAGGCGTCCGCCTTGGCGTCGGTGACCTCTCCGTCGAGGATCTGCTGGGCGAACACACCCGCCTCGATGATCTGGGACAGCTCGACCTCCTTGGCGGCGTCGAGCAGCGGCGTACGCGCGATCTCGTCGAGGTACATGCCGACCAGGTCGCGGTCGGCGATCTCGCCCGCGCGAGCGCTGCGTGCCGCATCGGTCTCGCCAGTGGCGGACTTGTGACGGGCGACGGCACGGGTTGCCATGCGTGCTCCCTTACGTGGTGGCTTGCGGGTCATCTGTGGAGTTCGGCCACCCTTCCGGGTGCCCTGCCTCCGATGGACTCAACGACTGGAATCCGGACAGAATTCCCAACCCGCCCCTCAAATTTTCTGATCTTGCAGTACCCTGTGCCGCCACAAGGGAGGCCAGATGTCGTCGGAACGTACAGAGGTGCTGGTCAGGCCGGGAGTCGAGAGTGACCTCGTCGCCCTCACCGACCTCTACAACCACTACGTACGCGAGACGCCCATCACTTTCGATACCGCGGTCTTCACTCCGGAAGAACGTCGCCCTTGGCTGCTCTCCCACCCTGAAGACGGTCCACACCTCCTGAAGGTTGCCGTAGACGTGGACTCACAGCAGATTCTGGGTTACGCCACATCCAGCCTTTACCGAGCGAAGCCCGCCTACGGCACGTCCGTGGAGGTCACCATCTACCTCGCCCCCGACGCGGGCGGACGCGGCATCGGCACACTGTTGTACAAGTCCCTGTTCGAGGATCTGGCCTCCGAGGACCTGCACCGGGCGTACGCGGGAATCGCCCAGCCGAACGAGGCGTCCGTACGACTCCACGAGCGCTTCGGCTTCCGGTACGTCGGCACGTATCGCGAGGTCGGGCGGAAGTTCGGACGGTACTGGGACGTGGCCTGGTACGAGAAGGAACTCTAGTGGCGCTTCCCGTACGGGGAACAGCCCTCAGCCGAACTGCACCGACCGCTTGGCCATGCCTGCCCAGAAGCCCTCGATGACGGACTTCTGGTCCTTCAGTTCGCCCACCGCGTCCGCCGCGCCCATCGTCACGAAGAGCGGGGCGAAGTGTTCGGTGCGGGGGTGGGCGAGGCGGCCCGCCGGGGACTTGCGCTCGAAGTCGAGCAGTCCGTCGATGTCACCGGACTCCAGGGCCCTGCGCCCCCAGTCGTCGAACTCGCTCGACCAGGAGGGGACGCCGCCGCCCGTGTGCCGCAGGGCCGCGAGGTTGTGCGTGAAGAAGCCGGAGCCGACGATCAGGACGCCCTCGTCGCGCAGCGGTGCCAGCTTGCGGCCGATGTCCATCAGCCGGACCGGGTCGAGCGTGGGCATCGAGATCTGGAGTACGGGGATGTCGGCGGCCGGGAACATCTCGACGAGCGGGACGTACGCCCCGTGGTCGAGGCCCCGGTCGGGGATGTCCTGCGCCGGGATGCCGGGGGCGCGCAGCAACTTGCGTACGGACTCGGCGAGTTCGGGGGCGCCGGGAGCCTCGTAACGGACCCGGTAGTAGTGCTCGGGGAAGCCCCAGAAGTCGTAGACGAGCGGGACGGGCTCGACCGCGCCGAGGGCCAGCGGGGCCTCCTCCCAGTGGGCGGAGACCATGAGGATCGCCTTGGGGCGCGGCAGGCCGGCCGACCAGGCGGCCAGTTCGCCGGGCCAGATGGGGTCGTCGGCCAGCGGCGGGGCGCCGTGCGAGAGGTAGAGCGCGGGCATGCGCTCGGGGAGGGGAACGGCACGCTCCTCGGTGGCGGCGGACATGGCGGCGACTCCCCTCCGGGACCTAATACTTGAATCCTCAACTTATCTGAAGAGGACAATACCTCGCTTTCGTTTAAAATTCAAGGAGGGGTCGTCTACAGTAGATACATGGATACGGCACACGTTGAAGAGCCGCGCTGGCTCAGCGATGAGGAACAACGCGTCTGGCGTGCGTATGTGCATGCCACCGCCCTCCTTGAGGACCATCTCGACCGTCAGCTGCAGCGCGACGCAGGCATGCCGCACATCTATTACGTCCTGCTCGCATGCCTCAGCGAGGCACCGCACAGTCGACTGCGGATGACCGAACTCGCGATGAAGATGAAGATCACGCGTTCCCGGCTCTCCCATGCCGTCGCCCGGCTGGAGAAGAACGGCTGGGTACGGCGCGAGGACTGTCCCTCGGACAAGCGCGGACAGTTCGCGATCCTGACGGACCAGGGCTTCTCGGTCCTGCAGAAGGCCGCGCCCGGTCATGTCGGCGCCGTCCGCCAGGCCATCTTCAACCGGCTTTCCCCCGACCAGCAGAAGGCTCTGGGCGAGGCCATGCAGATCATCGCCGAGGGACTCGAGCCGAAGGACGCGGGGGCGGATTTGCCCTGGCTTCGTTGAAAGGGCCTCGCCCGTAAAAGGGCCTTGCCCGTTCCGGGCATGGATCTGCCCCGGCTCCACCGCTCATGGAGCCGGGGCAGATCCCGGATTCGTACGTACGAAGTCGTCCCCACCACTGCGTACGTACGAGGGTCAGTGGGTGACCCCGCGCCGTCCCGTCAGTGTGCGATCACCGGGACCGGCAGCTCGTCCTCGGCCTCGTCACCCGTTCCGGTGGCTGTCGCCGTCATGTCGGGCTTGCCGGTGTTGACGAGGGTGAAGGCGATCACCGCGGAGACCACCAGGATGCCGACGGCGAACCAGATCGCGCTGGTGTAGCCCTGCACCTGGCCCTGAAGCTGGACCAGCTGCGCCTGCGCGGTGGAGGTGGCGCCGCCGATGTGGTCCTCGATGTACGAGGTCGTCGCCGAGGCGGCGATCGTGTTCAGCAGAGCCGTACCGATCGCGCCGCCCACCTGCTGCGAGGTGTTGACCATCGCGGAGGCGACACCCGAGTCACGCGGCTCGACGCCCAGCGTGGCCAGGGACATGGCCGGCATGAACGCCGTACCCATACCGAGGCCCAGCAGCAGCATCGCCGGCAGCAGCAGGGCCGCGTACGACGAGTCGATCTCCATCCGGGTCAGCAGCAGCATGCCGAGAGCGGCGACCAGGAAGCCGGGAGCCATCAGCAGGCGCGGCGGGACCCGGGTCATCAGCCGGGTGCCGATCTGCGTGGAGCCCACGATCATGCCCACGATCATCGGGAGGAAGGCGAAGCCGGTCTCGACCGGGGAGTAGCCCTTCACGATCTGCAGGTAGTAGGTGAGGAAGAGGAACAGGCCGAACATCGAGATGATCGCGAGGCCGAGCGAGAGGTAGACGCCACCACGGTTGCGCTCGGTGACCACGCGCAGCGGCAGCAGCGGGGCCTTGACCTTGGACTCGACGAGCACGAAGGTCGCGAGCAGGACCACCGAGGCGACGAACATGCCGATCGTCAGCGAGTCGCTCCAGCCTTCGGACTCGGCGCGGGTGAAGCCGTAGACCAGCGCGACCAGGCCGAGGGTGGACAGCAGGACACCCGGGATGTCGAGCGGGTTGCGGTTGCGGCCGCCCTTGGGCTCACGGATGACGAAGTACGCACCGGCCGCGGCGACGATCGCGAACGGGATGTTGACGAAGAACGTCCAGCGCCAGTCCAGGTACTCGGTGAGGAAGCCGCCGAGGATCAGACCGACGGCGCCGCCGCCACCGGCGATCGCACCGTAGATGCCGAACGCCTTCGCACGCTCCTTGGCGTCCGTGAACATCACGGCGAGCAGGGACAGCGCGGCGGGCGCGAGCAGTGCGCCGAACACGCCCTGGAGGGCGCGGGCGCCGAACATCATCGCCTCGTTGGTGGCCGCGCCGCCGAGCGCGGAGGCCGCGGCGAACCCGATAAGGCCGACGACGAAGGCCTGCTTACGGCCCCACAGGTCGGCGATACGGCCGCCGAAGAGGAGGAGACCGCCGAACGCGAGGGCGTAGGCCGTGACGACCCACTGCCGGTTGCCGTCCGATATCCCCAGGTCCTGCTGGGCGGAGGGAAGGGCGATGTTCACGATGGTCGCGTCGAGCACGACCATCAGCTGGGCGAGCGCGATGAAGGTCAGCGCTTTCCAGCGGTTGGGATCGGCTGCCGGCGCCTTGGCGGCGGTGGCCTGGTCTGTTTCAGACATGGGGGTACCCACTCCGGGACTTCGTAGCGAAAAAAGAATGAGGTAAAGGGACGACCCGTCGGTGACGTCTTCGTCGGTGACGGCCGGAAGTTTTGTGCGCGTTGCGAGTGGTGACTGGCGCTGGGCGCCGAACTAATCGGTCATGACTGATCGGTCATGCTTGTCGCAGGTCCTCCAAGGTCACGGCCGTGCCGGGCAGTTCGGAGCGGGCCGGTGCCCGCAGACCGTCCAGGAACAGCTGCAGATGACGGTGTACGAAGGGGTCGAGGCTCAGGCATCCCGCGCCGGCGGGCGGCCGGGAGAGCTGGACCACGCTGATCATCAGGTCTCCGACGCCCACGTCGGCGCGGAGCTGCCCGGCCTCCTGGGCACGCTCCATGAGCTTCTCGACCAACTGCTCCATCCGCTCGCGCGCGGCGACCAGATCCGGGTGCTGCTTGTCGAAAGCGTTGGACATCATCGGGCAGAGCGCGCTGACCCGCTCGTCGGCAGAGGCGTGTACGAAGCGGGACAGCGCCTCGAAGGCGTCCCCGCTCGCTGCAAGCATCTGCTCGGCCTGCTCGGAGACCCGGTCCATGACCGAGCAGACGACCTCTCGCACCAGGGCGTCGCGGTCCGGGAAGTTGCGGTACACCGTGGCGTTGCCGACGCCGGCCCGGCGGGCGATCTCGTCGAGCGGCACATCGGCCCCGAACTCGACGAACATCTCGCGGGCGGCGGTGACGATCCGCTCCCGGTTGCGCAGGGCGTCGGCGCGCGGCCGGGGCGCCTTGTGCTGTACGGGGGCGACGGTGGTCACGGTGCACTCCTCGGGAGTTGCTGTGCGATCCGGGGACTTGCTCCCCGTTTCGCTCGGACACATGGCTAAACGGGGAAACGATCCCCGGTTATTTCCCACCCTTCCCCTTTCTTTCTGTGACCCGAGTCACATCACCCACCGCGCTTCTCCGGGCGGGCGGCCTCCCACGATCGGTCTCCTCCAGCGCGCGCCCGCGTATGCGGCGGCACAGGGTGATCGGACAGGGTGCAGCCAGAAATGGCCGGCTGCCTGGAGCGAAAGGCCCCCTGCATGCAGCCCACCAGCCGTCGGATACGCCCGCGCCGCCGCGGCGTTGCCCTCGCCTCGGTGACGCTGCTGACGCTGGTGGTCAGCACCTCGGCGGGGAGCGGACGGCTGCCGGCCGGTTCGGCGACGACGGCGGTACCGAAAGCGCCGGCACGCCCGGCGGCGCTCGGCCCCTGCATGATCAGCGGCTCGGTGGACGTACAGCTGTCGGAGGGCATCCCGACCCCGCCCGGCTACGCCCGCTCCACCGGCACCGTCCGGGCCCTGAACCTCATGATCGACTTCTCCGACGCGCCCGGCCGGGGCCGCGCGCTCGACCGCTACCGGGAGTTCTTCCCACAGACCACCCGCTGGTTCCGCACCAGTTCGTACGGCCGCCTCGACTACCGCCCCGCGGTCCCCGTCCGCGACTGGCTGCGGATGCCCAAGCCCTTCAAGGCGTACGGGCTGGAACGCGGCGCCCCCTTCGATCCCGCGTACCGGAAGCTGGTCGAGGACCTCGTGGCCGTGGCCGATCCGAAGGTGGACTTCAAGGCGTACGACCTCCTGAACGTCCTGGTCACCCCGAACGCGGGCCCCTCCGCCCTGGACACCGTCCTGTCGGTGACCTTCTCGGGCAACGCGGAGGCGCCGGTCGCCGACGGCACGCCCCTCGCCAACGCGTCCTTCATCTACAGCCGCCAGGACGACGGCTCCGGCTCGTACGCCAAGACCGGCTATCGCGTACTCCCCCACGAGAACGGCCATGTCTTCGGCCTGCCCGACCTCTACACCCAGGACGGGGGCGGCGCGGTCGGGCACTGGGACATCATGAGCGAGGACTGGGGAGCCAGTAATGATCTGCTGGGCTGGCACAAGTGGAAGCTCGGCTGGCTCGACAACGACCAGGTCGCCTGCGTGGCCGCGCCCGGCACCACCGAACACGTCCTGACCCCGCTGCCCGAACGCGGCGGCGCCAAGCTGGTCTTCGTGCCGATCGACGCGAAGAGGGGGTACGCGGTCGAGCTGCGCACGCCCGGGGGCAATGACGAGGAGGTCTGCAAGTCGGGCGTACTCGTCTACAAGGTGAACGCCAACGTCGACACCGGGCAGGGCCCCATCCACGTGGTCGACTCCACCAAGGACAGCGGAGGGTGCACGCGCAGCCCGAACGTGCATGCCGAGTTGTCGGACGCGACGTTCGGGCCGGGGCAGCAGTTCAAGGACGTGAAGGCGGGGATCCGGATTCGGGTCGGGGAGACGGAGGCGGCCGGGAAGCAGCGGGTGTACGTCACGCGCCGGTGACGGGTGTACGCCGTGCGCCGGGGAGGTGGTGCGGCTCCGGCTGGGATGGGTGGTGGGCGGTGGTTACGGTGTCCCGGACACCGTCACGGAGAACCCGAGAGCCCATGCCATCGACAGACCTCACGCCGGCGCCCGGCAGCCCCGACGCCGCCGAGCCCGTGCCCGCGGAAGCCGTCGCCCCGCTGATGCGCGGGATCGCCGTGTTGCGCCGGCTCACCGAGGCGGGCGGGACGTCGAGTCTCAGTGGCCTGGAGCGGTCCACAGGCCTTGCCAGATCCACCGTCGACCGGATCGCGGCGACGCTGGAGCGCATGGGGTACGTACGCCTCGACGGGCGGGACGCCGTACTCGCACCGCGGCTGATGGAGCTGGGCAACGCGTATCTGGCCGCGCTGCGGCTGCCCCGGATGCTGGACGCGCGGGCCGACGCGCTGGCGGACGAGCTGGACGAGTCGGTGTCGCTGGCGGTCGCCGACCGGGACGGGATCCGCTTCATCCACCAGGCGACCCGGCGGCGCGCGATGTCGCTGAGCTTCCGGATCGGCGATCTGCTGCCGGCCGAACGCACCGCGCCGGGGCCGCTGTTCGCCACGGAGTGGACTGACGAGGACTGGGCGCGGTGGCGCGAGCGGCGGGCGGCGGATCCCGAGGACCGGGGTTTTCCGGCGCTGCCGCCGCGTGCTGTGTCTTCCCGGGGAGCGACCCCCGGACCCCCGGCAGGACAAGCGGGCCGGGCGGCTGGGCCGGAGAGGCCTCACGAGGTGAACGCCAGTGAACACCCCCTGTGGGATGAGGACTTCGAGCGGCGGGTGACCGAGGCACGTACGCGGGGTTGGGCCCTCGACGACCAGTTGATCGAGCCGGGTCTGGTCGCCCTCTCCATGCCCGTGCGCGGTCAGGGCGGTGGCCGTATCGCGTGTGTGGTGAGCGTGGTGAGTCACACCAGCCGGCACACCGCGGACTCGCTGCGAGCGACGTTGCTGCCTCGGCTGCGGGAGACGGTGCAGGCCATGGAGCGGGATCTGCGGGAGGCACCGGCCGTTCCTCCCGCCGTTTCTCCAGACGCTCCGTCGGGCCTCGCGGTCTGGACGGGGGCGTCGAAGCAGGAGCTGGGCCGGGAGTTCGTCGAGTCGCTGGCGCGTGGGCTGACCGTGCTGACGTCGTTCGGCGAGGGACGGGCCGAGCTGACGCTCACGGAGGTCGCGCGGGCCACGGGGCTCGCGCGCGCGACGGCTCGCCGGGCGCTGATCACCCTGGAGCACCTGGGGTACGTCACCTCGCACGGGCGGACCTTCGCGCTGACGCCCCGTGTCCTGGGCCTCGGCTTTCCGCCGCTGTCCCGCACGACGCTCCCGCAGATCGCGGCACCGCACCTGGCCGAACTGGCGGGCCGGCTCCACGACTCGGCGTCCCTGGCGGTCCTGGCGGGCGACGAGATCCAGTACACGGCGCGCGTCGCCACCAGCCGCATCATGAGCGTCAACATCACGATCGGCACGCGTCTGCCCGCGTACGCCACGTCCCTGGGCCGCGTCATGCTCGCGGACCTGGCCCCCGCCGAACGCCCCACGCCCACCGTGCCCGCCCTGACCCCGCGCACGATCACAGACCCCTCCTCGCTGACGGCCGTCCTGGACCGCGTACGAGAGGACGGCTACGCCCTGGTCGACGAGGAGCTGGAGGAGGGCCTGCGCTCCATCGCGGTCCCGGTCCGTGACCGCACGGGCAAGGTGGTGGCGGCAGTGAACGTCGCCATGCACAGCTCACGACGCACTCCGGAGCAGTGCGTCGAGGAGGTGCTGCCTCAGCTGCGTACGACGGTGGAAGCGATCGAGGGGGACCTGCGGGTGGCGGGGCGGTTCACTCGCGTACCGGCGTCTTGAACCGGGCTGGTCGGCGGTGACGCCTGAGGGGCCGAACCGCAGCTTTCGCACCGCGCTTCCGTCAGCCCCCGATCTGACACCCTGGGCGGCCCGGCTCTGTCGCAGCCGCCCATCGGCGTGCCCTGTCATGCGATCCCTTTCGTGTAACGTTCCACGAAGAGATACCCAAAGGTTGAAGCGAACAGGCCGGAGCCGTCAAGTCATCCGCGAGTAACGTTCCGGAAACGCCATAACGGGCAGAGCGGTGCATGACAACGGAGGTGGGCGCACCAGTGCAACCGGCAGGCGGCTCGAAGCGGGTCACCATCACCGACGTCGCACGCAGCGCGGGCGTGTCCACCTCCGCGGTGTCGAAGGTGCTGCGCAACGCCTACGGGGTGAGCACCGGGATGCGGGAGCGGGTGCAGACGGCCATGGCCGAGCTGGGCTACCGCCCGCACGCCGCCGCCCGCGGCATGAGAGGCCGCACCTACACGATCGGCGTGCTACTGGCGAGCATCCGCAACGCCTTCTACGCCGACCTCCTGGACGGTGTGAACGCGGCTCTACGGAGCACCGAGTACGCGCTCTTCATCGGTTCCAGCAGCTCCTCCGAGATGGAGGAGCAGACCAAGCTCATCCACGCCATGGTGGACCGGCAGATGGACGGCCTGATCCTCATCGCACCCGCGGTTCCCCGCACGGAGGTGGTGCGCATCGCGGCCGAGGTGCCGACGGTGGTGATCGGCCACCACGACCCCTCCCCGGCGTACGACTGCGTGGTCAATCAGGACGGGGCCGGCGTCGACCTGGTCGTGGACCACCTGGTCGGCCTCGGACACCGGGACATCGCTCACATCTCGCATCCGACGGTGCGCGGCAGCCAGTGGGAGCAGCGGCCGGAGCACCACGTCCGGGCCGCCTACCGCGAGGCGATGGCCCGGCACGGTCTGGCGGACCTTGGCCGGGTGGTGAACTCCGGCTATTCGGACGAGGGCGGCTACCGCGGCGCCATGGAACTGCTCACCTCCGCCCGCCCGCCCACCGCGATCTTCGCCGGTGCGGACGTCGCCGCGACCGGCGTCTTCCGGGCCGCCGCCGAGCTCGGCCTGCGCATCCCCGGCGACCTCTCGCTCGCCGGATACAACAACACGTCCATCGCCGCCCTCACGCCCGTGAGCCTGACGAGCGTCGACCAGGCGGGCGCCATGATGGGCGAGACCGCGGCCCGGCTACTGCTCGAGCGCATCGAGAAGCGGCGTGACCGCGCTGTTGTTATGGCCTCGACACCGCGCCTGGTGACACGGGGCAGCACCGCACCGCCGTCCGGCGCCTGATCAGTCGACGTCCTCGCCGCTCGCGGGGACCTACGCCGAGCGGGCTTCGGACCCCCGCCGGGGCCCGGGGGGAAATTCCTGAGTCTCTCCTCTTGACGTGCCGGTCATCTCCACCTCAGGGTTGAGTCGTTTCAAATGTAGAACGTTGTACACAATCCAGGGAGCGAGGATCGGCATGAGCCTTGAGCGTCCGGAACCCGACACCACGGTGGTCTCCGTCCGGTTCGAGCACCGGGAGAACGCGCTCGGCGTCGGCACCCCGGACCCCCGCCTGTCCTGGCAGGTCCGCACCGACGACCCCGCCTGGCGGCAGACGGCGTACGACGTACAACCGGCCCGCCGGCTGGCGCCATTCCTGGACCTGCCCGCCCGCCGACTGCCTGCACTGCTGAACAAGGTGCTCTTCGAAGACGGCGGCGTCGACGCTGCCGCCGAGCTCGAGGCCCTGCTGAGCGGCACGGCGGACTGACGTCCACAACGCACTTTGCGCCCAGCGGCGATTCAGCCACGAACATCCCTGATATGAAACGATTCAATCCCTGGAGATGCCATGCTCCGTAAACGCTCGCTGTTGCTCGTACTCCTAAGAGGTCTTGTCGTGTTTGCCGTGGTCGGGGGCGCGGCGATGCTGCCGGCATCCGTGTCCCCCGCGGCGTCGGTGTCGGACGCGCCGTTCACCGTGAAGGGTCTGACCGCCAATGGCCGGGTGAATCCGTTGGGCATCGGTGGTGAGGACCCGGTTTTCGGCTGGCAGTTGGCGTCGGCCCGGCGGGCGACATCGCAGAAGGCCTACGAGATCCAGGTCGGACGCACTCCAAGGTCTGCCGATGTGTGGTCGTCCGGAAAGGTGGCGTCCGACCGCCAGGCCGGCGTGCGGTACGAGGGCCCTGACCTGGAGGCGGACACACGCTACTCCTGGCGCGTTCGGGCCTGGGACGACAAGGGAGTCGCGAGTCCGTGGAGCGCGACCGCGCACTTCGAGACAGGTCTGCTGGACTCCGGCGACTGGGACGGCGCCCAGTGGATCGCTCGTCCTGCGGCTGCGACTGAGCTGGACAAGTGGACCGACTACACCACCACGGTCGAGTTCGAGCTCGACAGCTCTGCCTTCGGCATGTTCCTGCGCGCCCCGGATGTGAGCAACGGGTACATGTGGCAGTTCAGCGTCACGGGCTCCACCCCGATGCTGAGACTCCACAAGCAGGTCAAGGGCACCTACTCCGTGGTGCAGCAGGTGGATCTCGCGCCCCACGGCTTCACCAACGCCGGTCTCCTCGCCGGCCGGCACAGCGTCCGCTACGACGTGGCGGGCACCACCATCAAGACGACCCTCGACGGCAAGCTGGTCAGCACCTTCACGGACTCCACGTTCACCAAGGGCTACATCGGCTTCCGCACCCACGCGTGCTGCAACGAACGGGGAACCATCCACGACGCCGTCGTGACCAGCGCCGACGGCAGCACGCTGCTCGACACCGACTTCGCGTCCGGGAAGAACCCGTTCACCGGCGGTGAGATCGCCGACTCCGCCCTCGTCGTGTCCGGCACCACGGACGCCCTCTACCAGCCCACGGCCCGGCCGCAGCCGCTGCTGCGCAAGGACTTCGCGACCAGGACCGGCAAGAAGGTCGCCTCCGCGCGGGTCTACGCATCGGCACTCGGCCTCTACGAGCTGGAGCTCAACGGCAAGCCGGTCGGCGACCAGGTGCTCGCCCCGGGCTGGACGAACTACCACAAGCGCATCCAGTCCCAGACGTACGACGTGACGAAGCTGCTGGACAGCGGCGACAACGTGATCGGCGCTTCCCTGGCGGACGGCTGGTGGGCCGGCAAGGTCGGACTCGGCTGGAGCCGCCAGTACGGGGACACCCCCGCTCTCGTGGCGAAGATGCGCATCACCTACACCGACGGCTCCATCCAGTGGATCGCCACGGACGGTTCGTGGAAGGCGGGCGACGGCCCCTACGTCAAGGCCGACCTTCAGGACGGCGAGACCTACGACGCCCGTCTGGAGCCGACGGGCTGGAGCCGGGCCGGGTTCGACGACGCGACGTGGGAGCCCGCCGCGAGCCTGGAGTCCCGCACCGCCCTGCTGGTCCCGCAGAGCGACGAGCCGGTGCGCCGGACCCAGGTGCTCCAGGCCAACAAGATGACCGAGCCCACCCCCGGAACGTACGTCTACGACCTCGGCCAGAACATGGTCGGCGCGTCACGCCTGACCCTCACCGGCTCCGCGGACCAGGCGGTCAAGATCCGCTACGCGGAGGTACTCAACAAGAACGGCACCCTCTACACCGACAACTTCCGCAGCGCCAAGGTCACCGACCGCTACACCTTCGCCGAGACCGGAACGGTGACCTACGAACCCACCTTCACCCAGCACGGGTTCCGCTACATCGAGATCACCGGGGTGAACGAGCCTCCCGCGCTCTCCGGCGTCAAGGGCGTCGTATGGGGATCCGACCTCCCGTCCACCGGCACGCTGAAGACCTCGGACAGCATGCTCAACCAGCTGGTGAGCAACATCTCCTGGAGCCAGCGCGGCAACTTCCTCTCCATCCCCACCGACACCCCCGCCCGCGACGAGCGCCTCGGGTGGACGGGAGACATCAGCCTGTTCGCGCCGACCGCCAACTACCTGGTCGACACCCGCGCGTTCCTGTCCCACTGGATGGCGGACGTCCGCAACTCCCAGTACGCCAACGGTGACCTGCCGGCGGTCGTACCGACCCCTCAGGGCCAGTTCGGCGACAGCGGTGTCGGCTGGTCGGACGTGATGATCACCGTGCCGTACTCCGTGTGGCGCTCCTACGACGACACCCGCATCCTGCGGGAGAACTACCCCGCCATGCAGAAGTTCTTCCAGTTCGTGCGCAACAGCGCCGGGCCGGACCTTCTCGAGCCCGGCCGCACCACGTTCTTCACCAACGACTGGCTCCACCTGGACGACCCGACCGAGCAGGGCATCCTGGGCACCGCCTACTACGCCGAGAACGCCCGCATGATGGCCGAGGTGGCCAAGGCCCTGGGCGATGACGCGGCGGCATCCGACTACAGCAAGCTCTCCGCCGACATCCGCGACGCCTTCACCAAGGCCTACGTCGCAGCCGACGGCACCGTCAAGCGCAACTCACAGACCGGATACGCGCTGGCCCTCGGCATGGACCTGATCTCGGATCCGGCACTGGTCGAGAAGGCCGGCGAGAAGTTCGTCGCCAAACTGGCGCTCACCGACCACCACCTGCGGACCGGCTTCATCGGCACACCGCTGCTGCTGCCCGCGTTGAGCAAGATCGGCCGGGACGACCTCGCCTACAAGATGCTGCTGCACAAGGACTACCCGTCCTGGGGCTACGAAGTCGTCAACGGTGCCACCACCATGTGGGAGCGCTGGAACTCGATCATGCCTGACGGCAGTTTCGGCCCGGTCGACATGAACTCCTTCAACCACTACGCCTACGGCGCCGTGGGCGACTGGATGTTCCAGAACATCGGCGGCCTCTCGGCGATCGACCCCGGCTACAAGCGCTCCCGGATCGCGCCGATGCCCGGCGGAAACCTGACGGAGGGCTCCGGAAGCCTCAAGACCGTCTACGGGCTTCTGTCGTCGCGGTGGAGCATCCACGACGGCGAGTTCGACCTGAAGGTGACGGTGCCGGTCAACACCGTCGCGGAGGTGCACGTGCCGGCGAAGACCCGTTGGGCGGTCACCGAGGGTGGCCGACCGGCCGCCGCCGCCAAGGGAGTCCGGTTCCTCCGCATGGAGGACGGGGCAGCCGTGTTCGAGGTCGGGTCGGGGTCCTACAGCTTCGGCGTCGACACCGCCCTCGGCGGCCTCGGCGAGGCCAAGGATGCCGCCGGAGAACTGCGGGACCTGGTGGCGGATCTGGACGCTCCGGGCGCGCCGACCGCACGCGAGAAGGCCCGGCAGGTCCAGACCTCCGTCGAGGCCGCCTGGACCACCTACGTGGCCGGTGGTGCGCAGAGCACCGACGAACACGCGGACCGGGCCCGGACACGGCTGAGCGACATCGGCAGCTGGACTGCCCTACAGGTGGACAAGGGAACGCTTCCAGCCTCCCAGGGCGTAGCCATGCAAGCGCTCATCGACCGCATCGAAAAGGGCCTGTGACCCCGACACGCCGAATTCTCCGGCACCTGGGACACCTACGCCCCCCGCCACTCGCTGTGGAGGGGGTCGCGATCACCGTTTCCAGCACCGCATTCCCCCCATGCCGACGCACCGACGGCGGCATGGGGGAGCATGCCGGTCTGCGACGCCCGGTCGTCTTCGCAACTATGGTGACGACTCCGCAAGGGAGGTTACTGACCTCATCACGGAGACGCCGGGCCGACGCCGGCGAGGGCGGCATCGACCAACGACTCTGCGATGGATCGCGCGCACGCGGCGGTGTGGCTGCTGTTGAGTGCGGTACCGCGTGCGGCCGCGCCGTCGAAGAGCAGTGCCAGCTGCTCACCGAGGGTTTCCGGATCGGCGACGCCGGCCTGCCGTGCGATGGCCGTGAGGCGGCGGGCGAACTCCCTCTTGTACGCCGCGGCCAGCTGGTGGGCGGAATGCCCGGGGTCTGGTACTTCGACGCTGACGTTCAGGAGCGGGCATCCCCGGAACGGAGCGGTGGTTTCCGGCCGCTTCCAGTCGAAGACGGCCAACAACTGCTCACGCGGGCTCGGTGTCGGTTGGGCGGGCGACGGGGGGACGGGGAGGAGAGCGTCCACCAGGGACTGCAGGTATGCCCCGACGAGTTCGTCCTTGCTCGGGAAGTGCGTGTAGAGGGTGCGTTTCGATACTTCGGCGACGGTCGACAGCTGGTCCATCCCGGTCGCGTTGATCCCCTGCGCCGTGAACAGCTGGGTCGCCGCTTTGAGGATCCGTTCCCGGGCGCCACGCCCACGACGCCGACGTACGGGGTGAGATTCGGTCACATCCTTAAGGATACGGATCGTTTTACATAGGCCGATGGGCCAGCTACGGTGAAGGCTTAAGTAGACCGATCGTCTTACTTAGCCATGCCCCCGCATCTCGCTGTACGCGGATGGGTGGTTCGCCGGCGCCGCACCCGTCAGGGCGCACTCGGCGCCCCCTTCACGCCCCGGCCGAGCCAACGTCCGGACCGGCGCCTGACACGCCACCGCCCGCCCCGACCATCGATGCGAAATCAGCACCAAGGAGACCTGATGCGTTACACGACCTTCGGACGACGGACAGGACTGCGCGTTTCCGAATACGCACTCGGCACGGGGAACTTCGGCACCCGTTGGGGTACCGGTGCCGAGCCGGACGAGGCGCGCCGGATGTTCGACAGGTTCGCCGAAGCCGGCGGAACGTTTCTCGACACCGCGGACACCTACCAGTTCGGCGAGTCCGAAGAACTGGTGGGCAAGTTCGTCGCCGCCGACCGGGACCACTTCGTCCTGGCCACCAAGTTCACCTACGGGGCCAGCCCGCAGCCCAGCATCTCCAGGACGGGCAACAGCCGCAAGAACATGATCGCTTCACTGGAGGCGAGCCTGAAGCGCCTCGGCACCGACTACATCGACCTGTACTGGGTCCACGTCCCCGACGACCTCACCCCCATAGAGGAGATCCTGCGCGGACTGGACGACCTGGTCAGCTCCGGCAAGATCCTCCACGCCGCCCTGTCCAACTTCCCCGCATGGCGCGTCTCCCGCGCCGCCACCCTCGCGGACCTGAAGAACTGGGCACCGGTCACGGGCATCCAGATCGAGTACAGCCTCGTCGAGAGGACCCCCGACCGCGAACTGCTGCCGATGGCCGAGAGCCTGGGACTCGGCGCCGCCCTGTGGTCCCCGCTCGGCGGCGGACTGCTCACCGGCAAGTACCGCCGCAGCACCGAGGGACGGCTGAGCGATCTCAAGACGCTCATCCACACCGAGAGCACCGACCAGAAGACCGCCATCGTCGACACCGTCCTGGCCATCGCCGAGGAGACCGGCGCGACACCCGCCCAGGTGTCGGTGGCATGGCTGCGTGAGCGTGCCGCCCAGGCGTCCACCTCGTTCATCCCGATCATCGGTCCGCGCAACCTCACCCAGCTCGACGACTACCTGGGCGCCCTGGACGTCCAGCTCGCCCCGAAGCAGTTCGCGCGCCTGTCGGACGTCAGCGCAATCCCCCTCGGAGTGCCCCACGAGGCGACCGCCGGCGTCCGAGACGCCGTCCAGGGCGGTGACGCCTCCCTCGTCACCCAGCCCGCAGTGCCCGCGGCCTGAGCTGCGGATCCTGCCGCCGGCGGCCCCATGCCGTCGACGCCACCTTCCGTCCCGCATCGTGCGCACAATTTGGGGCGGTGCCGTTCGCCTGGCCGCAGCACGTCCCGCCAGGTGTCACAGCCCTCATCGGGTCGATCGATTTCCTCGAGGAGCCGATGGTGCGTTGGCGTGTAGCCACCTCGCCCACCGGTTCGGCGGTCCGCCGCCGAACTGGTCACTGGCACCGTGAGGCGTCCCGCGAAAGCCCCCGGCCGGCGCATGGCGTCGGTGACCGGCACCGGCCTATTGGATCAGGGCCCCTTGGCAGCTCGAGGTCGCGAAACCGATCCGAGCACCAACGGGCCCTGTTGCCGCTGCGCCGAGCGCCCTGCTACATGTTGATCATGTGGCCGGCGAGGCCGTGGACCGCCTCCTTGACCGCCTCGCCGAGCGTCGGGT
>NZ_BAAGPS010000049.1:0-14896 GCF_054783935.1 Streptomyces pseudoechinosporeus
GCATCCGCCTGGCCACTCCCGACGAATTCGCCACCCTCATCGCCGACTTCGTCGACTGAGCCTTCCCAGGAGGCCCGCCCCGCCCCATGCGGGGCTATCTCATGTCCACAGGAACCCTACGGGGCTGGGTGTCGGTTGAAACCCCCAGATCACAAAGCCCTCGGGAAGAACCGCAGGTCAGCGGGCTACCTGGTGAATCACCTCAGCCCCTCACAGCCCCAAGAGCACCATTTTCGGCGCGACTGTTCGGGGCGCACACGGCGAATGACCTGCAGCTATAGTCGGGCCGCCCCGTGGCCCACGTAGCGGCCCGTGCGGTGCTGCGGGTCCGGTGCGTGAGGGAGTGTCTAATCAACGGTCGGCGGCGGGATCCGGCCGTGCGTCGGGTGGGAGTTCGTCCATGCGGCGGAGTCCGCCGTGTGCGAGTCCGAGGTCGTCGAACTGTCGCTCGACGCGTTCAGCGAGCGCGTGACGGTGCTGGTCCCGGTACATCGCGGCCGCCTCTCCCCAGGTGGCGTGCGCTTGATCGGGGCGGCCGAGCGCACGGTAGGCATGCCCCAGGCGGTCGAGCGTGTCAGCAACCCAGTAGTCTGCGCCAAAGGCGCGGTACCGGGTCACGGCGAGCCGGTAGTGGTCCACCGCTTCCCGGTGGTGGCCGGTGTGGTGGGCGATGTAGCCGAGGCTGTCCAGGATGTCGGCTTCGAGATTGTCGTGCCGGATGCGGCGGGCCAACGACAGTGCTGCCTCGCAGTGGACGCGGGCCGGGTCGTAGTCGCCGAGCCGGGCGCTGTACCAGCCCACCGAGTTGAGCGCGACGGCCCTCGCTGCCGGCAGATCCAGTTCCTGGTGCAGCCGCAGGGCGCGGGTGGCGTGTTCCAGCGCCGGACGGGGGCGGTCCTGCTGCCCGTACGCCTGCGCGAGCACGACGTGGATGCGGGCCTGAGTGCCGCGATCGCCGGCCTGCTCGGCCAGGCTCAGCGCATGCTTGAGGTGCTGGGTGGCTTCATCGTGTAGTCCGGCGTGGGCGGCGGCGTGCCCGAGCTGCCAGCGGACCGTCACGTGAACATCCAGTGCGTCGTCGTGGTCGAGGGCGGCGAGCGCGGCCTGCCACATGGCAACCCTGTCATGGACATGCCCCTGCCCCCGTTGAAAGTGGTCCAGGCCCCAGGCCAACTGCCACACGAATTTCCGCCAGCCGCGGTCGGCCGCCAGGCGTTGCGCGGCGAGCACGTTGGGCAGCTCGCTGGCGAGCCATTCCACCGCCTCCGCTTGCGTGGTCAGCCGCTGGGGCTGGCAACTTGGCTCGGGATCGCCGAGTCCGGGAGGCGTCTCGTGTAGCTGCATCAGCTGGCGGGTCGCGCACGCGGTGTGCAGGTAGAACCCGATCAGTCGCCGCAGCGCCGCGTCCCGGTCGTCGGGCGGGAGGTCGTGACAGCCCCGTTCAGCGGCATAGAGGCGCACGAGGTCGTGCATGCGCCATCGGCCGGGCTCGTGCTGCTCGACGAGGTGCAGGTTCTCCAGGGCACGCAATGCCGCGCGGGCCGCCGGTCTGGGCAGGCCGGCGAGGGACGCGAGTGCGAACAGCCCGGTGTCGGGGCCGGGGTCCAGTCCCAGCAACGCGAACAGCCGCGCCTGTACGGGGGTCAAGGCGTCGTAGGACCAGGAGAAGACGGCCCGCACGTCGGTGGTCAGGTCGCCCCCGGTGAAGGCGTCGAGGCTGCCGTGGCTGTCGCGGAGCTCCTCGGCGACGGCGCTGAGCGGGAAGCCGGGGTGGGTGGCGGCGCGGGCGGTGGTGATGGCCAGGGCCAGCGGAAGCCGGGCGCACCGGGTGATGATCTCCTGCACGGCGTCCGGTTCGGCCGCCACCCGGTGTTCGCCGAGGCGGTGGGCCAGCAGGGCGCGGGCCTCGGCCGGGGAGAGCAGCCCCAGGGCAAGGGGGTGGGCGCCCTCCGCGGCGACCAGGCCCGCGAGCCGGTTGCGGCTGGTCACCACGGCCAGGCAGCCGGGAGAGCCGGGCAGCAGCGGGCGGACCTGATCGGCATCGCGGGCGTTGTCCAGCACCACCAGCACCCGCCGCCCGGCCAGCAGGCTGCGGTACAGGCCCACCCGCGCCTGCAGATCCACCGGGACCTGCTGGGCCGACACGCCCAGCGCGTCGAGGAAGCCCCGCACCGCCTGATCGGGCGTCACCGCCGTCCCGGACGGGTCGAAGCCGCGCAGGTTCACATACAGCCGGCCGTCCGGGAACCGGCCGGCCACCCGGTGGGCCCAGTGCACCGCCAGCGCCGTCTTGCCCACCCCCGCCGTCCCCGACACCGCCGAGACCACCACCGCAGCCGGCTGCTCCGCGGCAGCGGCCAGGATCCCGTCCAGCCGGGCCAGTTCTTCCTCCCGGCCGGTGAACCCCCGTGCCTCCAAAGGCAACTGCGCCGGGATGGCCCGCCCGGCCCCAGTTTCGGCGGGCGGCAGCATCCCGCGGGCTGCGGGCGGGGCGGGTTCGCCGCGCAGGATCGCCTGATGGATCTGCTGAACTTCTGTGCCCGGGTCCGTGCCCAGTTCCTCGGCCAGCCGCTTCTGCAGGGCGGTGTAGCAGGCCAGGGCCTCGGGGCTGCGCCCGGCAGCGTGCAGCGCCCGCATCAGTGCCACGGTGAGCGGCTCGACCAGCGGATGCTCGGCCACCAGACCGGTCAGTGCACCGATCACCCCCGCGTGATGGCTCACACGGAACTCGGCGTCGGCCCAGGCCAGCACCGCCTCGATCCGCTGCTGCTCCCAGCTGTGCCGGGTGCGCTCGACCCACGCACCGGTCAGCCCCGCCAGCGGCTCACCGCGCCACAACCCGAGCGCCTCACGCAGCAGCACCACCCGTTCGGCATCTGTTAAGTCCGCGGCGCGGGCCTGCTCGACCAGCCGCCGGAATCTGTGCACATCGACTTGGCCGGACGGTACGTCGAGCAGGTACCCGCCCGCAGCGCGCCGCAGCTGCGGCCCTGCGGCAGCGCCGCCCGTGCCGGCGTCGAGAGGTGCGGCCGTACTTGCCAGCATGCGGCGGATCCGGGCGATGTGCGCGTAGAGCGAGGGGCGCACCTGAGCGGGCAGATCCTGCCCCCAGACCCGGTCGATCAGCGTCTCCACCGCCACCCAGCGGCCCGCGTCCACCAGCAGCGCCGCCAGGACCGTGCGCTGCTTGGCCGGACCCAGATCCGCCACCGCGCCATCCGCGCCCCGTAACTCGACCGTGCCCAGCAGCAGAAACTCCGTCATGCCCGTCCCCCGAGGTCGCTCTGCACAATCCGCGCACTGGGCGGCTGCCGCCCCGCCAGCCGACCCACGCTGACCAGTGAAGCAAGGTTTACGCAAGGTTCCTGCCCACATTCACGCCACACCCTGGGGACAACAGCCCGTGGCGAGGCGCTGATCGACCTAGCGGGACGAGGCCCGCTGGCACCGTTCACGAACTCACGTGCGCCGAGGGAATTTCCTCCGACACGTGCATGGCGTCCCCCTGGCAGGCATACACGAGCCCTTCCAACCACCGCATGCGAGGAGAACACATGAACAGAGCGAGGATATGGCCTCACCGTGCAGCACTCTTCACGGCGACCGTGATAGCCGCTGGCGTGCTGCCGCTGGCAAGCGCCGGAACAGCCGCAGCGCAGCCGAGCAACAGTGTCTTGAACACAGGAACGGTCCCCATCGGAGCCCTTAGGTCCTTGACGGGTCCTCACCAGCACGGGACCTACGATGACCTGATTCCAGCCGGGATGTATTCGGGCTACCCGTTCACCGCGGGTGTCTGGATCGGAGAAGGATACTGCGTGAGGTATCGCTACGTGGACCCTGATGGGAGCACTTCTAATCCCTATATCAGGCAGGGCCCACGGACTGTGCCGCTTGACAGTGGCGTCAGGTACGAAATGAGGGCGCTGCCGAAGTCTAATTCCCTCTGTGACCATCCGTAATCGAGCTCAGATCTCCAAGACCGGCTCGCCCGCGGCGTGCGCTCACTTCCTGCGCCTCACGCGGCGGCGAAGGCGAAAGGAACCGACATGCGCACAGGGCTAGGACTGTCGAAGCTCACGGCCGTAGTCGCGGCGTTAGCAAGCCTCGCGATAACCGCAGCCTCGACGGCGGTCGCCCAAGAGAACACGGCCTCTGACCAGGCTGCCGCTCTCGCATGTGGCACGAGGTCGGTGTTTCTCGACGGCATCAGGGCCATCGACGTCCTCGAAGAAGGCGAGGCTGACGAAGTGTACATCCTGGACGAAGACGGCGTGAAGATCTGGCCGGTGACCGCAGCCTACGTGTCGATGGGCGAGGGCCAGCGGTTCGAGGTGGACAAGTGCGTTCCGGTCGGCGAAACGCTCAGGCTCTGGGATGACGATGGCGCCCTCAATCCCAACGACTTCATGGGCAGCACTACGATCCTCACTGAGGAGACCCGCGACGAGTACTTCGACAATGGCTCTAGCCGATACAGGCTCGGGGTCGTCGCCTGATCCAGCCCACCTGCACCGGTGCTGGTAGGCGGCGCCCACGCAGTCGGCGAAGGTCTCCTCATCCTCAGCCTCCTGCACAGTGGCCGTCGGGGCTCCCCGGCGGCCACTTTTGCTTCGTACGGTGGCCGGTATGGGCAGGGACGGGGCGCCCCGGCTGCGGCTGGTCGTGATCGCGTCTCCAAGAAGACCACCCTGGTCGTCGTCGGCGAGAACGCCGGATCCAAACGCGCCAAGGCCGAAACCCTCGGCATCCGCCTGGCCACCCCCGACGAATTCGCCACCCTCATCGCCGACTTCCTCGACTGAGCCTGCCGCCGGATAGGATCCCCCGGGCCTAGAGGCCGCAGCCTCCGTAGTAGGCGCCTGAGCCGCCATAGATAAGACCGTCTTCTCTGATGCAGTAGGAGCCGTGCTCGTCGGTGTAGACGCGCTTGGAGCGGTCGTCTGAGGAGGCCGTCTCGTTCGGATTTGGATCTGGTCGTGGTACGCGGGCTTGCCGGTCGACAGTTCGCGAGTTGGCTAGGTGCTCAAACGCTCGGCGGAAGCCCTCCATCAGTTCGGTCTTGGTGGCGGTGTCCTGGTCGGGGATGCGGTCGAGTAGGTAGCTGATGAGCTGGTGCAGCGGTTCCCAGGTGTTGGGGAGGTGGGTGCCCAGCAGCCAGTTCCGAACAGTGGTGATCTTGCGTCCGTCGCTGAGGGCCGCGCGGGCAAGGAACTCATAGGTGGGTGTTGGGCTGATCAGCTTGCGGAGGTGGCGCAGGCACGCGCCGAACTCCTGGGTAGTGGGACGGGACAGGGCGGCGACGTCGGCACGGAGCCGGTCAACGGTGAGGTGGTCGGTTGAGGCGGCCATGGCTTCAAGTGTCGCTGCTCATGGTGCTTGTTGAAGTGCCGAGCTCTGCGGGTTTTTCATGACTCTCGATAGTTGAAGTCGGGGCCGCAGCTCGTCTGCCCATCCTGGTGCACAACCCAGGAAGGGGGCGGACCCGGATGGCTACAAGTCGGCCAAGGCGAATGGATGCTGAGGGCAGGAGCGTACGAGCTGGCGGCCGCGGGGCACCGCTGGCCGCCGAACGCCGACGGCTGTCTCGCAGGCAGCACGACCTGATCCTGCGGTACATCAACACGATCGGGGCCGCGGCCGCCGGTCTGCTAGGAGCTACCGCCGCGCTGCTCGCGGTGCTGCTGCGATGAGCTGGACACCAGGTTTCGTGCCGGCCCCATAGCCGTACGACTCCAGGGCCGCTGCCGCACCCCGAACCAGATCGGCTCGGCACCAGCGGCTGGACACTGGGCTGGCCCACGACTCACGAGCAACAGACCCGTTCATCGCCTGCGGTGACGACGAGCCGATGCCGGAATCGACACGGCTTCCGCCTGGTCCACGATGACGTTGAACGCGTCGTGCGAGCGTTCGGTGTGGCCGTCGATGAGGACGGCAGGGGCTTCGATGAGGGTGCGCGCGAAGCGGTCCCAGACGGGCGGCGCGAACACCAGGTTGATCATGCCGGTTTCGTCTTCGAGTGCGCCGAAGGCGACGCCGTTGGCGGTGGGCGGGCGCTGCAGGTACTTGGCGAGTCCGCCGAGCCGGATGCGGGTCTGGTCGGCCATGCCGCGTACGGCGGCCGCGGTCAGGGCGCCGCGCTGTTCCAGGTAGGCGCGGACGTGCTCGATGGGGTGCGTGGTGGCGCTGGCGCCGGTGGTGGCCAGATCGGCGGCGGTCTGTTCGGCCGGGGTCATGGCGGGCAGGTCGGGGGCGGGCGCCAGGGCGCCGAGCCCGGGCAGGTAGGGCTGGCGACTGCGAGGGAAGGCGCCGGCCACCCACAGGGCGGTGCGCCGGTGTTCGCCGAAGCTGTCGAACGCCCCGGCGGTGGCGAGCTGTTCCATCAGCCGCGCCGGATGGCGGGCTGCCCGGCGGGGTTGCGGATCAGCGCGAGCGTGCCGTACCCGTACGGGGCCGACTTGGGGGTGATGAGCTCCAGGACGCGCCGCGTGTCGGCCTTCACTGACGTGTTCATGGGCAGCCGGTCGAAGTCGTCCGGGCGGATGAAGGCGAGTGCGGTGCCTTCGGTGAGGACCAGGTCGTCCGGGTCGCCGTCCCACCGGCCGTGCAGGACGTGGACGGGGTAGCCGTCGGAGTCGACGCGGAACATCGGTGTCAGCTCGATGTTCTCGAGGCCGACCTCCTCGCGCAATTCCCGCACTCCGGTGGCGATCGGGCCGGCATCCTGCGGTTCGGCACCGCCGCCCATCGGTGCCCAGGTGCCGGGGGCCCAGATGCCTTCCATCTCGTCGCGCAGGTGCATCAGCACCTCGCCGGCCATGTTCGTGATCACCACCAGGGTGCCGTAAGGGTCTTCCTTGGCCGGGCGGCCTTCCCGGGGACGTCCGAGCGCGGCGAGTACGCGGGCCCGCAGCACCGGGTCGCCGAGCCGGGAGGGGCCGCGCCAATCTGCGTCGGCCACCTCCTCAGCCTGCAGCGCCACGCCGACGGTGCCCCGGGCCCGAAAGAGGTACCGGATGTCGTAGTGGACGTGTGCTGGCTCCCCCTTCTCCGGCCGGACCTCGATCGTGTGGACGTCGATGTGAACGGGCTGGTCCCGCCCGTACGGCTCCAGCGCGGTGACACCCGTCTCCTCGGCGATCTCACGCCGCACGGCGTCCACCAGCGTGCCGTCGGACTCCTCAGGGTGCCCGCCGGGCTGGATCCAGCGTCCCGAGGCGCGGTGATGGATCAGCAGGACCTCGTCCGCGTCGTTGACCACGACGCCCGACGTCGTCACGTGGCCGTCGAAGTCGGTGCGCCGCGTGACGTCATGGTCGGCGGCGATGCGGTCGAGGAGCGGTTGGAGCAAGGCCTGCTCGTCGGGATACCGGCGCAGGTAGGCCGTCACGACTTCGTGAATGTGCGTCGCGGGAATGCCCATTCTGCTCCTTCGTCAACTCTGCGAAGTCAGCCGTGCGTTCGTTGCCCGGGGAGTGGCGCCAGCCGAGGGCCGAACCCATCGGCGTTTGCCTCAGCGGGGCACGGATGGCACGGCGGCCACCGGCGCCGGCGTCCGATCTCGAAGGTGCCGATGCTAGCCGCCGACCTGCCCTTTCAGGGTTCACCGTCCCGGTCAGCGCCCTGGTCGACGCCGCAGTCCGGGCAGATCAAGCCATCCTGGCCAGCGCTCAACTTCGGGGTGCCGCAGCCCGGTCCAAGAATCCTTTCTTCGAGGATCACCCCAGGTCATTGGGGCGCGTCACTGCATTACGTCCGCCCTCGAACGGTCGCTCGGATTGTCCGGATCGCAGCCCTGGGACCCGCCGATTGTCAGTGCCGTGCCCGAGGGTTCCTTCCGCACTGCACATCCACGCCTCGCTGTCGCCTGCCACCGAAACGACAGCGCCATCGCCGCGAGAGCGCCACCAGATCCGGAGGACCGACGTGACAGCCGCCAGGGCAAGGAAGAGTTCCCGGCATCGCCATGCGGCGCACGACCGCCGTCTCAACGCCTGCACAGCGCGCCGCCCCTTGTCCGGCAGGCACCGTCGCTGCCTCATGCCCGGCGGACGCCCGCCCGTGATCACGTCCGTCACGGGCCGCGGCGGGTTGCGGACGCTTGCCCAGTCGCCCACGGCAATCGCTCGATCAGGTGACGACCCCCTGTGCGAGTGGTCGAACGTCGCATCACGGCGGCATCGCCCAGTCCCCGCAAGGGCCTTCCCGCGTGCTCGAACTTTCGACCGATCCTTCGCCTGCCGGAACCCGTAACGCTGTTTCCACCAGGCGAGTTGTTGTGTCACTGCTCCCGCTCACCGTCTCCCAGGAGGAACTCATGAATCCCGTCCCCGCTCTCGCCCCCGTGCCTCCTGCGTTCGAATTGCTGGCCGCGGACTCGGCGTTCCCTCGGGCCGCTCGGCCTCACGTCGGGCGCGGTGTTGACGCCCCTCGCGAGTTCGCCGCGGATCCGTCACGCCCGGAGCCGAGGTGGGGGGGCGTGAGCGTCGCAAAGCCGATTCCGCCCGCCCTGCTGCAGTGGGCCCAGAGCATCGTCGGACCGGTGCACCCGGTACGGGACGTCTCCCATGACCGCGGCAACTCCCGTGTGTGGCAGTTGACCTGTGCCGTCGGGGTCGTCTTCGCGAAGCTGGCGCCGAGCCCGAAAGCGTTCACCCGCGACACCCGCGCCCTGCGGGAAGTGGCGCCGGGCATGGAGGCGGGCACCACGCCCCTGCTGCTGGCATCCAACCCCCTCCAACAGGCTCTGCTGCTCTCCCCGGTACCCGGCCACATGGTGAAGTCGCTCTCCCTCACCCCCGCCGCGCAGCGCATGCTGCACCGGCAGGCCGGCATCTGGCTGCGTCGCTTCCACGGCGGTGCCGGCGAGCTGTCGGCCCAGGACCGTGCCGACGCCGCCGCCGAAGTCGCCCGCGCCGCCGCCGGCGCCGAGAAGCACCTGGACAGGGCGGGCGCACTGATCGGCCCGCAGGAGCGGCGGACCGTACGGTGGCACGCGGCCGCGCTCGGCCGGCTCGGCCCGCTGCCGGCCGGATACATCCACGGCGATTTCCAGGAACGCAACTGGCTGCTCGATGGTGCCCTCCCGGCCTGCGGGTTCGGGGCGGTGGACCTGGAACGTGCCCGTCCGCACACGGTGGTCGCCGACCTCGTGCCTCTCGCCTGCGGATCCTGGATCGGCCGCCCCGATCTTCAGGAGGCCTTCTGGGACGGGTACGGCCGAGTGCTCAGCGACGAGGAGCAGTGGGCGCTGCGCTGCCTGTGCGCGCTGGACGCGGCGAGCGCCATCTCCTGGGGCGTCCCCAACGGCGACCTTCAGATCGTCGAACGCGGGCGGGCCACGCTGGCCCGGCTGGAGGTGCAGGTCGCATGAGCTGGCAGCACTTGAGCCCTGCGAACGTCATGGTGCTGCTGCAACGTGACGACGGCCGGATCCTCGCGGTACGGCACAACGACACGTCCGAGACCTGCCCGCGACAGGTCACCGTGATCGGCGGAAAGTTGGAGAACGGCGAATTCCTCGACGAGGGCGCGCTGCGCGAGCTGCACGAGGAGACCGGCGTCCATGTCGCGGCCCGGGACCTGGAGTTCTGCCAGACGGTGCACTACCAGGGTCCCGACGGGGTGCTGGTGATCGGTGTCGTGTTCACCGCGCAGCGGTGGCAGGGCGAGCCGCGCAACACCGAACCGGACAAGCACGACGCCGTCTTGTGGATCGACCCCGGTCATCCGCCCGCCGCCTGCCACCCCTACACCCGGCAGGTCCTGGAGAACTTCGTGGCGGGGCGGCTGTACGGGAACATCACCGTACCGACGAGCGGGGGTGGGGCATGACAGCCTCTCCTGAACCCGCCCCGCGCCCGCCTCTCGCCTCCGCTCCCCCGCAGGGTGGAGCCCAGTCCCTGTGGCGCCATCGCCCCTACATGATGTATGTGGCGGGCGAGGCGACCAGTGTGGCCGGATCGTCGGTGAGCAGCGTGGCCGTGCCGTATCTGGCGGTGGTCGAGCTGAACGCCTCCACCGCGCAGGTGTCCGTGCTGGTGTTCCTGGCGCAGCTGCCCAGTCTGCTGTTCGCGTTGCACGCCGGGGCGCTGGCCGACCGGCATCCCAAGCGCCCGCTCATGATCGGCGGGGACCTGGTCTGTGTGGTCGTCGTGCTCACGCTGCCGCTCGCTGCCGCGTTCGACTGGCTCACCCTTCAGCAGCTGATGGCGGTCGCCTTCGTCCAGGCCAGTGCCGGGGTCGTGCACGATGCCGCCGCCATCGCCTACCTCCCCACTCTGCTGGACCGCTCCCTGCTGCAGCGCGGCAACAGCCGGATCGGCGGCCTGTTCTCCGTCTCCGCCACGGCCGGCAGCAGCCTCGGCGCGGTGCTGGTCTCCGTCCTGGGGGCGGCCCGCTCCCTCCTCGCGGACGCCCTCTCCTACGCCGTCAGCGCCTGGTGCACGACGCGGATCCGCATCACCGAGCCCCCGCCACCTTCCCGGACCCGACGTGCGCGGCTGCGTACGGAGATCGCGGAGGGGGTGCGGTACGTCTACGCCGACGCGACCCTGCGCACTCTCACGCTCACCAACTCGACCATGAGCTTTGCCCTGGGCGTCCTGAACACCGTATGGGGGCTATACCTGTTGCGTGAACTCCGCTTCAGTGCAACGGCGTTCGGTCTCGTCATGGGGGCCGCCGCCCTGGGCAGCTGCGCCGGTGCGCTGTTCGCGCCGCGTATGACCCGGTGGTTCGGTCCCGGTCCGATGATGCTCACCGCGCTCAGCCTGACCCCGATCACCCAGCTCCCGCTGCTGATCGCGTCTCCGGGGCGCTCCTGGCAGATCGCGATCGGCGCCGCGCTCGCCGTCCAGCTGCTGTGCGCGGCGGCAGCGGGCACCACCCAGCGGTCCGTCCGGCAGATGATCACCACTCCCTGTCTGCAAGGGCGCATGCAGGCGGTCAGCACCTGGCTCACGGGAGGTTCGCGCCCCTTCGCCGCACCCCTCGCCGGAGTCATCGGCACCCTGTACGGGGTCCGCAGCGCCCTGATCGCCGGCACCATCCTCCTGCTCATTCCGGTCCTCGTCCTGGCCCTCTCCCCGGTGCGCTCACTGCGTGCCCTCCCGGGGGCGGCACCCGACACCGGAGGCGACACCCCTGCACCGGCAGATGTCCTGGCCCCCGCCGACGCACTCGCCCCACAGAAGAAGGAAGGAGACAGGCCGTGACGGAGACCGCCAACCGACGGCATGACGAGGGCGGCGAGACCGACGACGTGACAGCGGCGCCCGCCGTCGAGGAAGAACTGGCGTTCGACCACCCCGGCGGGGACAGCCTGGAACTGGCCGACCTGCTGACCGGCCGCACCATGGCCCGGCGCCTTCCCTCACTGATCCGCAGGACCTTCTCGCTGGCCTGGGAGGTCGACCGCAAGGCCGTCGTCGCCCTTCTGGCCTGCCAGATCATCTCCGGGATCTCCGGGGCGCTCGGCCTGTTCGCCACCACCGCGGCGCTCTCCGTACTCATCGAGACGGCACACGACACGAGCCGGCTGCCCGCGGCGATCCCGGCCGTGGCCGTACTGGCCGGGACGGCCGGACTGCGGGCCCTGCTCGGCATCGCCATCCAGGCCCTGTCCAACCGGCTCTCCCCGCGCATCAGCCGCGAGGCGGAATACAAGATGCTGGAAGCGGCGACCAACGCGGAACAAGCCGCCTACGACCACCCCGGCTTCAACGACCGCTTCGACGCCGCCGAGCGCGGCGTCGACGTCAGCCGGGACATGATCGGCCAGTCCCAGAACTACATCTCCTCCCTGGCCACCCTGATCGCGGCCGCCGTGGTCCTGGCCAGCCTGTACCCGCTGCTCCTGCCCCTGCTGCTGCTGGCCGCCGTACCGCAGGCCATCGCCGCCATCCGCGGTGAACGCGTCACGTACCTGGCGGTGGTCGCCACCCACAAGGACCGGCGCGTGATGACCATGCTGCGCTGGCACCTGATCGCCAAGAACCAGTCCGACCAGGTCCGCACCGACACGCTTGCCCCCTATCTGCTCGCCAAGTACAAGGCCAGCGCCCAGCGGGTGGAAGCCACCAGCAACACCGCCGCCTGGGACCGGGCCAAGATCGCCGTCGTCGGCGCCGCCGCCACCGGGCTGGCGTCCTCGCTGGTGTGGGGTGCGGTGTTCCTGCTGCTGGGGACCGGCCGGATCTCGGCGGCAGCGGTCGGCACCGCCGTGTTCGCGCTGCGCTCCGCGGCCACCGGACTGCAGGGACTCGTCGGCTACGGCCGCGACCTGCTGCGCACCGGGCTCTACCTCGACGACTGGGAGCGGTTCGTCACCGAGGCCGCCGGCCAGCGCCTGGACCGCGGCGACCTCACACCCCGACGACCGCGCCACATCACCCTGCGGAACGTCACCTTCCGATACCCGGAGGCGGACCAGGACACCCTCCACGACGTCGACTTCGAGGTCCGCCGAGGCGAGATCGTGGCCGTCGTCGGGGAGAACGGCTCGGGCAAGTCGACCCTGATGAAACTGCTGTCCGGGCTCAACCTGCCCACCAGCGGCGACGTCAGTTGGGACGGCGTCAGCGTCGCTGACCTCTGTCCGCACCAGATGTGGCGGCAAACGTCCGTAGTTCCACAGGACTTCGCCCGCTGGCCCATGACCGCGCGCGAGAACATCACCCTGGGCCAGCCGCGCGCCGAGGGCGACGCGGCCGTGCAGCGCGCGGCACGGGCCAGCGGCGCCGACGACGTGATCAAGACCCTCCGGTCGGGGCTGGGCACGTTGCTGGCCCGCGAGTGGTGGGGCGGCGTGGCGCTGTCTCCGGGACAGTGGCAGCGCATCGCGGTGGCCAGACCGGCGCACCGTGACGCGGGCCTGCTCGTCATGGACGAACCCACCTCGGACCTCGACCCGCGGGCCGAGCACCGCATCTTCACCGGCCTGCGCGACATGGCCGGCGATCGTGCCGTCGTCCTGGTCACTCACAACCTCGCCAATACCTCCGTCGCCGACCGCATCGTCGTCATGGACAAGGGCCGCGTGGTGCAGGAAGGCACCTTCCACGAGCTGGTCAACCAGCCCGGCCTGATGCAGGAACTGTGGCGCCTCCAGCAGGACCGAGCCGCCTACCGCACCGAAGGGAAAAACGCGTGATCGCCTCCCCCGTCGCCTACTGGGAGCCCCTGTGGGCTGTCGGCCGCCGCTACCGGCAGACCACCGACGCCGAGACCCAACTCCTCGCCGAACACCTCGGTCCCGGCCACGGACGGCCGGCGCTCGACCTGGGCTGCGGCGATGGTGCCCTCGCCCGCCAACTGCACGATCACCTCGGCTACCGGACCACCGGCATCGACTGCGCACCCAGCGCCATCGCCCTCGCCACGGACACCGGCCCGGGCACAGGAGCTCACCCCCATTTCCAGGTCATGGACTTCGCCACCGACGACCTCAGCCAGCTGCCCGATCCGGCGTACGCGGTCATCACCTGCCGCCTCGTATTCCGGTTCATCACCGACAAGGGCGCCTTCCTGGACCGGGTCCGTCAACTCCTCGTCCCCGGCGGGACCTTCTGGGTGGTCACCGAGCTCGCCGACCGACGAGGCGACGACGATCCCCTCAAGAGCCTGGGGATCACCGCATCCGACGTCGAACTCCTCACCGCCGGCTGGTCCACCGTGACAGCCGTAGACCTCGACCGGCTGGCCTGCTTCGCCCTGCACCCGTAACCCACTTCGATCGGAGAAGACCCCTTTGAGCAGCGAGCAGACCAATCTGGCCGCCTGGACCGCGTACGGCAGGCACCACATCGAACGAGCCACCGACGTTCCCGATGCCAACCGCATCACCTGGGGCTTCTGGCCGAGCGGCCCCAGTGCCGAGGTCCTGGGCGACCTGTCCGGCAAGCGGGTCCTCGACCTCGGCTCCGGGCTGGGCAAGCACGCCGCACACCTGGTGCGCGAGCACGGCGCCACGGTCGACGCCGTCGAAGCCTCAGCCACCCAGCACGAGCGCGCCACCACCCGATACGGAAACCTGCCGGGCCTGCGCCTCATCCACGCCGACGCAGTCGAGTACCTGACGCAGGCCATCGAGCCGTACGACGTCATCTACTCCATCCACGGCTTCGGCTACATCGACCCGCACCGGCTCCTCCCGGCCGTCGCCTCCGCCCTGAAGCCGGACGGCCGCCTGTTCTTCTCCGTCCTGCACACCAACGCAGCTGGCCGCGGCCCCTCCCAGAGCGTCACCGCCCGCCCGGAGATCCTGCCGCTCGCCGGCGGGAAGCCGCTGACCGTGCAGATGTGGGTGCTCTCACCGACGTTGTGGGAAGACCTCCTCGTCGACAACGGCCTCCTCGTTGACCGAGTCGACATCCTCGACGCGCCCGATGACGGCGACCATGTCTCCGTCCGTCTCTTCCGAGCGCACCGCCGCGCCGATGTCATCAGCAGCAGGCCTCACGTGACCCGGTACCCAGCGCCGGGGGCAGCGTCGGAGTGATCCTTTACGGTCCGCGCAAGACCGAGCACGACGCCCGCTACGGCGCCGCCCAACCGTCCAGCCCGAGCTGCGGTTGCGTCTGGCTACAGGGATCGGCGCCGCCTTTGCCGTTGTGCTGAGGCGCCCGCCGGTTGGGTCTGTCGGGCGGGCACCGGCGACAACGTTCCGGCGATTCCCGCTCTGCGGTGGCGGTGGCGACGGTCGTGCGCGACGGGCGCCTTCTCCGTCAGGCAGTGACCAGGTCCTTCTGCTCCGGCGAGGTGTCGGCCGGGGCAGTCTCGGATGCCGTGTAGTAGACGGACGAGCCCTGCTTGGTGCGGTGGACATGGCTCTTGGCGACGAGTCCTTCGAGCGTGGTGCGCACGACCTTGGGCTTGATGTCACGGTCGGGAT